>DASZVD010000402.1:0-14688 GCA_035547375.1 Steroidobacteraceae bacterium
GCTTCGCGCAATCCGAGTATGCCGTTGCGCTGCAGCAGGGCGATGAGCTGCCGGCGCCGGAGCGTGAGCGAATGGCCGCGCGCATGGCGACACTCATCGGGCTGCCCGCGCAGACGATCGCCGCCGCCAATCTGCGCATCGACAGCCAGGACTTCCTGGAAAAGCTGCTCGAGGGGCAGGGACGACTGGTCGGCCGGCTCGATACCCGGGTGACCGTGCCGAAGCCGGACCCCGGCAAGCTTCCGGATCGCCCCGCGGCGGCCAATGATCCGGCACTGGGGCTGGGCGCCACGAACGTCATCCGGTCCGCGCCGATCAAGGCCTATCTGCAGAACGAGCTGGGGGTCCACACCTCGCGCGACTATCTCTCGCTGTCACTCGATCTCAACTTCAAGTGGAACTGGCAAGAGCACACGCCAGGGGAGCCGCGCTTCTATGTCAATCCAACAGCGAACATTGCGAGCATCATGGCCAGGCGGCCACGCGTGCGGCTCCTGCTGGTAGGCGGCTATTACGACATGGCCGTGCCTTTGTTGGCGCCGCGTTATGCGCTCCTGCACGCCGGGGTGCCGTTGGACCGCGTCAGCCTGCAGGCCTTCGCAGCTCCACACTCGGCGTTCCAGGGGGAGGCCGCGTTGGCGAGCGGTTCTAAAGTCGTGAGGAAATTCGTGGCGAATGCGACGGCCGCGGCTCTCGCACCCGCGGACACGTTGAGCGTACACATCAAGCTGGCGCCGGTATCCAGGGACCGGCTCATCGACTTCATCGATGTCACGGAAACCGTGGAGGGTCTCGATGTGCCGCTCGGGCAGCCGTTGCTCGCCTTGCCGCTCGTGACGTCGAACGTCGAAAGCGTCGCCAGGAAGATCACCGATCTGTCTGCAACGGATTCGTCGGGAGCGGTGCCGCTCACCACGCACGACGACCCTGACAGTGATCCCGCTGGTTTCCGGCACTGGACGGCCTCGAGGCCCGTGCATGGAACCTTGCGCGTTCAGTATCGCGCGCCGATCGACAATGCTCCGCAGGTGCGTGGGTCCGGGCCACCGTTTGGTCTGCGCACCGAGGCGGGTGGTTTCTCCGGAGCGGGCAGCTCATTTCTGGTCCTGCCGGCGACGGCCGTCAAGTATCGCGTGCAGTTGAGTTGGGATCTGTCGGGTGCGGGACCGAACGCCGCGGCGTTGTCGAGTCTGGACGATGACACGCTCAAGGAGGCGTATTTCATGGCAGGAGCGTTGCATCGCTATCCGGCGAAGGCGCCGCGCGGCGGCTTCGCATCGGCCTGGCTGGGGGAGCCGCCGTTCGATGCCAGGCAGGTCATGGCGTGGACCGCAAAACTGAACGCCTGGTATACGCGGTTCTTCGCGGGCGATCCTTCCCAGCCGTTCCGGATCTTCATGCGCTCGAATCCGGTGAACCCCGGCGGTGGAGTGGAATTGCCCAAGAGTTTCGTCGCGACCTATGACGGCGCCACCCGGGCGGACGATCTCGAGCTCACACTCGCGCACGAGATGCTGCACACCTGGGGCCCACGGCTGCGGCCCGAAGGCTTCCCCACTCAGTGGTTCACCGAGGGCACGGCGGTCTTCTATCAGCGGGTCCTGCCCCTGCGCGCCGGGTTGCTCAGCCCGCAACGTTTTCTCGATGACCTGAACGAGACTGCGGCCCGGTACTACACCAACAGCCTGATCGGGGCGCCGAACGACGAGATCGGCAAGCGTTTCTGGGAAGACACCCGGATCCGAGTGCTGCCTTACGACCGCGGCATGTTTTATTTCGCCGTCGTCAACGCGCAGATCCGCAAGGCATCAGGCGGCAAGCGCTCGTTGGACGACCTCATTCTCGAGCTGGTGCGGCGCGGCCGGCAGGGCGAGGTCCTCGATGGCGCGGGCTGGGTCGAGCGGGTCGGCCAGGAGATCGGCATGGCGGCGGCGAGATCCACCTATGACTCGATGTTGGCCGGTGGAGTCATGCTGCCCGATTCGGACGCCTTCGGGCCGTGCTTCGCGCGCACGACAGGGCAGTTCCGCCGCTTCGAGCTCGGTTTCGACGGCAAGTCGCTCACGACACAGCCGCGTCTGGTCCGGGGATTGGTGCCGGGATCGGCCGCCGCCGCCGCAGGCCTGCGTGAGGGCGACGAGATCACGCAGGTCGTCGGGCTCGACAGGGTGCAGGGTGATCAGAAGGCCACCATCACCTGGAAGGTCCGGCGCGATGGGGTCGTCATCCCGATCACCTATCTGCCTCGTGGCGAGACGACCGAGGCGTACCAATGGCGGCGCGTGCCCGGCGTGCCCGATAACAAGTGCGGAATCTGATTGAACATGCGTAAATCGATTCTGGGAGCGGCCATGGCCGCCCTGTTGGGAGTTGGAGCCGCCGCGCAGGCGGGAACCACGGAGCGCTTCTCCGTCGTGGCCAACGGCGAGAATGTCGGGCACGTGGTCGCCGTCCGAAACGGTGCGACGATCGATATCGACTACGCGGTCAGCGACAACGGCCGCGGACCGAAGCACAAGGAGCATCTGGTGCTTGGCTCGAACGGGATTCCGGTGGAGTGGTCCATCGAGGGAACCTCGCTGATGGGCGGCCCCGTCAGCGAGCACGCGAGCTGGAAGAACGGTGTGGAGAGCTGGGTAAGCCAGGCGGATAAAGGCGAGGCTCCCGCGCCGGCGCCCCGGCTTTACATCGGTAACGACGCCAGCCCTTGGGCACTCGGACTCTACGCGCGTTTGCTCACGAACGCTCCCGGCGGCGTGCTGGACGTGCTGCCTGCGGGCCGTTTGCGCTTGGAGAAGCTGCGACCCGTCAGCGTCGGCGAAGGTGCACAAAAGACGCAAGTGGAGGCTTACCTCTTGAGCGGCGTCGACCTCACGCCTGAAATCCTTTTGCTGGACGGGCAGGGGAGATTGTTCGCACACCTGTCGGGCGAGATCGTCGTCAGGGAGGGTTACGAGAAACAATACGCATCGCTGAAGCTCCTCGGCGAGTCGCTGACCCTCGAGCTCCTGCAAGCCATGCAGAAGCGTGTCGCGCACGCCTACGAGACGCCGGTGCGGATTCGAAATGTGCACGTGTTCGATCCATACTCGCGTGCGACCGGCGGGCCGGTGTCGGTCGTGGTTTTCCGGGGCCGGATTACGACGATCGAGCCCGAGACCGGTGCTCCCGCGCACCCTGACGAAGTGATGATCGACGGCGGTGGCGGCACAGTGGTGGCCGGGCTCCACGACATGCACTCACACAATTCGCTGTGGAGCGGTCCGTTCTACCTCGCCGCCGGGGTTACCTCGGTGCGCGACATGGGGAATATCAATTTCGTGCTGCTGGATCTGATGAAGCGGCTCGACGCGGGCGAACTGCCCGGCCCGCATATCATTCCTTCCGGCTTCATCGAGGGGCGCAGCCCGTACTCCGCGCGTAACGGCTTCATTCCGGAGACCTTGGAGGAAGGGCTGCGCGACGTGCACTGGTACGCGGACCGCGGCTACCTGCAGATCAAGATCTACAACTCCATGAATCCGGAGTGGGTCGAGCCGCTGGCGGCCGAGGCTCACAGGCTCGGATTGCGGGTGGTGGGGCACGTGCCCGCATTCACGACCCCGGACCGGATGATCGAGGACGGGTACGACGAAGTGACCCACGTGAACCAACTCATGTTGGGTTGGTTGCTGGCGCCGGGTGAGGATACCCGCACGCCGCTACGCCTGACGGCAATGGCCCGTGCCGCCGATCTCGATCTTGCCGGCCCCAAGGTCCGTCATACGATCGATCTCATGAAGAGCCGCGACACGGGACTGGATACGACGGCCGTGATCGTCGAGCGCCTCGTGCTGAGCCGGGCCGGTCAGGTGGCCGCCGGCGATGCGGCGTATCTGGATCACATGCCCATCGGCTATCAGCGCTATCGCAAGCGCTCGTTCGTGCCCTTCAAGGACGACGCGGAGAAGGCGCGCTACGACAAGGCGTTCGCCAAGGTGATGGACACTCTGGCTCTGTTGCACCGCGAGGGGATCCGCCTGTGGCCCGGCACGGATGACGCTACCGGGTTCACGGTTCACCGTGAGCTCGAGTTGTACTCGAAGCTCGGCATGACGCCGGCGGAAGTGCTGCGAGTGGCGACTTTCGATTGCGATCAATACCTGCACCGCGATCAGCTGTATGGGAGCCTGGAGCGCGGCAAGCGCGCCGATTTCTTTCTGGTTCCGGGGGATCCCGCCAGGGACATCAGCGCCATCCGGCAGATCGAGCTCGTCATGAAGGACGGCGTCATCTACTACCCGGCGGAAATCTATCGGGCGCTCGGCATCGAGCCGTTCGCCGCGCTGCCCCCGTTGACTCCGGCGCGGGAGCTCAGCGACGGCTCGCGGGGGCTCAGCGGCGGATGAAGTCGCGCAGGTCCTGCGCAAAGGCGCGAGCCGCGGCCTCGCCGAGATACGCCATGTGCCCCGACTCGTAGTTCTTGAATGCCACGCGGTCGAGCGGAGCGTCGGTATGGTCGATCTGGTAGCGCGCTTGCGCGAAGGGCGTCACCAGATCGTAGTATCCCGAGCCGACCATCAGTCGCATGCCGGGGGTTCGCCGCATCGCGGCGGCCAATTCCGGTCCGTGCGCTTCCGACGTGCCATGGCCCCAGTTCCAACGTGAGTTGACCGCGGCGAATGCAATGACCTCGTAGCGCTGCTCGAGCGTGACTGCGAGGTCGGACTCCAGGTATTCGTTGAAGGTCGCTATGAAGCCCGGGGAATACTGGCCCATCGCCGGATCGTCAGCGACCGGATCGCCGCCGCTGCCCGCGTGAGCGAGCGTATAGCGGGCGTCGTATTTGCCTACATCCAGGCCACGATCCCTCAGCAGCTCGCCGGCGAAGTCATCGGAGGAGACACGCAGGTGGTGCTCGAGAACGAAAGAGGCGGACAGGCCGGTGTAGGCCGCGAGCTGGGCAGCGATGGCCTGGCGCTGCGGCTCGGGGAGGCGGCTGCCTGCGTACAACGCGGCGCCATAGTCACCGGCGGCGAACTGCTGAACCTCGCTCAGGAAGGCATCGAAGGTGCGTCCCTTCTTGTCGATCCTGCCGTGGTACCAGGCCGTGGCGGCCAGGCTCGGCAGCAGCGACTGGATGGCGGCGTCCTCACCGACACCTCCAAGGTGGACTCCGAGCAATACGATGCCGTTGAGGCTGACGCCCGGCAGGTTGCCGCCGCCGAACGGACCGCCCGCGAGAGCCTTGGCGAGCACCGCGGCCCGAGTCGTGCCGTAGCTCTCGCCCAGGACGTATTTTGGTGAGTTCCACCGGTGGTTCTTCGTGAGCCACGCCACCACGAACTGCGCGGTTGCACGGGCGTCCTCAGTGACTCCGTAGTAGTCCTCCGTCTTGCCCGCACCAACAACATGACTGAAGCCCGTGCCGACGGGGTCGATGAAAACGAGATCCGCAATGTCGAGAACGCTCAGCGGATTGTCGACGGTATGGAATGGCCCGACCGTCACCGGATGGGCGGGGTCGTCCGCTGCGATGCGGCGCGGTCCCAGGACGCCCATGTGGATCCAGAGCGATGAGGAGCCCGGGCCGCCGTTGAATATGAAAAGAACGGGCCGGTTCGCCGCGTCCTTGACTCCCTGGCGAACGTAGGAGAACGAGAAGAGCGCCGCGGCGGGTGCGCCGTGCGCATCGGTCAGAATCGTGTCGCCCGCCGTCGTGACGTATGTCAGTGCCGTGCCACCGAAGGTGCCGGTATGTGTCGTTACGAAGTTTCGCGGGTGGAGCGGAGCCTCGTCAGCGAGCGCGCCCAGGGAGGCGCTGAGAGCCAACACAGCGCCCAGGACAGACAACCGGACTTTGAGTTTCATTCGGACTCCGCCGCGAGAGGGTTGATTTGGGAGTGATTCAATCGGTAGCCGAGGATGGCGAGGAACGCCAGCCCATAGAGGACGGCCGCCGCGGCCGTGAAGCAGATGACGATGCCGGTCACCCGGCCCGGCGTCGCGAGGCCGGCGCCCACGCCCGCCAGCGTCAGCAGCAGTGACAGCACGAAGCCGCCGGCCGCGAATCCCGTTTGTTGGGCGAAGACGAACAGCCCGAAAATGACGCCTTCACGCCGCTCGCCGGTGCGCTGCTGGTCGAGCTCGACGGTGTCGGGCACCATGGCGCTCGGCAGCAGCCGGGCTCCGGTGTTGAACAGGCCGTACAGGCACATGAAGGGATACATGAGCCAGGAGGCGCCCGGCGGGAAGAAGATGGGCAGCACGCAGACCAAGGCATTCATGCCGAGCGCGATGCGGCACAGCAACGTCTTGCCGAAGCGGTTGGCGGCCAGGGTCCACAGCGGCGTGCAAAGAATTCCCGTCACCGAGCCGACCGGGTAGAGCACGCCGATCAGGGCCGCGTTGCGGTGCATGACCTCGGTCACGTAGTACACCAGCGAGCCGCTGAAGACGGCGTCGCCCAGGTTCACGAACAGGAAGGAGAGGGTCACGAAGGCGAAGGGACGATTTTCGACGAGCGGCGCCAGCTGCAACGTCATGCGCCCGTGATGCTCGGTGGCTTGCGTCGCAGGCGAGTGGGCGGTCGCGAAAAAAGCGATCAGTCCACTGACGACATAGACGCAGGCAAACGCGGCGCCCAGCTTCCCAAAGCCTCCCGCCGGCGTCGCCGCGCGGGCGAGGATCAAGGGAGCGCAGGTCAAGGTCAGGAGAATCGCCGCGCGGGCCGCCACTTCCTTGTAGGCGACGAGCTTGGTGCGCTCCGCGTAGTCCCGCGTCAGCTCCGCCAACATGGCCGAGTAGGGCACCTGATAGAGGGTCAATCCGGTGTTGTTCAGGAGGAAGACGGCGCCGAACAGCAGCGCCTGCCAGAGCGGGTCGGCCACCCTGGGCAGGTTGAACAGCAGGAAGAACGCGGCGCCCCAGACGATGGCTCCGCCCAGGAGGTAGGGACGGCGCCTGCCGAAGCGCGTCCGAGTACGGTCCGACAGGTAACCGACGATCGGATCGCCGATGATGTTCCAGATGCGCGGAACGAGGAGCGCCAGCCCGGCCGTCGCGGGCGCAATCCGCAGCACTTCCGTCGCGTAGAACAGCAGGTAGATGCTCGAGACGCCCGCGTAGCTCGCAAGCCCGATTTCGCCGGTCGCCCAGCCGAGCGTGCCCGCGTCGATACGCGCCCCTTCCCACCATCGCTGTCGTTTCATTGCGGGGAAATCACCGTCTGCCGTTCATGATCCGGCTTGGCTCGACTGACGCACTCACGCGCTGCGCGCCAGGGCGCTGACGAAGCGGTCGATGTCCTCCTCGGTGTTATAAAAGTGCGGCGAGGCTCTGATGACCGCGCCGCGGTCCTCGACATGGATCGACTGCTCGGCGAGTGCCTGGACCAGGGTAGACGCCGACGGGTGCTGGATGGAGATGATGCCGCCGCGATCGCGGACCGGGGTGATGACCTGGAAGCCTCGGCTGCGCAATGACGCAATGGCTCTGAGTGCGAGATCGTCGACCTGCCGGTGGATCGCGTCCCAGCCGACGGATCGCAGGTACTCGAGGCTGGCGAGCAGGGCATAGATGCCGGGGTAGTTCAAATGGCCATAGCGCAGGGAGCGGCTTGGCGGCTCATTGTTGTAGCCGCGCAAGACCGGGCTCAGCTCGCCCGCGAGTCGTTCGCCTAGGGTGACGAAACCGAGGCCGAAGCCGGAGAGCAGCCATTTGAAGACGGAGGCGCAATATGCGTCGGCGAGCGATGCGTCGACCGGCACGGCGCCGACGGCTTGAACGCCGTCGACAATCAGGCGGCAATCGAACTCACGGCAGCGCGCGCTGAGCTTCTCGAGATCGACGCGCGTGCCGGTGCGCCAGTGGATGTGTGAGACCGCGAGTGCCCGCACTCCGTTATTGATTGCGGCGCACAGCGCCTCGGTGCGTTCCAACTCATCGGCGATGGCAACCTGGACGAGCTCGATGCCCCTGTTCTGCCAACCCAGCCAGGCTTGCACGACCGACGGAAACTCATCCTGCGCGACGACGACCTGGTCGCCCCGTTTCAGGGGCAGGCTGAGGGCAACGAGGTTGAGCGCTTCGGTCGTGCTGCCGAGGAATTGGATCGAATGAGGCGCCACGCGCATCAGGCTTCCCAGCTCCGCCCGCGCGGCGTTGACTTTCTCGGCCCACTCGTCGGCGCCGCCCATCCCTTTGGCCTTGCCGGAATCGTAGAATTCGGCGGCAGCCCGGCCCTGGCCGCGCCACGAGAGGCCGGCCGCGGCCGTATTCAAGTAGACACAACGCGCCAGAATGGGGAAGGCCGCGCGGACCGCATCGGTGTCCAGCATCACGATTCCACGACCCGGATCAGGAGCTCGCCCGCCAGGGCGCGGGCGCAGGGGCGATAGTCGACGAAGAATTTCGCGCGCTTCACCAGCTCGTCGTCCGTCTCGGCAGCATTGCGGCTGCTGGAGCCTACCAGATTGACATGGACGCCGTCCGCCAGGGGGCGTCCGGGTAGAATGGGTGTTGGTGAGGCCAGCTCGCGGAGGGCTGGTGCACCCAGGGCTCGGATTCTCATCAGTGATCGCCGCCTCGCGGAAGCGCTTCTCGCAATTTCGGATTGTGTGGCACGCGGGCGGTCAGGCCGGGGAGACCAGCTGAAATTCTAGGCAGACGGCGGCGCAGTTTCTTTTCGTTGTGGGGCCCGCCGGAGGGTCCCGGCGCATAAACAATGCGCGAAGACGCCGGCTCGAAGCCAAAATGGCAAGAAAAATCCGCCGGCCACGGCTTAAGCTGCCAGGGCGTGCCTGAAGCTCACCTTCCAAAAAAGGGCCCCCGATGTTGCATCGCCTATCGCGTCGGATACTCATCCTGACGCTTGCCGTGCTGTCAGCTCCGCACCTCGTGCGCGCCGACGAGGTGCTGCCGCTCGTGACCGGTGACGAGACGATCGTTGTCACTCATCATCAGGTCAGGACGGTTGGCGGGGTACTGAAATACGAGGCCCGCGCCGGCCGGCTGCCGATCCGCAACGATGAAAGCGGCGAGGTGCGCGGTTATATATTCTTTGTCGCGTACGTCACGAACCCAACAGCCGCGCCGCGTCCGCTCACCTTCATCTGGAATGGCGGCCCGACGACGAATTCGCTGCTCGTGCACACGGAGATGTTCGGCCCGCGTCGGCTGGATCGCACGGGCTTCGTCGACAACGCCGAAACCCTGTTGGCGACCAGCGATCTCGTGTTCATGGATCCCGTCGGCACGGGCTTCAGCCGTCCGGCGCGGCCGCAGTACGATCGCGAGTTCCTGTCTACCCTGGGCGACTTCGCGGCCACGGCCGAGTTCATTCGCGCCTACCGGGCGAAATTCCACTCGCGTCACCAACCGCTGTATCTCGCCGGCGAGAGCTATGGCACCTGGCGGGTCAATGGAACGGCGGAGCTCCTGGTGGAGCGCGGCGAGAAGGTCGCCGGCGCCATTCTGATCTCCGGCGGCATTCCGGGCTCGCAGATGCCGTTCGAGTTCTCCGATGCCATGTATATCCCGGCGCGCACCGCTACCGCGTTCTTTCATCACAAGCTCGCCGCCGACCTGATGCGTGATCGCGAGGCGACCTTGAGGCAGGTCAACGAGTGGCTCACGACGACGTACCTGCCCGCCCTCGAGCATCGCGATCGGCTGAGCGATGCGGAAAAAACGCAGATCGTCGCCGACCTCGCCCGCTTCACCGGTGTGCGTGCGGAGCAGATCAATGCGCAGACGCTGGTTATGACTAACAAGGAGTACCTGCAGGGGCTGTTCGCGGGAGACCGCGGCAAGGTGCTCGACACTTATGACATGCGGCTCACCGGCGCCGAGCCGCAGAATCCGGCACGGCCAGGCCTCATCAGCGACTATTTACGGGACGAGCTCGGCTACAACACCGATCTGGCCTATACCGGGCTTGAGGACGGCTACATGCCGCACCCCGGACCGGAGCGCCGCAGCACGGGCGAGCGCTGGGTCTATGACCATACGGACATCACACCCCAGCTCCTGGCCCGGATGCAGGCGGGCGGTGGTCCGCCCGATTCGCAGCCGTGGCTGCAGAACGCGATGCGCATCGATCATGACCTGCGGGTCTTCGTCGCCGCGGGCCGTTACGATTCGCTCAATATGTGCGAGGGCAACATCCGGATGGCGGCGAAGCTGGAGGAGGACCTGTCGCGTCGCTTCAGCACTCACTGCTACGAAGGCGGCCACATGATGTACCGCGATCAGCCCACGCGGCTGCAGTTATCGCAGGATATCGGCCGCTTCGTTGCCGGTGCGGTGAGATAGCGCGGCCCGCAGGGGGCGCCTGCTCACACCGTCCGTTTCAACAGGTCGAACAGTGGCGGATGCTGGCTCTGCAGTGTCTTCCGCAGCTCCAGCTCGTCCCCGTGGCGCTTGGCGCGCCGCGCCTGAAGCCAGCGATGCACGCATCGATAACCGTCCTCGGCCGCCGTTTCTCCGGGCGGTAGATCGACGGCCAGCTGCAGCGCGAGGCCCGGCTCCTGCAGCAACAGCCAGGCCGGGAAATCGGCTTCCGTCAGCTCGGACTCCTCATCCAGGAATCTCTGCCAAAGGATCGTCAGGTCCTGTTGGCGCAGCTTCCTTGCCGCAGCGGCCGTGCAGGACGGGTCACGCCAACACACCTGACACCAAGCGGCCAGTGCTTCCGTCCGGCGCCGGCGCTGAAAGGCGCTCTCGGCCAGGCGCAGGCACAGCTGCGCATGTTGTTGCCAGTCGGGCTCGCACAGCACGCTGTCGCTGACGCCTGCCCAGTCTTGCGCCTGACCCAGGGCGAAACTTCGGTGCAGGGCAGGCTCGTTCGCATCATAGGGCGTGCCGGCGAGCGCTTCCGCCAGCTGTCGCCACAATGGCGCCATCAGGTCGCGCCATTGCGCGCCGAGCAGCCGCCGGGCGGTCGGAGTCGTCTCGGTCAGGGCTGCCAGCTCCTCGCGGGGATCCTCGAGCGGGTGTCCGAGCCGTCCCAGGGCGGCCAGCAACTGGTCGAAAGCGGCCAGGTCGGCGTGGTTGGGCGCCTGTGCATAGAGCTGGTCCAACAGTCGTTGGGCATCGGGCAGGTTGCGGCTGGTCAGCGCCCGGACGATGCCGGTCGTGACGGCGACGATCGGGTTGTCGAAGAAGAGATCCATCTGCGGTACGTTCTGGGCCCGCAGATAACGGCTGCCGATGAGACGCTGCAGGTCCGCGTCGAGGCTGATCCTCAGCGGTTTGTCGTGTTGGCCGGCACCGGGTGCGGACGGGACGGCGGCGTCGTTCGTGTGCCACGCGAGGAATTCCTGCGGCTGCTCCACCAATCCGATGCGGCGGGCGTACTTCGCAGCCTGCTCCATTTCCGCCTTGATCCTGTCGCGGTTGCCCATGAGGACGTGGTCGAGGAGCTCGATCTCGCGGCGCCGCCAGCTCTCATAGTCGCTGTACGACAGTCTTCCGCAGTTGAACAACAGCTCCAGCGGGGCGAACACGCCTTGCTCGAGCAGCTGGGCGTCTACCTGGGCCTGCAATGAAGGGTCGACAGCGGTCACGGTGCGAACAATGCCTCGATGTCAGCGGGCGTCCAGGACGCGGGGGTGGCGGTGAAGAGCCGGCGGGCCAGCGCGTGCTTGTCGGCTTGCAGCTGCATGATTCTTTCTTCCACGGTGCCTTGGGCGATCAGCTTGTAGACGAACACCGGCTTGTCCTGCCCGATGCGGTGCGCACGGTCCGTGGCCTGGGCCTCGACAGCGGGATTCCACCAGGGATCGTAATGGATGACCGTGTCCGCCGCGGTGAGATTGAGGCCGGTGCCGCCCGCCTTCAGGCTGATGAGGAACAGCGGCACGGCACCCGATTGAAAGCGGGCGATGACCTCGGGACGGTTGCGGGTCTCGCCGGTCAACAGGCAGTAGGGAATGCCGAGGCCGGTGACGGCCGCCTCGATGAGCTCCAACATGGATGTGAACTGGGAGAACAGCAGCACCCGGCGACCTGCCGAGATCAGCTCGGGGAGGGCGGTCGACAGCCAGTCGAGCTTCGCGGAGGGCACGTCGGTGCGGCCCGCGCCGGCCTCGAGCAGGCGCGGGTCGCAACACGCCTGCCGCAATTTCAACAGAGCATCGAGGATCGTGATCTGGCTGCGCGCCAGTCCCTGCTGCCGCACGACTTCCTGGATGTGGCGGTGGCTGGCGAGGCGGATGCCGTCGTAGAAGTCCCGTTGCCGCTCATCGAGCGCCAGGGTCTCGACGATTTCCGTCTTCGGCGGCAGCTCGGCGGCGACCGCGTCCTTGGTCCGGCGCAACAGAAACGGCGCCAGGCGTTGCGCGAGGGCCTGCGCGCGCAACCGGTTGCCGTCCTTTTCGATGGGCGTGCGGTAGTGCCGCTGGAAGTGCCGCTCGTCGCCCAACAATCCGGGCTGGACGAAATCGAACAGGGACCACAGCTCGCCCAGGTGGTTCTCGACCGGCGTGCCGGTCAGGGCGAGCCGATGGTCGGCCCGCAAGGCGCGCGCCGTCGCCGAAACCTTGGCGCGCGGATTCTTGATGGTTTGTGCCTCGTCGAGAATGACGAGGTAGTAGTCGTGCGCGAGCAGCGTCTCGCTGTCGAGTTGCAGCGACGGGTAGCCCGTGATGACGACATCGACCTTGCCGATGAGCGAGAACGATTCCCGGCGGCGGCTGCCGTGCAACACCAACCCGGCAAGCTCCGGCGCGAAGCGGTGCAGCTCGTTCTGCCAGTTGCCGAGGGTGCTCACCGGAGCCACGATCAGCGCCGGCTTGCACAACCGTCCCGCGGCCTTTTCGTACGCCAGGTGCGCGAGCGTCTGCACGGTTTTTCCCAGGCCCATGTCATCGGCAAGGATGCCTCCGAGATGATGACGACGCAGGAATTGCAGCCAGCCCAGCCCCTCCTGCTGATACGGACGCAACGTGGCCTGAAAGCGCGGCGGCGCGCTCAGCGGTCGGACCCCGCCGCCGGATTGCAAGTCATCCAGCAGGGCGCGCAGTGCGGTGTCGCTCGTCCGCAGCACCGGTCCCTCCAACTCACGCGCGAGCTGGGTAACGCGGCCGGTATGGCTGATGGGGAGCGTCAGGGCCTCTCGATTCGTGAGTCCCTCGCGGTCGAGCAGCTCGACCAGCGTGTTGGCGATGCGTTGGATACGCTCGATGCCGATCGGCAGATAACGGCCGTCGTCGAGGCGCACCAGCCATTGCTCACCGACCCGGCAGCCAGCGCTGTCGGGGGCGGTCGCAAGGTCGGCGGTGCCCGCGGGGACGCTCTCGCCCTGCTGGCCGCCGGCCAGCGGAATCTGGCCTCCCGCGAGCGTCATTTGCAGGTAGTGGGCGAGGGCGGGCAGCAGATTCACCTGCTTTCCATCGACCGTGACGCCCAGGCGCAGGTTGAACCACCCTTGCCGTCGATCGGTCTCCAGATCGCCGTACCAGTCGTCCGCCGTGGCCACGGTGTAGGGAAAGTCGGGGGCCACGCAGATGTCCCAGCCGGCTGCGCGCAGTGTTGGCACCGCGGTCAGCATGAATCCGAGCCAACCCTCACGCTCTTCGCCCGCGGCGGGCAACAGCTGCGCGAGCTGTGCCCGCAGGGCTCGTTCGAGAGCGTGATCGCGAGGGATTTCATGGAGGACGCCGTCCATCATCTGGCGCACGGCCGCGCCACCGTCCTGCAGCCGGCTGCTGTCGACCGGGACGTCGTTGTAGAGGAAATACAAAGTTGCGCCGGGGCCGGCCGCCAGCTGCAATCGCGGTCGCAGCCGGGATTGCGCATGCTTTTCCACCTGCACCGTCTGCAGCTGGGGGAAGCTCGCGTGGGCGGCGGAGATTCGTTGGTTGGTCGCGGGCACCTGCTCGGGCGTGACCGGCGGCAGTTGGCAATAGCGTCGCAGGAGATCGAGCGGCTGAGCCGGCTCGAGCGCGCCCCACTCCGGGACGGCCGGGTCGATATAGATCGGGGGCTCGGCGGTGAGCACGACGTGGATGGCGGCCTGGCAGCGCAGCTGTTGGTCGCCGTTGGGAAGCGTCGTCCATGCAAAATCCGGCCGCCGTGCTGCGCCCGCCCGCAGAGGCCGGCCGCGGACGGTTTGCCAGTAGGCGCGGCCGGTTGCCAGAATTTCCGGGAGCAGGGCGCTCGTCAGGGCCGCGGTCAGGTCCCAGGGGCCCTCGATCCCGAGGTTGGCGAGAGCCTTCAAGATATCCTTGTCGCGGGGCTCGACATAACGTGGGAAGTCGGTGCCGCCGGATATCGAGCGAAGCGCAAACGGTTGCAGCGCTTCGGCGCTTTGACCGACCCACACTGCCACCCGGAGCGCCGTTGCGGGCTCGAGCGTGTAGAGCAGCCGCTGGCGCTCGACCGACGCAGTCCGCGCCGCCGACACCGTTAGTCGTGGCGGTTGTTGACTGACTTCGGCCTTGCACGCGCCCGCCGCGATCGAGACCGCCGCGATGTGGATGCAGGGGCTGCGCTCGCTGCAACTACATTCGCCCTCGATTTTCCGGCCGCCGTTCGCGCGGCGGATGTACACGCGGTGCTTCGTCGATCCGCCTGTGCTGACGACGCCGGTAACTACGGCGCCACTTTGGAGGACGCGCACGTCAACGACCTGACCGTCCGCTAGAGCTTGCTGCGCGGCGCCGTAGAGGCGCGCGCCGAAGAGATCCTGCAAAGGATCGGGGTCCG
>DASZVD010000403.1:0-5022 GCA_035547375.1 Steroidobacteraceae bacterium
CTGCCGGTAAAGGGCTGCGCCTACGAGTGCGTCACCTGCGGCAGCTCGCACACCACCTGCACTCACCTCACGCGGCGCAGCCGGCCGGTGTTCAGAACGCCGGAGAGTCTCGTCGCCAACGTACTGAACATCAGTCGGATCTCACGGGGACCCATCGTGATTCCGGGGGACCTGCTGCAGGCAGGTGAGACCTACGCGCTCGCGGTATTGGACGGTTTGCGCGCGGCGCGCATTACCAACGAGCTCGTTTTCGAGCTGTTCGATCTGCCGCCCCACGGTTATCTCGGCGAGATCGACCGCTGCCTGCCGAACTGGAGTTTCGAGATCAGCCCGGAGAGCCACGATCACGACGTGCGCATCGCCCAGGAGGGTGAGCCGGGATACGACAACGCCGCCTTCGAGTCTTTCCTGCGCGATGCTCTGCGCTGCAGATGTCATCGCATCGATGTCTTCTTCATGATCGGGCTGCCGCGGCAGACGTACCAGTCGGTCCTGGGAACCGTGGACTACTGCGGGCGGCTGTTCGAGCTGGCGGACCGGCGGCTCAACTGTTTCATCTCGCCCATGGGGCCGTTCGTGGACCCCGGCAGCCGTATTTTCGAGCAGCCCGAGCGGTTCGGCTACCGGCTGTTCGCACGCACGCTGGAGGAGCACCGGCAGTTGCTGGTGCAGCCGAGCTGGGAGCGGATTCTCAACTATGAGACTCGCTGGATGTCGCGGGCGCAATTGGTCGATGCCACCTACGACGCGGCCGAAAAGCTCAACCTGTTGAAGCTGCGCTATGGGCGCATCTCACGGCAGCAGGCGCGCGCGGTCTCCGATCGGATCGCCGCGGCGCGCCGGCTGCGTGAGCTGTTGCGGCAACAGGGGGGTACGCTTGAATCCCCGGCGGCGCGGGAGCTGCGGGGGGAGATCAACCGGTTCAGCGTCTCCACCGTTTGTGACAAGAGCGAGCTGACGTGGCCGCGGCACGTGGTCAATTTCCATCCGTTGGGGATCTTGCGCAGCGCTCTCGCGGCTAGACGATCCGGACTTTGAACAACTCCTCTCCCTGCGGGTCGGTGAGGTGAACGGCGCAGGCGAGGCAGGGGTCGAAACTGTGGATGGTCCGTAGGATCTCCAGAGGTTGCGCCGGATCATGGAGTGTCGTGCCGACCAGGGCGGCCTCGTAGGGACCCGCATTGCCGGCGGCATCGCGCGGCCCTGCATTCCAGGTGCTGGGGACCACGGCCTGGTAATTGGCGATCTTGCCGTTCTCGATGACGATCCAATGGCCCAGGGCGCCGCGGGGCGCTTCCATGAAGCCGGCACCCTGGGCCTTGGCAGGCCAGGAGCGCGGGTCCCACAGAGTCGCGTTGTGGGTCTTGTCGTCTCCCGACTTGATGTTGGCGATGAGGGAATCATACCAACCCGGCATGGCGTCGGAGATGATTTTGGTCTCCAGCGTGCGGGCGGCTACGCGGCCGAGCGTCGAATACAAGGCCTGCACGGGTAGCTGCAGTTTCGCGAGGGTGGCGTCGACGAGCTCTTTCGTCTGCGCGTGGCCGGTGGCGTACATCATCAGCACACGTGCCAACGGCCCCACTTCGACCACGTGACCTTGCCAACGGGGCGACTTCAGCCAGGAGTAGCTCCTGTCGGTATCGAGCCGGTCGAACGGTGGTTTCGGGCCGGTGTAATTGAAAGTGGTCTCCCCGGCATAGGGATGGAGGCCGGTCTGTTTGCCGGGTGTGTAGTCGTAGTACGAGCGGGCCACGAACTCCTGGATCTGGGCCTCCTCGTGCAAGTCCACCGGGTGTACGGTCGAGAGGTCGCGATTCAGGATGACTCCGCGGGGCACCATGAGACCGGTGAGGTCGTTGAGGCCTTTGCGTCCCGGGAATTCGCCGTAGCTCATGAAGTTGCCGACACCTTCACCGATGGCGCCCCAGTCCTTGTAGAAAGAGGCGATCGCCACGGTATCGGGCAGGTAGACCTGATCCACGAACTCGCGCATCCGGCGGATGATTTCCCGGACCTGCGAGAGGCGCTTGGCGTTGAGCGCGGAATCGGAATCCAGGTCGATCGGGTTGGGTGTGCCCCCCACCAGGAAATGCGGGTGGGGGTTCTTGCCGCCGAAGATGGTGTGCAATTCAGCGACGTCACGCTGCCAGGCCAGGGCGTCCAGGTAATGGGCGATGGCCATCAAATTGGCCTCGGGCGGCAGTTTGTAAGCGGGGTGGCCCCAGTAGCCCTTGGCGAAAATGCCGAGCTGGCCGCTCGACACCAGAGTCTTCACCTTGCCCTGCACTTCGGCGAAATAGCCGGGAGAGGATCTTGGCCAACTCGACAGCGATTGCGCCAGGGAGGCGGTGGCCGCGGGGTCGGCGGACAGCGCAGACACGACGTCCACCCAATCGAGCGCGTGCAGGTGGTAAAAGTGCATGACGTGGTCATGGATGAACTGCGCACCGATCATCAGGTTGCGGACGAGCTGCGCGTTGAAAGGCACTTCGTACCGTAGCGCGTCTTCCACGGAGCGCACGGAGGCGATGCCGTGCACGAGGGTGCATACGCCGCAGATACGCTGCGCGAAGGCCCACGCGTCACGCGGATCGCGGCCGCGAAGGATGATCTCGATACCGCGGACCATCGTGCCGGAGGAGTACGCCTCGGCGATGGTGTTGCCGTTCATGCGGGCTTCGATGCGCAGATGGCCTTCGATGCGGGTGACGGGGTCGACGACGACGCGTTCGGGGGCCGGGGCCGGTTCGGGGGCCTTGGTGGATGTTTGAGTTTGATTCATGGCGTGTCCGCGAGGTTGGCGGCGACGAGCTCGACGAGGCTTTCGATCGGGGTATTCCAATTGACTTTGCGGCCAGCGCTCGAGAGACTGAGCCGGCAGGTGTTGCAGGTCGTGACCAACGCGTCGGCCCCGGTTTCGTCGACCTGGTGCTGCTTGATCTCGAACGTGCGGCGGCGCAGAGGCTCAGCGGCATCGATGAGGAATACGCCGCCCCCGCCTCCGCAGCAATATTGTGTCTTGCCGTGCGATTCCATCTCGTGCAACTCGACACCGAGGGCTTTCAGGGCGGCGCGAGGCTCCTCGAATACGCCACCGTGCCGACCGATCTTGCACGGGTCCTGGTAGGTGACTTTTCGCGGACCGTCGATTGGGTGCACTTTGAGCCTGCCGGAGCGGATCTCCCTACCGACGTATTCGGAGATGGCCATGACATCGAAAGGCAGCGGCTTGCCGAGATCGTTTGCCGCCTCCCAACGCAGTGCCGGGTAAGCGTGACCGCATTCGGGAGTGATCACGATCTTCGCGCCGCACGCAATGGCGGCGTCGATGATCCGCTGGCTTTCCAGCGCCTGGCCACGCAGGTGGCCCGAGAGCATGCCGAAGTTGGCTGCCTCGAAGCCGCAGCTCTGCAGCGTCCAACTCACTTTGAGCGCGTTCAGTATCTTCGCGGTCGCGGCCAGGGTTTCCTTGTAGAGGACGAGATCGACGGCGGTGGTGAGCAACATCACCTCCGCCGTCGGCTTGTCCAAGGGAATGTCCAGCCCACGGGCACGTAACTCTTCGATGGTCTGCGTGAGCTGCTTCGCGCCGACTCCGAACAGGGTGTCTTTCGTCACCTGCTCATACTCGACCGCGCGCAACTCCGCAGGGGCCGCGCCGGCGGCTCCCAACGCCTCGCGCGTAATCGAGATGGCACGGGAGATGTGGATTCCCATCGGGCACATCAGGTCACAGCGTCCGCACTCGGTGCAGGAGTTGAATGCCAGCTCCGTCCATTCGTCGAGTTGCTTCGCTGTGATCTCGCGCAGGAAGAGCTTGTTCAGCAACCTGACTGGCGAGAGCTCGCGGCGGTAGACCTTGCGCAGCAAATACGCTTTGTGAATGGGTGTGTACTTCGGATCCTGGGTCGACTCGTAGAAATGGCAGGCCTCCGCACACATTCCGCAGTGAACACAGGTTTCCAGGTCCATGGCGGTGTGCGAGTCGAGCTTCTCGAGCATCACCTGCTTGGCGCGACTCACCCGCTCTTCGTCCGACAGCGTGACCGGTGGCGCGAGCGCCTCGAGCTCCTTCACACGGATTTCGAATTCACCAAGAGCACTGTCTGCGGGCGTCATGCGCGGACTCCACGACGTATGAAGGTTGCACCGAGCCGGAAGCGGGTGAGAAGCCCGGTGACACAGTGGAAGATCTTGCCGAACGGCAGCCAGACCATCAGCGCTTCAACGCTGAGGAGATGAATGGCCAGCACTTTCTCGTAGCGCAGGCCGAAGGCCGACCAGTGTGCGAAGGCCGCTATTCCCGTCACCAGAGGCAGGATCGTCAACAACACGCTGATGTGGTCGTCCATGTCGGTGATGACCCTCAGGACGGGGTGGAACAGCCGGCGGATATACAGGGTCAACAGGATACCCAAGGTAATCGCAGTGATGACCAGCAGAATGCCGTTCGGCAAGTTGGGCCAGCCAAAGCCGAGGATCGAACGGATGAACGGCAGGTGCGCGCCCAGAAACAGGAAGGTGACGAACCAGCCGATGTGCCATGCGTAGCCGGTAAAATGTTGGAAGGTGATGTTCTTTTCGAGCTCGTGAGGCGGCACCGAGCGCATGGCGACGGCGCGCAGCCCGCCGGCCACCGCCGCAACGGGGCCTGGGATACGCGGCTTCGCCAGGTTCCGGCGCCAGCGCAGCAGCAACAGCCCGGACGTGCGCCACAGGATGCCCGCGATCAGGATGACGAACGCGATGAAGAAGCCGGGGCCGCGCGCGAAGTCCAGCAGTGTCATTTCTCGTCCTCCTCAGCCTGTTTCTCCCGGCGGGTGGCCACTACCTGCTTGCGGTAGGCGAGAGCCGACGCGGCCGCACCAAGCGCGACACCGGACGCGGCGGCGACGGCGATATCCTCCAGGGAGCCCCAGTGGGTGACCGACATCGCGTCATAGAATCCGCCACGATCCCAGAAACGCGGCTCGGCACAGCCGATGCAGCCATGGCCGGCCTCGATCGGGAAGCTCGTGC
>DASZVD010000404.1:0-7015 GCA_035547375.1 Steroidobacteraceae bacterium
CTGAAAAGAGCCGCTTCACTCACCACCAGGGTACCCACACCCCAGAAGCCGACTCCGTGCCGCCCGACCGGGCCGATGGCCAACTTCTGCGGCCGCGCCAGCGCCACATCATCCATGACTGGGCTCCCGTTCACGCAACTCTTTGCGGGGCCACAGCCAGGACAGCAAGGCGATGACGGCGATGACCACGCCGAGTGCAATCCATGCCCAACTCTTCAACAGCAGCCCGACGAACAGCACGGCGGTCCCGATCGCCAGCCCGAACGGCGCCACGCTGTCGCGAGGCATTTCCAGGATCATGTCCGGAACCCCATCGAGCGCCGAGGTCGCAACAGTCTCCTTGCCTTCGGACAGCAGCATTCCGCGGTCGATCGAGGACACGACGGAATGCTCGCCGCCAAGCCGCCCCTCCCACAGAGGATGGCGGGATGCGACCGTCGGGATGACCGCGAAATTGTACGGCGGAGGCGGCGACGGCACCGCCCACTCGAGCGTCGGCGCGTCCCAGGGATTGGCACCTGCCCGCGCGCCGGACCGCAGACTCTTGAAGACGTTCACGAACAGCAGTAATACGCCGGCGGCGAACACGAAACTGCCGATCGTGGTGATGAGGTTCAGCGTGTCCCAGCCCATCCCCTCGTGATAGGTGTAAACGCGGCGCGGCATGCCGAGCAGTCCCGTCAGGTGCATCGGCAGGAAGGCGAGATTGAAGCCGATGAACATCATCCAGAAGTTCCAGCGCCCGAGCCGCTCATCCAGCATCCGGCCGCTCATTTTGGGGAACCAGAAGTACATCGCGCCGGCCACCGGAAAGACATTGATGCCGATCAGCACGTAGTGCAGGTGCGCGACCACGAAATAGGTGTCCGTGAGCTGCCAGTCGACGGGCACGCTCGCGGTCATGAACCCCGAGACGCCGCCGATGACGAACAACAGGATCATGGAGGCGAAAAAGAGAAAGGCGGTGGTGGTGACGGGGCGGCCGAGCGAGATCGTGGCGAGCCAGGCGAACACGGCTACCGCGGAAGGAAATATGATGGCAAGCGAGGCGCCGGAGAAGAACGAAAGCCCCAGTCCCGGCAGTCCGGTCGCGAACATGTGGTGCACCCACACGCCGAACCCCAGAATCATGGTCGCCACCGTCGACAGGGCCACCAGTGAATGCCCGACCAGCGGCCGCCGGCAGAACACCGGCAAGCCGTCCGACACCATTCCCATCGCCGGCAGCACGATGGCGTACACCCACGGGTGACCGAATATCCAGAACAGGTGTTGCCACAGCAGCGGTTGCCCGCCGCCGGCAGGATCGAAAAAATGTGTGCCGAACTGCCGGTCGAACCAAAGGAGCGCAAACGCGAGACTGACAGCGGGGACCACCAGCAGGTTGGCGACGCTCGCGGTCAACGTGCCCCAGATCAGAATGGGGAGCCGGTCTACCGACATGCCGGGCGCCCGAGTCCGCATCGCCGTGACAATGAAGTTGGCCGCGCCTACGGTCGTCGAGATACCCAGAAACACCATGCCGAGCGAGTAGAAGTCTTCATTGGGGCCCGGGTTGTAGTCACGCGAGGCATAGGGAACGTAGTTGAACCACCCATCGTTCGGACCGTTGCCGCCCAGGAAGCCCGCATACAGAAACAAGCCCGCCGCCAGGTAAATCCAGTAACCCAGGGCATTCAGCCGGGGAAATGCCATGTCGCGGCTGCCGAGCAGCAACGGCCACAGATAGTTCGAGAATCCGGACAGGATCGGCATCGCATAGAGAAAGATCATCGTCATGCCATGCGTGGAGAACAGCTGGTCGTACTGCTCAGGCGTGAGGTAGGTCAGGTCCGGGCCGGCAAGCTGCAGCCGCATGAGCAACGCTTCGATGCCGCCGAGGGCAAGGAATACAAACGCGGTCACGATGTAGCGGATGCCGATCACCTTGTGATCGACGGTGCCCAGGAATCCCTTCAGGCCCGGGCCGGTCTCCCATGACTCGAGGAGGCGCGCCTGATGTGGCGGGCTGGCGACTCCCAGGGCGGGCGTGCGATAGTCCGCGGGCTTCATTTGAGCGTCTCCAGGTAAGCCCGCACATCGAGCAGCTGCGATCCGCTCAGGAACTGGTCCGGCATGAGACTGCCCGGCTTCAGCTCCTGGGCGTTCTGAATCCACGCCACCAGGGCTCCCGGCGAATTGACGAGCCTCCCGGCGGCAATCGTGCGCCGGCTCATCAAGTGAGTCAGGTCGGGCGCGCTCACCGCGCCGGCTCGTGTTCCACGGACCTGATGGCACAAGCCACAGCGATACTCGACCACGGCGAGCCCCTGTCGCTGCGTCTGCGAGATGGGCGCCGCCGCCGGCTGGAGTTGCTCCGTACGCCAACGTTGGAAGTCGGCCGGCGATTGCGCGACCACTTCCAGTCCCATGTTGGCATGCTGCGCCCCGCAGTACTCCGTACACTGCCCGGAATAGCGTCCCGGCCGCTGCGCTTGCAGCCAGCTCAGGTTCGTCTGCCCCGGTATCGCATCCGTCTTACCGGAGAGCTTGGGCACCCAGAAACTGTGGATGACGTCGCCCCCGTGGAGTCGCACCAGCACCGCAACGCCGACGGGAATGTGGATCTCGTTCGCCGTCGAAAAAATCTCCGACGGCTGCTTGGAGTCATACCGGACCTCCCACCACCATTGATGCGCGGTCACGTCCAGGGTCACTCCCGGGTGCGCCGGCGGCCCCGACACCACCGCCAGTGCAACCATCGTCCACACGAGCGTGATGAATATAGGAACGGCAGAAATGAGCAACCCGACGGTAATCCAGTGGAGCCCCTTGCCTCCCGCGCTGACGGGTACGTCGACGATGCTCACCGATGCGGCGCTCTGTGCACGTCGAACCCCGATCCACAACAGAATGGCAATGATCGTGCACACCAACAGAGAAACGATTAGCGTGAACCATGTCAGAGGTAAGATTGTGTCGGCACGCTGGCCCGCCGCATCCAGGTAACCGAGCGGCGCGGCGCTCACAGCGCTTTCTCGCTCTCGAGAACGCGCCACAATCGCCCGAACGAGCGCAATGCGGCGAATAGAAACAACCCGACTCCCGGCACCCACATCAACACACCACCCAGCTGCTGGTCCCGCAAAGCAGATAGGCCCCAGAGCCAGGACGTCGTGAGGTGCGCGTAGAAGAGAGGATGTGCTGCAAACGTGAGAACGGCGCCCAACAGACCCATGTGAATGGACGTCACCGCGCCCGCCGCCAAAACACCCGCCGTTTGCGCAGCCGAGTGATGCAGCAACTCACGCCACAGCACGATGGCGGTCCCAAATAAAGTAACGTGCATCGACCAATAGACCAGCGTCGAGCCGAACGTAGCGTCATAAGGAACCGGCATGTGCCAGAACCACAAAGCTACGAAAAACGCGGCGGTCGCCGCCCACAACCGCACGACATTGCGTGACGACCGCCCTTTCGGCCACGCTGCTGCAATCAAGGGTGCTGAAACCAACACCAGAATCATGTGCTGCGCCACTCGCGCACTGAACAGCGCCACGGACAACGCGCACAGCGGAGAGGTAAAGGCGACGGCTGCGCTCAACCAGCCCGCGGCGGCCAGATATCGGCCATGTCGGCCCGACGCTCGGGCCCAATGCCACACCAGAAGAGCTGCGAGCGCCGCGATCAGGAGAGGATCCAGGTTGAAGCGTGTCAGCAGCTCCCCCGGGACCGGGGCCAGACCGCAATAAGGAATCGCCTGGCTCATCTTGTTATTCCTCGAACGTCGCCGCCTTAGGGCCGCGCCGCTCACAACCGCCTCCACGACCTGTTGATTGGATGAGCGAAGAGCAAGCAATCGGCGGACCCGCCACCAGCTCGCGATGCGCCGCCGTGTCCTGCCGCGGCAGCTGAGCACAGGCACATCCCGTGCTCGATCTCTCTCTTTGTGCACCCCGACAACGCCGTGTCAGCCCTGGAGCGCCCCATGAAAGCCATTGTCTATGACAGCCCCCGCAAGGTCACAGTCAAGGACATGCCCGACCCGAGGATCGAGCACCCCAGCGACGTCATCGTGAGAATCACGACCACCAACATCTGCGGCTCGGACCTGCACATGTATGAAGGACGCACGAGCCTCGAGCCCGGCAAGATCATCGGTCACGAGAACGTCGGCGAAATCGTCGAGTGCGGAGCCGCCGTGGCGAGTCTCGAGCCCGATGACCTCGTTTGCATTCCTTTCAATGCCGCCTGCGGCTTCTGCAAGAACTGCGAGCGTGGCCTGACTTCGGCGTGCCTCACGCTGAACCCCGGAACGGCGGGCGCCGGTTACGGCTACGCGGGCATGGGCGATCTGCAAGGCGGCCAAGCTGAATATCTACGGGTTCCGTACGCGGACTTCAACTGCCTCAAGCTGCCGGAGGATGCGGGTGAGCGGCAGAGCGACTACGTCATGTTGGCCGATATCTTTCCGACGGGGTGGCACGCGACCGAGCTGGCCGGCTTGATGCCGGGCGAGTCGGTCGTCATTTACGGCGCCGGGCCCGTCGGCCTCATGGCCGCCTACTCCGCCCGGATCAAAGGCGCCGGGCTCGTCATGATCGTCGACCGCCACCCGGATCGACTGTCACTGGCGCAAAAGTGCGGCGCGATCGCGATCGACGACAGCAAGCAGGATCCGGTAGAGCGCGTGCTCGAGCTGACGGACGGCGAAGGCGCAGACCGAGGCTGCGAGTGCGTCGGATTCCATGCGCACGATCCGCAGGGACACGAGGTCCCGAACGAAGTCATGAACAACCTGGTGAGATCGGTACGGGCGACGGGCTCCCTGGGAGTGGTGGGTGTCTTCATGCCCGAGGACCCGAAGTCCGCTCACGAGCTCGCACGCAAGGGGCAGATGGCTTTCGACTTCGGCGAGTTCTGGACGAAGGGTCTGCGGATGGCAACGGGCCAGACCAACGTCAAGAACTACAACCGCCACCTGTTGCGGCTCATCGAGCTCGGCAAGGCGAAACCGTCCTTCATCGTATCCCACGAGTTGTCGCTGCAGGAGGCGCCGGAGGCGTATGGACATTTCGACGCGCGCGAGCCTGGCTGGACGAAAGTAGTGCTGCATCCGCACGCACGGCATTGAGTGCGGAAATCATGCGCGGGGCTGCGCCTCATGGCGGTGCCAACCTCCCGCTTGCGATGAGCGGACCGACCCGCCGCGGAGCCCGGCGGGGTCATGTGCGTTATGCGAAAGAGCACCCGCAAAACCGCAATGGAGTATCAGCATGAGCGCAGTCCTCGCCGCCATGTTTGCCGACCACGAAACCGCCGCAAACGTCCGCACGCGGCTCGTCGAAGACGGCTTTCCAACCGACCGGGTGGAGCTCGCATCGCGGACCGAAACCGGCCAGTCTGCGCTGGTTCCCGCGGACAGCATGGCGGAGAAGCTGACGCTGCACTTCCAGCAGCTGTTTCCAGCGAAAGAGGACGCCGACGCAACGCGGCTGCTCTGCCAAGGCGTTCTGCAGGGGCGTGGCATCATCGCCGTGCATCCTCGTGGTGACATTGAAACGCAACGCGCGCTGCGGATCCTCGAAAGCGCAGGCCCGCTCGAGCTGCGCGCAACCGACCTGGAGAATCAATCGCTGGAGCGCGCTGCCTCGCCCAGCGACGAAACCGTCATCCCCAACGTGAGGAGGATTCTGTTGGGGCCCGGACAACGCTGATGTGCAGAGGGGCTGCCGCACTGGTGGGAGCGTTTCTGTGCAGCTGTACGTTAGGTCCTGACTTCAAACACCCCCCACCGCCCACATCCGCCTACGGGCCGCCGCCGAGCGCGCTGGGCGAGCAGCAGACCCGATACGGCAGTGAGGTTGCGGCCGATTGGTACCAGCTCTTCGAGTCGGACGCGCTCACCCGGCTGGTGCGGGAAGCGCTGGCCTCGAATCCGGACCTGGAGGCCGCCCGCCACAATCTCCGTGCTGCGCAATATGAGCTGCAGGCTGTGGCGGGCTCGGCCGTTGCGCACGTGGAGCTCGACGGGAAAGCCCAGCGCGCGCGTGTCAACGGCAGCTTCCTGTATGAGCCCGCCGAACAGCTGCAAGTGACGGCCAATCAGTTCTCCTTGGGCCTCTCCCTGGCTTACGACCTCGACCCCTTCGGGCGCCTGCGACGCACCATCGAGGCGCAGTCCGCGCAAACCTCCAGTGTGGGCCGGCAGGCGCTGAATACTTATGTGACCCTTGTCGATCAGGTCGTCGTGACAGCGTTCAGTTACGCCGCGACCGTCGAGGAAATAGACGTCACACGCCGGCTCATCGACGACCTGAAGGCACAATACGACCTCACTCACCTGCTGGAAGACTCCGGGAAAGTCGTGCGCAGTGAGACGTTGCAGGCACAGACTCAGCTGGAGAACACTCGCGCCACGCTGCCGGCACTGGAGAAGCAGCGCGACATCTACCGTAATGCCCTGTTTCGTCTGACGGGCAAAGCGCCGCAGGCCGATACGGTGCCCGACCTTACCCTGCGGGATTTCACACTGCCTGCGCAACTTCCCGTATCGCTTCCTTCGCAGCTCATCCGTCAGCGCCCCGACATTCTCGAAGCCGAGGACCTGCTGCACCAGGCCAGCGCCTCCGTGGGTGTGGCCGAGGCCGCTCGCCTGCCCTCCTTGACCCTTTCAGCGCAGTACGCCCAGCAATCCACCATGACGGGCGACCTCTTCACGAAAGCCGCTCAGATCTGGGCGGCTGGGCTCAACGTCACCGCCCCGGTGTTCGCAGGCGGCACGCTCCGGGCGCGGGAGAAGGAGGCGCAAGAGCGCTTCCTGCAGGCGCAGTCCGAGTACAGGAGCACCGTTCTCGATGCTTTCGTCGAAGTCGCCAATGCCCTGCAGGCATTACAACACGACGCCGCTGACTATTCCGCTCACACCATCGCATTGAACGCGGCGCGCGAGAATCGTGACCTGGCGCGCACTCAGTTCGAGCGTGGCCGGGTGAACGAGCTGGTGGTTCTCACGGCCGAACAACAGTACCAGAGC
>DASZVD010000405.1:0-14997 GCA_035547375.1 Steroidobacteraceae bacterium
CTACGCTTCTTCGCGGGCTGAACGCTTTCTCTCGCTGAATGTTTCATCTCACCACAACCGCTCCGACCGCCCTGTCGGTCGTGCACCTGCTGCTGGCGATCGGCGTGACGATACACGTGTTGCTCTACAAGCGGGAGAACAACACGAGCGCGGCCTGGATCGGGTTGGCGTGGCTCGCCCCGATTCTGGGCAGCGTCCTGTATCTGCTTCTGGGCATCAACCGGGTCCGACGCCGCGCGCAAAGCTTGCGTGGACCGCGTCCCACCAGCCTGTTGGAAGAAGACGGCCTCACGGCGACCGGCCGTGACGACCACCTGGCGCTGCTAGAGAGCGCCGTGCAGCGCATCACGCACCGGTCCGCGGAGCCCGGCAACACGGTCGCGCCGATGCGTAACGGTGACGAGGCCTATCCCATCATGCTCGCGGCCATCGAAGCGGCGGAGCGCAGTATCGTACTATCGAGTTATATCTTTCGCGCCGATGCGGCGGGGACCGAATTCATCGACGCGCTCGTTCGAGCAACGCGGCGCGGGGTCGAGGTGCGCGTGCTCATCGACGGCATCGGGGCGGGCTACTTCGTATCGCCGGCCTATCGCAGGCTGCGCCGTGCACGGGTCCCGGTGGCGCGCTTCATGCACTCCTCCCTGCCCTGGCGCATGCCGTTCCTCAACCTGCGCAGCCACAAGAAGATTCTCGGCATCGACGGCCGGGTAGCCTTTGCGGGAGGACTCAACATCGGCGGCGAAAACATCACACGCAACCACCCACGACACCCGGTTATCGATACCCACTTTCGATTCGAGGGCCCGGTCGTCGCGCAACTCGTCGATGTGTTTGCGGACGACTGGTCGTTCACTACGGGGGAGCGGCTGACGGGTGAGCGCTGGTTCCCGCCTCTCGCTCCCCTTGCCGGCGGCAACAGCGTGGGGCGCGCCGTCACTTCCGGTCCCGACCAGGATCTGGAGAAAATCGAGTTCGTGATTCTGGAAGCCGTCGCTTGCGCACGATCCTCCGTCAGGATCATGACGCCTTACTTCCTCCCGGACGATCGCATCGTCACGGGACTCGCGCTGGCGGCCTACCGCGGAGTGACGGTCGATGTGGTATTACCCGAGCACAGCAACCATCCCACCCTGGACTGGGCGTCCCGCGCGCAGATCGGCCCGCTGCTCGCGGCCGGCTGTCGCGTCTGGACGCATCCGCCGCCATTCGATCATTCAAAGCTGATGACGGTGGACGGCCTGTGGAGCCTGGTCGGCAGCTCCAACTGGGATGTGCGCAGCTTCCGGCTGAATTTCGAGCTCGACCTCGAGGTTTATGATTCCGCCGTGGCAGAGCAGGTCAACCAACTCATCACGGCGCAACAGGGCAGCCGGCTGCTGCCCGCGCACCTGCAGGAGCGCCCCCTCGCCGTGAGGTTGAGGGATGGTGCGGCGCGGTTGATGTTGCCGTATCTATAGTCAATTGGCTGGAAGGTGGCCACGACCATCGGGTTTGACATCCCTGGCGACGCTACAAGCGCGGGGGCGTCTGACACCTGACGGTCGGAACTGAACACGGGGCAGAGCGTGTCGCTCGCGACACGGTTCGGTTTCCTCCCGGCGCCGGGTGCATAATGGCCGATCAACGCGACCCACCGCCCTATCCGCCCGAGAGCGCCCGCCGATGGAAAAACTCTTCATAACCGCCGAATCGCTGCTGCGTGACTCGATGGAGCTTGCCCGACTCATCGTCCGTAGCGGCCTCAGGCCCACTTTCCTGGTGGGCCTGTGGCGCGGGGGCGCCCCCATCGGTATCGCGGTGCAGGAAGTCCTGGAATATTGCGGCATTCATACGGACCACATCCCGATCCGGACATCGTCCTATGTAGGGATCGATCATCAGGCCAAGACGGTGCGCGTCCATGCCACCGACTACCTCGTCTCCCGCCTCTCTTACGAGGACGAGTTGCTGATCGTCGACGACGTGTTCGATTCCGGACGCAGTCTCGAGGCGGTGCTGGCGGAGCTCACGCGCCGCTGCCGGCGCAACCTGCCCGCCAAGATCCGCATCGCCACCGTCTACTACAAGCCCTCACGCAACCGCAGTGCGCTGGCGCCCGACTACTATGTTCACGCCACCGACAGCTGGCTGGTCTTCCCGCACGAGATTCAGGGCCTGACCCGCGAGGAGATCCTGGCGAACAAGCCCGTCACCGCGGAATTCTTCGAGTCGCTCACGACAGGTAAATGAAACGTGCCACGCACAGGGCCGCCAGCAGGTACACCAGCCAGTCCCGCAAGCTGGCCTCGCCCTTGACGAGCCGCAACACCGCGTAGCTGGTGATGCCGAACGCCAGGCCGTTGGCAATCGAATACGTGAGCGGAATCAGGATGACGGTCAGGAAGGCGGGAATGGCAGCCCCGGGGTCGCCCCAGTCCACCTCGGCGAGGGCGCCCATCATGAGGGCGCCGACGAGGACCAGCGCAGGGGCCGTCGCGATGGCTGGAATCGCCTGTACGAGCGGGGCGAAGAACAGCGTTCCCAGGAACAGGATCCCGACTACGATGCTCGTGAGCCCGGTGCGCCCCCCAACGGCAACACCCGAGGCGCTCTCGATATAGCTCGTGACAGGACTGGTACCCGCCAGTGCGCCAACCAACATGGCGACGGAGTCGGAAACCAGGATGCGGCTCAAGCGCGGGATGGAGCCGTCCGGCGCCACGAGGCCGGCGCGCTTGGCCACCGCGGCCAGGGTGCCCACGTTGTCGAACATGTCGACGAACAGGAAGACGAACGTGATCTCGATCAGGGAGAGGCCGACTCCGCCTTGCACATTCAACGCGGCCGGAATATCGAGCTTGAAGGCAGTCGAACCCAGGTCGGCGAGGCTGTAGCTCGCCGGGGCGAAGTGCGAGACGCCCGTCATCCAGGCCGCCGCCGCCGTCGCCAGGATCCCGACGAGAATGGCTGCTTTCACCCCACGGGCCTGCAGCGACGCGATGATGAGCAGACCCAACATCGCAATGGCAGTACCCGGCGCAGTCAGCTTGCCGAGGCCCACGACCGTGCCCGGGCTTGCCACGATGACGCCGGCATCCCGGAGGCCAATGAAGGCGATGAACAGTCCGATGCCGCCTGCCACCGCTGCAAAGAGCGATCGTGGCAGAGCGCGGATGATCAACTTACGCACACCGGCGAGGGTCAACAACAGGAAGGCGACGCCGGACAGGAACACGCAGCCCAGCGCCGTCTGCCAGGGCAGTCCCATGCCTTTGACCACCGTGTAGGTGAAATAGGCGTTCAGCCCCATGCCGGGAGCGAGAGCCAACGGGTAGTTGGACAGCAACCCCATCAAAATGCTGCCGAAGCCCGCCGACAGGCAGGTGGCGACCGCCACACCGGCCACAGGCAGGCCGGCTTCGCCCAGGATGAGCGGGTTCACCACCACGATGTAGGCCATCGTGAGAAACGTGGTCAGTCCGGCGAACAGCTCCGTGCGCACGGTGGTGCCGTGGCCTGAGAGATCGAACAGGCGGTGCAGCATGTTGTTTGTTCTTGGGTTCGTTATGTTGACGGAGGGGAAGACCGTGCTTCGGATCAGAGCGCCCCGATCGGCTGTCAGCGGCGCACCCACTTGTTGCTTCCCGGGCACGGCCGGTCAACCTCCCCGATAGACGGAGTAGCTCCAGGGCGAGATGAGAAGGGGCACGTGGTAGTGCTGCTCGGGATGCGCGATCCCGATGCGGATCACGGCCTCCTCGATGAACGCGGGCTCGGGCAGAATGACGCCGCGCCCCCGAAAATAGCTCGCCACGTGGAACGTGAGCGAATAACGCCCCGCCCGGAAGGCAGCACCCGCCAGCAGAGGCGCGGGCAGCCGGCCATCCGGCCCGGTGGTGGCATAGGCGACCAGATGGGGCGCCGCCGCAGACGGCCGTTCGTGCACTTCGATTCGCAAGCCTGCGGCTGGCAAACCAGCGCTGATGTCGAGCACGTGCGTGGTCAGTTGGCCCATCGGCTGACGATCCTAATGACAATGGCACAGGCGTTGCAAACACCATTCCATGGGGGTGATAGAGTGGCACACCAACAGAGGGAGGGGCGGGTCGATCATGAGCTCGACGACGGAATTCCTGCGAGGCCTGCCCAAGGCGGAGCTGCACCTGCACATCGAGGGCACGCTGGAGCCCGAGCTCGCGTTCCGGCTCGCCCGCAAACATGACATCGCCCTCCCCTACGGCAGCGTGGAGGCGTTGCGCGCGGCATACAACTTCTCGAGCCTGCAGTCGTTCCTCGACATCTACTACGCAGGTGCGGGGGTGCTGCGGGACGAGGAGGATTTCTACGCCCTGACTGCCGCCTACCTTCGCAAGGCCCAGGAGCAGGGCATCGTCCACGTCGAGATTTTCTTCGATCCGCAGACCCACAGCGAGCGAGGTGTCCCGTTCGCCACCGTCTTCAAAGGTATTACCCACGCACTGCGCGAAGGTGAGGCTCAGCGAAACATCACCTTCCGGCTCATCCTCTGCTTTCTGCGTCATTTGAGCGCTGCGGACGCCATGCGAACGCTCGAAGACGCTCTGCCCTACAAAGACGCCATCACGGCGGTTGGCCTGGACTCATCCGAAGCGGGCCACCCGCCGTCGAAGTTCTCTGAGGTATTCGCGCGTGCGCGCCGGGAAGGATTTCTAACCGTGGCACACGCGGGAGAGGAAGGGCCGCCGGCGTACATCTACGAGGCTCTCGACATTCTGAGAGTACGACGCATCGATCACGGCGTTCGTTGCGAGGAGGAGTCGGCGCTGGTCGACCGGTTGGCTCGGGAGCGGATGCCGTTGACGGTTTGCCCGCTCTCCAACGTGAAGTTGAGGGTGTTCGAAGGCATCGAGAGCCACAATCTCAAGCGGCTGCTCGATCACGGCCTCTGCGTGACCGTCAACTCGGATGACCCCGCCTATTTCGGCGGTTACCTGCTGGAGAACTTCGCGGCCGTGGAGCGCGGCCTGGGGTTGACGCGGGCACAGCTCGGCACGCTGGCACGCAATTCGTTCGAGGCTTCTTTCCTCGATGCAGCCACGAAGGATCGTTGGCGAGCCGCGGTGGATGCTTATACGGTCGGCGAAGCGCCCACCTGAGCGGTCACAGGGTGGACCCGCCGGTTGGCCACCCACACCTCACGAACATTGGAGCGGCTCGCCAGGTAGATAATCTTTTGAAGGACATCCTGCGGAGCCTCCGCCGGGGCGCAGCGCAGGTTGCTGTCCGGCACGGTCGTATCGAGCAACACCGCGTCGAGCTGAAATCCTTCCTTGAAGACCCCCACCGGCAGGTCCAGCGCGGCACCGCCGCCGGCAGTAGCCAGCCAGAACGCGGTCAGCGCATCGATGCGTGCTCCGGGTCTGCGTCGGCGATCGCGGGTTTGCTCCGAATCCACGCCAGACTCGAGCTGGCGGGATGAGATGACGGCATGGCGGGCATTGTCGAGAATGGACGGGCTGGCGCCACCGGCGATGTCCGTACCCAGCCCGACGCGGACACCCTCCTGGAGAATCCTGCGCAGGGGGAAAACGGCATCGGAGAAGTACACGTTGGATAGCGGGCAATGCGCGATGGCCGCCCCCCGCTGCCTGATGAGCGCTATGTCAGCGTCACCGACGAGGTTCCCATGGGCCAGAATCGTGTGGCGCGACAGCAGTCCAAAGCCATCGAGGGCCGCCGTATCGGTCTTTCCACACCGGGCGATCACATAGCCGTGCTCCCAGTCGCTTTCCGAGCAGTGCGTCTGCACGTGACACCCTGTCTCGCGCGCCAGCGCACCGAGCCTTTGCAACAGCTCATCGGAGCACGACGGAATGAACCGCGGCGTAATGACCGGCTTGATCAGGCCGGACTCGTTTCCCGGCATCGAGCGCACGTACCCGATGAACGCCCGGGTCTGTGCTTCGGCGACCGACGGCGACGGGTCGCGATAGTACGGCGGGCACTGTTGGATATCGTCCATGGCCACCCGGCCGACGAGCGCGCGCTGCGACCTGCGCAAGCAGATGTCGGCGAGGATCTGGGTTGCCGGCAAATGGAGGGTTCCAAAGTACACGGCCGTGGTCGTGCCGTTCGCCAGCAGGCCGTCGACCAGGGATTCGTAGACCTCGCGGGCAAAGTCCGGGTCCGCGTAGCGGGACTCCAGGGGAAAGGTATACGCCTGCAGCCACTCCTCCAGCGGCAGGTCGAGCGCCTTCCCGAGCTGTGGCCACTGCGGCGCGTGCACGTGGAGATCGACGAAGCCCGGCAGCAGATACTGGCCGGGCTTGGATCGCACCAGCGCGCCGAGGGCCGCGAAGCGTTCCGTCTCACGTATCGCCTCCGGTGAGCCTGCCTGATGGATCGCCTGGATGACTCCATCGCCGCCCGCGACGATGAGCGCCTCGAGCATCTCGAGTTGCCCAAGAACGGGCGTGTGCAGGAAAGTACCGAGAAAGGCGCGCTGCGCTGACATGGGCAGCTCCATTTGCTCAACCCGCTCCACTTTGGCACAGTCCCGTTCGGTCGAATACGGCATCACCGCTCACATGATGCACCAGAACTCGCCCCTGACCGGCCCGCAACCGCTCGCTTCTGCGCGTTCGCTCGCTTCTCCACGTTCCATGCTGTTGGCTCTGCTCGGGGTCGTTCTCGTTTGCTGCGCGTCCGCAACATCCGCTGCGGACGCCCGCCGCAAGGTCATCATTGACCAGGATGCGTTCGGCCCCGCGGGCTCGAACATGCAGGCCATCCTGCTGCTGCTGCAGGCGAAGGATGTCGAGGTGCTGGGCATCACGATCCCCACCGGTGACGGCTGGCGTGACGAGGAGGTCAGCCAGACACTGCGGCTGCTCGAGATCGCCAAGCGCACCGAAATCCCTGTATATCCTGGAGCCGTCTTTCCGCTCGTCAATACGCGGGAGCGGGTGAAGCGCTGGGAAGCCTTGTACGGAAAATTGTTCTACAACGGTGCGTGGACGGAAAAGTGGCCCGAGGAAGGTGCGGTGCGGCGCGCGCCCTTTCATGCCGACCCGTACTTCGTACCACTCTCGGCCGCCGGTACGCCGAAGCTCCAGGCCGCCCACGAGACCGCCGCCGCATTCCTTTTGCGCAAGGTGCACGAGTTCCCGGGGGAGGTCACCATCATTGCCTGCGGCCCGATGACCGACATCGCGCTCGCGGCACGGCTCGACCCGCAATTCGCCCCGCTCGCCAAGGAGCTCGTGTTCATGGGCGGGAGCTTCAACCCGACATCGTCGGGGAACGAATTCGCGGCCGAGTACGCGAACACGCCGCGCCGCGAATTCAACATGCGCTGGGACCCGGAGGCTTCGAGCATCGTGCTGCACGAGCCCTGGAAGAAGATCACGCAGGTGCCCATCGACCCGACGACCCGGACCTATTTCAAGCCGGAATTCATCAAGGAAGTGGCCCGCGGCGAGGCGCCGTTCGCTGCCTACCTCGGCGAGTTCGGCCAGTCGTTCCCGATGTGGGACGAGCTCGCCGTGGCCGTCTGGCTCGACCCCTCCCTCGTGACGCGCAGCACGACACTTTTCGAGGACGCCAACACCGTATTCGGGCCCAACTACGGCGATACGCTGAGCTGGGCTCCCAATGAGGCGCCAGGGCTCGGAGAACGGCCCGTGAACGTCGTGTTCGATGTCGACGTGCCGCGGTTCGAGAGGATGGCCATCGACCTCCTCACGGCGCCTCACTGAGGCAGGTGGTCGCGGCAGACGCCCCCAGGAACACCCAAAGCGTTGCGAGAATGACGCGCATCCATTTTGGGGCGGTTCCCGCACCAGATTCGGGCCCGGGGACGCAAGACGGCGGGATGCAAGACTGCAGCGCATCAGGACTGTTAATCTCGTCCCAACAGCGAGGCAAGGGAGACGAAAAAGTGCGGGTTGCGATCACTGCTGTCTCATGTGTGCTCATGACATCCGCCGTCGCGAATGCGGCCGATGCGAAACCCCCGCAAGGGGCAGGTCTCATCGATGAGGCGCGCATGAAAGCAGCCGCCACGGACGCCGGCGATTGGCTCGTCAGCGGACGCGACCAGGAAGGAACCTATTACTCGCCGCTCGAGCGAATCAACGCGCAGAACGTGAGTCGGCTGGGCTTCGCCTGGCAATACGACCTCGGCACCCATCGCGGACAGGAGGCTACGCCAATCGTCGTCGACGGCGTGATGTATACGTCGGGAACCTGGGGTTACGTCTATGCGCTCGACGCGCGGACGGGGCATGAGTTATGGCGTTATGACCCGGTCGCCAAGCATCTGGCCGCCAGGAACCCCTGCTGCGATCTCGTTAATAGGGGCGTCGCCGTGTGGAAAGGGCGAGTGTACGTCGCGTCGGTGGATGGACGCCTGCATGCCCTGGACGCCGCGACCGGCAAGAAGATATGGGAGGCCGACACCATCGCCGATCACAAGCTCCCCTACACGAGCACAGGCGCACCGCAGATCGCCGGACGAGTAGTCGTCATTGGTAACAGCGGCGCGGACATGGGCCACGGCGGCGTCAGGGGCTATGTGTCGGCCTACGATATCGAGACAGGCGCGCTGCGCTGGCGCTTCTACACCGTGCCGCCCGACCGCGGACAGCCTTATGAGAATCCCGAGTTGGCCGCGGCCGACAAAACCTGGGACCCGAAGCGGGGCGCGCAATTCAAGGGCGGCGGCACGGTGTGGGACGGTTTTGCCTACGATCCGGCGCTCGACCTCGTCTATTTCGGCACGGCCAACGCCGCACCGTATGACTCCCGGCAGCTGGGCGCCGGACCGGCCGATCTGGACGAGCTCTACACGGCGTCGATCCTCGCGCTGCACGCCGACTCGGGCCGGCTCGCGTGGCACTACCAGACCACTCCACACGATCGTTGGGACTTCGACGCCGTCCAAAAATTCATCATGGCCGACCTGCCGTTCGGCGGCCGCACCCGCCGGACGATCATGCAGGCCGACAAGAACGGCTTCTTCTACGTGCTGGACCGCAAGTCCGGCGAGCTGTTGTCAGCGGCGAACTACACGTATGTGAATTGGGCGTCCGGTGTCGATCTGAAAACCGGGAGGCCCATTCCGACCGCACAAGGCAATTGGTTCTCCGGACCGAAGAACGTCTATCCGTCCTGGGCGGGGGGCCATACCTGGCATCCCATGTCGTACAACCTCGCGACGCACCTCGTGTATATCCCCGTGATAGATGTCCCCAACATCTGGGTCGACCTGCTCCACAACGGCGGCTCGGTCAAATTCCTCGACGGCTTCTTCACTGTGAACGGCATCATGCCGGACGACACTTATGATGCCGCCGACCTGAAACCCCTGTTCGGACCGTTACCCGACCGCAAATCTCTCGCGAGCACGCGCAAGGAGAACCTGGTGCGTGAGCTCATACGTGCCTGGGATCCGATTGCGCAACGGACGGTCTGGGAGCATGAGACCTCCTCGGGCGTGCGTGGGTACGACGGCGGTGTCATGAGCACTGCAGGCAATCTGGTATTTCAGGGCCGAGGCGACGGGAACCTGTGGGTGTATGCCGCGGATACGGGTAAGGTGCTCAAGACAGTCCAGACGGGCAGCCACATCATGGCGGCCCCAATGACCTACCTCATCGGCGCAGAGCAGTTCGTGGCCGTGCAAGCCGGCTACGGCGGCGCGGCGATCACGGTCGGAGCCATTCCGCCCGGAAGCGCCGCCCGCAAGTACCAGAACGTCAATCGCATCATCGCATTCAAGCTCGACGGGCCCGCCGTGCCCACCCCGCCGCCGTTCGTGGAGGCACCGGTTCCCCAGCCGCCGCCCCAGACGGCCAGTGCCGCAACCATCCGCACCGGCGAGATCAAGTTCATACAGGAATGCTCACGCTGTCACGTACTGGGGCCCAGCTCCACGCCGGACCTGCGGCGGATCGACCCCAGCCTGCACAAAATCTTCAAGGATATCGTGCTGCGCGGGGCGGTGGCGCCCACCGGCATGGAGCGTTTCGACGACCTGCTCACGGAAGCCGACGTCGACGCGATCCACGCCTACCTCATCGACGAGAGCTGGAAAGCTTATCGGGCCCAACAGGCGAGTCAGGGCAACGGCCGGAACTGACTAGGCACCCAGTCGTCGCGCACGACGTCGCCACCTTTCATGACGAAACCGATCGTCCGCAGCGCCCTGATGTTCTGCAGCGGGTCCTCGCTGACCGCGATGACGTCCGCATACTTGCCGGGCTCGAGTCCGCCGAGGTCTTTTTCGACACCCATCATCTGCGCCGGGGTCACCATGGCCGCGCGCAGGCCCTGGAGCGTGGTCATTCCCGCCTTCACATATAACTCCGCTTCCGCAATGGTCGCCGTGGTGCCGTCGTTGGGCTCGAACGGGAATTGATCGGTGCCGAGGGCGATGTTGACGCCGAGGCGGATCGCGTTCTGCAACATCGCCCAATGATCCACCCCGGTGCTGCGCACGCGCTCCAGGTACCACGGCGGCGAGCCGATCTTGTGATAGAACTCGAGCGCGCCCGGCTGACTCACGACAATGGTGGGCACGAGCCAGACGCCCTTGGCCTTCATCTCCTTCAATACCGACAGGTCGAGGTGATAGCCGTGCTCGAAGCCGTCGATTCCGAATTTCATCGCCTGGTGCGCGGCGACGCTCGAGCCGTTGTGCGCGGTGACCTTGATGCCGTTGCGGTGGGCTACATCGATGAGCGTCGCCATCTCGTCATCGGTCATGGGCGCCGCCGAGATGTCGCCGTGGGAGTCGGAGATGCCCCCGGAAATGGCGATCTTGATGACGTCCGCGCCCTGCTTGATCTGCTCCCGCACCACGCGGGAGAAGCCTGCGGCGCCGTCGGCCTCCATCGAGCCATGGCCGCCGGTGGGAACGATGACCTCGCCGGCTGTCTTGATGCGCGGCCCCATGACCTCCCCGCTCTCGATTGCCTTGCGTAGAGCAAAGTCGGTGCCATGATCCTCACCGACGAGCCGCACCGTCGTGACGCCGGAGAGGAGCGACAGCCGTGCGTTGCCGGCCATGCGCAGGACCTCTTCCACGTCCGTCTCGGTGGCGAGCGAATCGCCCGCCGCGCCCGGCAACTTCAGACCGAGGTGCACGTGCATGTTCATCAAGCCCGGCAGAAGCCATTTGCCGTCGGCGTGAATGACGTGGGCGCCCGCGGGGACGGTCACGCTGCTCGCCGGGCCAACAGCCTTGATTCGGTCGCCCTCGATGAGCAGGACCGCGTTGGGAATCGCGCGGCCGCTGTTGAGGTCGACCACGGAGCCGCCGACGATCGCCTCGACGCGCTCCGCCGCCCAGGAGGTCGAAGTCGCTCCCAACAGAGCGAACAATCCCCCGAGCAGGGGCCGGTACACAGATTTCATGGGGTTTCCTCCGCAGCGTGTCTGACTCATCGTCGTAACCTGGCGTCAGTGGCGGCTCGCGCCCGCAGCGAGCCAGCGATCGACCTTCTCCTCCAGAATGGCGAGCGGCATGCTGCCGTCGAGCAGGATCTGGTCGTGGAAGGCCTTGATGTCGAAACGGGAGCCCAGGACCCGCCGGGCGCGCTCCCGCAGCGCCAGAATCCGCAGCTCCCCCATCTTGTAGGACAGCGCCTGTCCCGGATAGGCGGCGTAACGTTCCACTTCGGCGGTGGCTTGCGCCTCGCTCATCGAAGAGTGGTCCGTCATCCAGCGCACACCCTGAGCGATGCTCCAGCCCTGCGCGTGGAGTCCGGTGTCGATCACGAGCCGGTTGGCTCGCAAGATCGCATAGTTCAGGTGCCCGTAGTACTGCCAGGGGTCCGCGTAGAAGCCCATGTCTTTCCCGAGCGATTCGGCGTAGAGCCCCCAGCCCTCGACATAGGCGTTGGTGGAGTCGAACCGGCGGAAGGACGGCAGGCGGGTTCGCTCCTGTCCCACCGAGGTCTGCAGGTGATGGCCCGGCAAGCCCTCGTGCAGCGAGATCGTCATGACGTTGAATTTGTCGCGCACGCCGGTCGCGTAGATGTTCATCCAGAGGATCCCGGGCCGCGAGCCGTCGGCCGCCGCCGGAGCGAAGTATCCGTTGTCCAGCGAGTTGCGCGCGGATTCCGGCAGGGCGCGGATCTCGTAAGGGGCCTTCGGGAGCACGTCGAACAGCGCGGGCAGCTTCGGCAGGATCTGTTGACGCGCCGCCTCGAACGCCGGCACGACATCCTCCGGCTTCTCGAAGTGTTGCGTGGGATCCTGCCGGACGTGCGCAAAGAACTCCGCCAGGGTGCCCTTGAAGTGCACCGCTTTTTGCACGGCCGCCAGCTGCGTCATGAGGCGCCCGACCTCTGCGACACCGAGGGCATGGATCTGCGCTGCGCTCATGCCGGTCGTCGTGTGGTAACGCACGTAATAATCGTAAAGCGCCTTCCCGCCGGGCAGCTGTCCCAGACCCACCGACTCACGCGCGTGCGGCAGATAGTCGATGCTCAGGTAGTCATACAAGCGCTGATACGCGGGTTGGATGACCGCGGCGATCTTCTGCCGATAGGCCGCGGCCAACCGGTCGCGCTCCGCGGAAGAGATCCCGGCCGGGAGCGCCTGGATCGGGTGCCAGAACTGCGTGTGCTCGGGAGCGATGCCCAGATGGGCGTGCAACTGAGGCAACATTCTCTCAACGATGAAGCGCGGCAGCACCACACCTTGGGAGACACCCTCCCGCAACCGCAGGATGACGTCATCCGTCCAACGGGCGTAGTTGTCGGCCCGGATGAGTGCCTTGTCGTAATCCGCGACGGTCTTGAACGGATAGGCGCCGGAGCCGGCCGCCTCCGCGGCATAGCTGATGTGCAGCCCCTGGAACTGATCGATGGGCAGCATGCGGGCCAGCTCGAAGAGCCGGCTGCCGTAGAAGCCGAGGTCCCTGTCGAGCCGATAGCGCAACATGTTGTAGCTGACACGATCGTCGGCATCGAGCGTCGCCGGATCATAGGATCCCAGGGCGGCGGAATACTGCCGCAGCACCGCCAACATGCGCTCCCGCCAGGCGTCCTCGAGAGAGTCGTTGAACTGCTCCTGGCTGGAGTAGTCGCCTACCGTGAGAGCGAGCGCAGGGTCGAGGCGGAGGGTGTCGGCCCAATAGCTCTCCAACATCGCGTGAAAGGGTTGCTGCGCGGTTCGCGCGCTCACGGCCGAGGGCGGCAACGACTGAGCCTCGAAGGCCTGCGCGCCGCCCACGGTCGCCAGACACAACGCCGTGGCAGCCAGCCATTTCATTGCGGCGAGGCCTGCTTGGAGGCAATCCAGCGGCTCACCCGCTCCTCGAGCGCCCACAACGGCAGATAGCCGTTCTCGAGGACGACGTGATGATACTCACGCAGGTCGAATCGGGGACCGAGCGCCTGCCGGGCCCGCTCCCGCTCGGAAACGAACTTCAGCATGCCCACGGTGAAAGCGGTCGCCTGGCCCGGGACCGCGATATAACGATCGACTTCCCGGACGATCGTGCCGTCGGGCGCCGCGGAGTTGTCCTGGAGATACCGGATCGCGTCGGCGCGCGACCAGCGCTTGTAGTGCAGGCCGCTGTCGACGACGAGCCGGCAAGCGCGCCACAGCTCACCGGTGAGCCGGCCGAGATCCGCATACGGATCCTTGTAGAAGCCCATGTCCTTGCCGAGCCGCTCCGCGTAAAGCCCCCAACCTTCCACGAAGGCGGTGTCCTGCCACCACTCGTTGACCTTGCGCATCCTGGGAATGGCGGCATCGGCCTGGATCGTGGAGATCTGCATGTGATGGCCGGGGACACCCTCGTGATAGAGCAGGTCCTCCAGCTCGTACAGCGGCTGCAGGCGCATGTCGGAGAGATTCAGGTAGACGACGCCGGGGCGACGTCCGTCACTCGTGCCGGGGTCGTAGAAGCCGGCCGGCGAGGAAGCCTCTTTGTAGGCCTCGGTACGTCGGATCTCCAGAGGAAGCGGTGCCGGCGCTTCGAAGGCTTCGGGGATGTGCGCCTGCATGGTGCCGACGATCTCGCGCGCGCGCTTCAGGAAGTCTGCACGTCCGGCGTCAGTGTCAGGAACATAGAAGCGCGGGTCGGCCTTGGTCTTCGCCATGAACTCGCGCACGGTGCCGGTGAATCCCAGGGTCTTCATGATTGCGGCGATCTGGGTGTGCACCGCCTCGACCTGCTGCAGCCCCAGGGTGTGAATGTCCTCCGGCGTCATGCTCGTGGTGGTGAACTGCTTCACCAGGAAACGGTAGAAGGCATCCCCATCCGGCTCCTGCCAGACACCCCCCGTGACCGGGGTTTTCTCGCCATGGTCCTTCAGGACGCCGATCAGCTCCTCGTAGGCGGGCTGCAGGTCCTTGCGCAGGGCCTGGCGCGCCGCTTCGATCAGCTGCGCCCGGCGATCGGCGGGGATCGCGAGCAAACCGACACGCCGTTTGAAATCCGCGAAGATCAGGCTGTCCGCGCCGGCATCGTACGGCGCACCCGTAATGACGTTCCGCGCCCCTTCCACCAGCAGCGGATAGACGGGCTTCGGCATGAAGAAGCCCTGCCCGGCCTGCGCCTGCAGGTGTTGAACGAGCTGGTGCAGCGCGATCCTCGAAGCCGAGATGCGGCGCACATAGGCACGCGCATCCGCCTCGTTTTCCAACGGTTGCGCGCTCGTCAGCATGTCGGGAATGTCGATGTGGAGCCCGACGATCTGATTGAGCGCGTAGAAGTGATCACGCCAACGGTAGCGATCGAGCAGCAGCTGTTGCTCGTCCACGAACACTCGATATTGCAGCTGGCTCCTTGGATCGAGCTTCGCGAAATCGAAGCGGGACTGCGCGGTGTGCAGGTTCGCCCGAATGCGGTCGGCCTCACGCGCCAACGCGGCAGGGGAAATGTCGTCCCAGCGGTCATCGCCCAACCTCGAGCCGACGGTCGTCGCCAGCTGCGGGCTGTGCGCGAGGTTACTTTGATAGACCGATTCGAGAAACGCCGTAAAGCGCTGGGACTCGGTGGCCGCCGCGACCGAAGTC
>DASZVD010000406.1:0-8330 GCA_035547375.1 Steroidobacteraceae bacterium
TGCCGCTGCACGAGCAGGTCGATCACGTCCTGCAGGGAAGCGGCCTGATCGAGTTCTACAAGCGCGAGAAAGCGGGGGTGCGGGGCGATCGCGGCGAGGCCCGGGTCGAGAACCTGGACGAGCTCGTGAGCGCCGCGCGCGGCTTTGCGCCCGAAGGCGCGGACGGCGAGCTGCCGCCGCTCGAGGCCTTCCTGGCTCACGCGGTTCTCGAATCCGGCGAGGGCCAGGGCGAGGCCTGGGAGGATTGTGTGCAGATGATGACCCTGCACACCGCCAAGGGCCTCGAGTTTCCGCTGGTGTTCATGTGCGGCATGGAGGACGGCCTCTTCCCGCACCAACGCTCGCTCAACGATCTCGACGGCCTCGAGGAGGAGCGCCGCCTGTGTTATGTCGGCATGACGCGAGCCATGAAGCAGCTGTTCCTGACGTATGCCGAGCAGCGCCGGCTCCACGGCATCGACAGCTACGGCCAGCCTTCGCGTTTCATCAAGGAAATACCGGCCGATCTCATCGAGGAGATCCGCCCGCGGGTGCAGGTCGCTCGCCCCATCGCCGTGGGGCGTTTCCGGCCAGAGGAGCCCGCGGTGGGCGGCTTCCGCCTGGGCTCACGGGTGCGCCACAGCAAGTTCGGCGAAGGCGTGGTTCTCAACATCGAAGGTAACGGAGCGCACGCGCAGGTCGAGGTCAACTTCGAGGGCCATGGCGCGAAGCGGCTGATGCTCCAATATGCCAAACTCGAGCCATTGTAAGCGATGAAGATCGTCATCCTCGGGGCGGGCCAGGTCGGCCGGACCGCCGCTTATCATCTCTCACGCGAGGAAGCGAACGAGGTCACCGTCGTCGACGTCGACGAGGAGATCCTGCGCGACCTGCAGGACCGGCTCGACATCCGCACCGTGGCCGGCAATGCCTCCTATCCCACGGTGTTGGAAGCGGCTGGCGCGCCCGAAGCGGAAATCATCGTTGCGCTGACCAACAGCGACGAGGTCAACATGATGGCGTGCGAAGTGGCCTTCACGCTGTTCCGCACGCCGACGAAGATCGCCCGGATCCGCTCGGCCGAGTACACGAGCCGCCCGCAGCTCTTCAGCGACGAGGCGATCTCGGTCGACGTGTTCATCAGCCCGGAGCAGCTGGTGACGGAATACGTCGAGCGCCTGATCCGCTATCCGGGGGCGCTCCAGGTCCTGGATTTCGCGGACGGCAAGGTTCGCCTCGTCGGGGTCCGGGCCCTGCGCGGCGGTTCATTGGTAGGCCACTGCCTGCGGGAGCTGCCGCAGCATTTGCGCAAGATCGACTCGCGAGTCGTCGCGATCTACCGCAAGGGCCGGAGCGTCGGCCCCGAGGGCGACACCGTCATCGAGGACGGCGACGAAGTCTTCTTCCTCGCGGCCAGCAGCGACATCCGCCGGGTCATGAGCGAGATGCGCAAGGAAGACAAGACCGTCAAGCGCATCGTCATCGCCGGCGGCGGCAACATCGGCTTCCGGCTCGCCAGGGCGCTGGAAAAGACCAACCAGGTGAAGCTCATCGAGCGCGACCCCCGGCGCGCGCGCAAGCTCTCCGAGCTGCTCGAGCACGCGATCGTATTGAACGGTGACGCGGCTGACGAAGAGCTGCTGGTCGAGGAGAACATCGACAGCGCGGACGTGTTCGCGGCGATGACGAACTCCGAGGAGGCGAACATCCTCTCCGCCATGCTCGCCAAACGCCTCGGTGCGCACAAAGTGATGGCTCTCATCAACAAGCCGTCCTACACCGAGCTCATGGAGAGCGGCAGCATCGATGTCGCGATCTCGCCGCAGACGATCACCATCGGCTCGTTGCTCGCGCACGTGCGTCGCGGCGATGTCGTACGAGTCCACTCGCTCCGGCGCGGTGCGGCCGAGGCACTGGAGGCCATCGTGCACGGCGACGAGAGCACCTCCCGCGTCGTCGGGAAGACAATCGGAGAAATCGAGCTCCCGGAGGGCACTCTCATCGGCGCCATCGTGCGCGGCGAGCAGGTCATCATGGCTCACCACGATACCGTGGTGCACTCGGACGACCACGTGATCCTGTTCCTTTCCGACCGCAGGCATCTCGACACCGTCGAGAAGCTCTTCCTGCGGACCACCACCCGTTAGGAGCCTGCGGCGACCGTGCTCGGCGTGGCGCACGTACTGGGGCTGTTGCTGGCTGTCTTCGGCGCCGTCTATGTGCTCCCCATCGGCTGCTCCATCATCATGGGCGATGGGTTATGGCCCCAGTTCCTCATCGCCGCGGCGATCAACAGCGGCCTGGGCCTCGCCATCGCGCTCGGGACCCTGAAGTTCAGCCGCGAGCTCAAGGCGCGTGACGGCTTCCTGCTGGTCACGCTCGTATGGGTGCTGATGTCGGCGTCCGCGACGATTCCGCTGCTGCTGGCGTTGCCGAAGCTGAGCTTCACGCAGGCCTTTTTCGAGACCATGTCGGGGCTCACGACGACCGGCTCCACGGTGTTGACCGGACTCGATGCGCTGCCGCCCTCGTTGAACTTCTGGCGCCACACCCTGCAATGGTTCGGCGGCCTCGGCATCATCGTGATGGCCCTCGCCGTGCTGCCCCTGCTGGGAGTCGGCGGCATGCAGCTCTACAAGGCCGAAGCGCCCGGTCCGATGAAGGACGAGAAGCTCGCCCCCCGCATCACGGAGACCGCCAAGTCGCTCTGGATGGTGTACGCGACGCTCACCGGCGCCGGTATCGTCAGCCTGCGGTTGTGCGGCATGTCCTGGTTCGACGCGATATGTCATTCCTTCTCGGTCGTGGGCCTGGGGGGCTTTTCGACCCACGATGCCAGCATCGCCTACTTCAACTCGCCCGCGATCGAGCTCGTGCTGGTGCTGCTGATGTTCGTCGCGTCGCTGAATTTCGCGCGGCACTTCATCGCGTTGCGCCGGCTGTCGTTGCAGACCTATACGCACGACCCCGAGTGCAAGGCGATCTTCATCATCCTGGCGGTGAGCGTCGTCGTGATCGCCGTGCTTCTCACCTGGCACGGGGTGTATCCGACGTTCTTCACCTCATTGCGACACTCGGTTTTCAACGTCGTGTCGATCGCGACCACCACGGGATTCGTCACCCAGGACTAGTCGACCTGGCCGGTGTTTGCGCCGATCTGGATGCTGTTCCTGTCCTGCATCGTCTGCAGCACCGGCTCGACGGGGGGCGGCGTCAAGATGTTCCGGACCCTCCTGCTGGCCCGCCAGGCGGGGCGGGAGCTCAAGCTGCTGGTGCACCCGAGCGCGATGGCTTCCGTGCGGATCGGGGGGCGTGTCATCCCGGACCGGGTCGCCTACGCCGTGCTCGGGTTCATTTTCCTCTACTTCATGACCGTCGCGCTGCTGACGTTCGCCCTCCTGCTGTCCGGGCTCGATTTCGACTCGTCATTCAGCGCCATCGTGGCGGCTATCAACAACACGGCACACGGTCTCGGCGCCGTGGGACCGGGGCGGAACTATCACTCGCTGACGGTTTTCCAGACCTGGGTCTGCACGGTGGCGATGTTGCTCGGGCGCCTGGAGATCTTCAGCGTGATCGTGCTGTTCACGCCGACGTTCTGGCGGAAATAGGCTATGTTGATTGGCCGAAAGACGCCTGGCGGCGCTTTCGGCGAGACCCTACACGTCGGCCGCCGGCAAAAAGTGTGATTTTTGCCGGCTACCGCGTCAGGGGGCGCCGGACGGCGCTTTCGGCTGTCAACTGTGAATGTAGCTCTCGAGCTGCTCGATGGTGTGTTGCTGCTCCTCGATCACCGCCTTCACCAGGTCGCCGATGGAAATGATTCCCACGACCTTCTTGCCTTCCACCACGGGCAGATGGCGCAGGCGCCGCGCCGTTACCAGCTGCATGCACTCCTGCACGCTGTGGCTCAGCGACACCGTGATGACCGGCGAGCTCATGATCTGGGATACGGGCGTATCCGCCGAGGAGCGCCCCTTCAGGATCACCTTCCGGGCGTAATCGCGCTCGGAGACGATTCCGACGAGGTCCTCTCCCTGCATCACGAGCAGGGCTCCCACATGGTGCTCGGCCATCAGCCGGATGCCCTCGAGCACCGGCTCGTCGGGTCGAATGGAATAAATGGCTCGACCCTTGCGATCGAGCAGGTGACGCGCGGTAGCCATGCCCTTCCCCTTCTTCAGTGCCGGGGCATCCCGAGCCTTCCAACCACCAGCGCCTCGCGCCGACTGCGGCGGTGGGCGCCCTGACGCGGACAAGCGGCCCGTGTGCTGCGGCTTCTCGCGTCAGACTAGCGCGCTATGAGCCCGACTTCCACCGTGAAGCTTGGGCGGGAAGATGGGCTGGCTTGGCGTTGGACGGCTACGGCGGCATCGGGCCGCCTTGACCGCCTTGACGTCAATCAGCGACTCGCCGGTGACGCGAAGTGACGACAGGGTGACGCAGATGGCTTCGCTTTGACCTGCCGTGTCAGGAACGGTGGGAAAATGGCGAAAAATCCGCTGCAGGTTTTTCCCGCGGTTGCGCTTCTTCGCATATCCTAGTGGCGCAGAGTACGCAGTTCAAAGTTTGTGCAGGAGAGGGTCGCATGCGGCGGGGGGGTGGCGGTATACAACACCGGATGGTGAAGTCCCCAACTGAGATCGTCGTCGCGCCGGATCGCTTCGAGGTGACGGGTGACGATGCTGTTCTCGCGACCGAGCTGCACTCTGCGATCGCGGTCTGCATCTATGACGCGGTGGAGGAAGCCGGGGCGCTGTTGCACCTGCGCTGCATCGTGCGGGTGTCCAAGCCCGCGGACATGACCGACACGACTCTCGCCACGGAGCTGCTGTTGCTCGATCGCTGCATCGAGGCGCTGCGCGAGATCGCTCCCGCTGCCCGCAATCTGCAGGCACGCATTTTCGCCCACCTGGACGACCACCCGATGGCCGAGCAGGTGTGTGAGACCGTCCTGACGCTCGTGCGCCACTTCCTCGAGGACGGTGGTGTGCGACTCCTCCCCGCCGAAGTCGTCAAGGGCGAGCCCCGTGAGCTGCGGTTTCGGCCCAGCATGGGTTGGGTGCACGGGAGCTAGGGTGCGACGCGTGCGTCGCACGGGCGTGCTCGCGAAAGCTTCCGGGGAACCCAAGCCCGCCCGCCGCGTTCCCCTTCGATCACGAGAGGATTTGCGAGGGGTACGTGGGACGCCTCGTCTGCGTTTCGAATCGAATTTCCCTTCCCCGCCGCGGAGCGGCTCCTGGAGGGCTCGCCGTGGGGGTGCTGGCTGCTCTGCAAAACACGGGCGGCGTGTGGTTCGGCTGGAGCGGTGAGACGGCCGACGCGCCAAGCGCCGAGCCCGAGGTAGTGGTTCGGGGCAACATCGGCTTTGCCACCATCGATCTCAAGCAAGCGGATTTCGATGCTTACTACAACGGCTATTGCAACAGTACGCTGTGGCCGATCTTCCATTATTTCCCCGATCGCTTCACGCACGAAGAGGCGCAGTACCACGCCTATCACCGGGTCAACGAGCAGTTCGCGCGGCAGCTGATGAAGCTGGTGAAGCCGGGCGACGCCGTCTGGATTCACGACTACCAGCTCATCCCGCTGGGCCGCTACCTGCGGCAGCTGCAGTTCCGCGGCCCGATCGGCTTCTTCCTGCACATCCCCTTTCCGCACCGCCAGGTGCTGCGGGTGTTGCCGAACTACGCCGAGCTGGTGAGAGACCTCTGCCAGTACGACCTCGTCGGTTTCCAGACCGAAGACGATCTGCACTCGTTCCTGTCTTGCGTGGAGCAGCCCGCGGCACACCTGGCGGGACAGCGGGGACGGCTGGACGTCGGGGGACACTCCGTGCGGGTCGGTGTTTTTCCGATCGGCGTCGATGTGGAAGCCGTCAGCAGCGCTGCCGAGGTCTCACTCGCGCAGGACAAGGTCGAGCGCATGATCGCGAGCCTCCTCGGCCGCAAGCTCATCATCGGCGTGGACCGGCTCGACTACAGCAAGGGGCTCACGGAGCGCTTCGCCGCCTTCGAGCATTTCCTCGAGTCGTTTCCCGACAACCGTAATCGGGTGACGTTCCTGCAGATCGCGCCGCTCTCCCGCGGCGATGTGCACGCCTACGGCGAAATTCGCCATGCGCTCGAGGCCGCGGCCGGCCGCCTGAACGGCCATTTTGCCGAGGCGGATTGGACCCCGATCCGATATCTGAATCGCAACTACACGCACACCACGCTCATGGGCTTTCTGCGCGCCGCGAAGGTCGGCCTGGTCACCCCGATCCGCGACGGCATGAATCTCGTGGCCAAGGAGTTTGTCGCGGCGCAGGATCCGCAGGATCCGGGCGTGTTGATTCTCTCGCCCATGGCTGGTGCAGCGCCGGAGTTGACCGGGGCGCTGCAGGTGAACCCATATGACAAGCGGGGCATGGCCGGGGCATTGCAGACCGCGCTCAATATGCCTCTGGAGGAGCGGCGCCAGCGTCATGAGCAGATGTTGGCTTCCGTGCGGGAGCACGACATCCACAACTGGTACGGGCGCTTCGTACAGGCCTTGACGGGACAAGCCTTGTATAGGGCTTCGCCCAACTTTCCAGCGGGTCGAAACGACCCGCTGGATTCAGCGGCGCGGAGCGCCGGCCGGAGTGGGACGCGACCGTAGGCCGAGGTCCTTGCTGTACACGACATTCATGATGTTGTCGTACCAGCCTTCCACCTCCGGCTTCACCAAATGTTTGTTGACGTAGAAGTAGATCGGTATCAGCGGGTGATCGTGCAGCACCACACGCTCGGCCTCTTCGAGCAGCGCACGGCGATCCGCGGGATCCGTCTCGCCGGCGGCACGCCCCAGCAGTGCGTCATAAGCCGGATTGGCGTAGTGCGGGAGGTTGATGCCGAAGTCGCTCTTCAAGTACTGCAGATACGTGTAGGCATCGTTGTAATCACCCACCCAGCTCGAGCGGAACAGCTCCACGTCGCCGCGATCGATATCCTGCAGGAGCGATTTGAATTCCACCGCGGTCAGACGCGCTTCGGCTCCGAGCGACTCCTTCCACGCCGCGGCAATGGCGATCGCCAGTTTGGTGTGCACTTCACCCGTGTTGTAGCGCAGCTCGAAACGCAGGGGATGGGAGCTCGAATAGCCCGCTTCCGCGTAGAGCCGCCGCGCCTCCGCTATGCGCTCCGGGAGCGGCTTGCCCCGGTAGTCGAAGGATTGCGGCGAGTAGTTGCTCACGCCGGGGGGCACCCAACCGTAGGCCGGCAGCTCCCCTACCCGCAGCACGAGCCGTGCGAGCTGCTCCCGGTCGATGACGAGCGACAGCGCGCGGCGCAGGCCCGGGTTGTCCTTGAATGGCGCGCGGCGCAGATTGAAGCCGTAAAAGTAGGTGTTGAGCTGCGGCGCGATGTGCAGCTCGCCGGACAAATTGGCCTTGATCCAGTCGAACTGGCCGCGCGGCACGACCGCCGTGATGTGCAGCTCGCCGGCCCGGTAGCGGGTCAACTCGGCGTTCTCATCGGCGATCAGCAGATACTTCACGGCATCGATGCGCGTAGCCGCATCGTTCCAGTAGTAGTGGTTTCGCACCGCAAGAATGTGCGAGTTCTGCACCCACTCTTTTGGCGTGAACGCTCCGTTGGAAACCATCACACCCGGCCGCGCGAAGGACTCCCCCCGCGCGGCGAGCGTCGGGCGATGTACCGGGCACGTGCTTGGATGCGACAGCAGTTGCGGCAGATAAGGGGCGGGCGTCGCGAGGGTAACGACGACGGTCGCATCGTCGGGCGCCGTAACGCCAAGCGTATCGGGAGACTTCTTACCCGCGACGATGTCGCCGACGTTCGTGATGACATCGATGACCTGCGCGTATGCCGAACCGGTCGCCGGATCCACCAGGCGCCGCAATCCCGCGACGAAGTCTCCCGCGACCACCCGATCACCGTTCGACCAGCGCGCCTGCGGACGCAGCTTGAACGTGTAGGTCTTTCCGTCCGGGCTCATCGTCCACTCGCTCGCGACCCCTGGCGCGACATTCGCGCTTTTGTCGAGTGAGGTGAGGCCCTCGCACAGGTCGCGGAGGATGGTCTGTGATTCCGCCGAGCGTGCCCGCTGTGGGTCGAGGGAGTCAGGGTCCGGACCCACGCCACGAAGAAGGACGACTTTGGGCGCTCCGGCCGCGGCTCCCTTCAGGTCGGTGTTGTCGGCCGAGCGGGAGCAACCGGCCAGGACTACGACGCAGGCGAGTGCGATCGAGGTCGCGTTGGCCAGCGATTTCACGAGAGCGTCCGACCAAAAAGCCCGTCCCGGGGGCTTGCGCGGTCGGGAACCGCGCCAGAGACTACAAGGATGTACTTGCGGCGTCCCCCGGGACG
>DASZVD010000407.1:0-22828 GCA_035547375.1 Steroidobacteraceae bacterium
GCGATTCTTCTGCCGTTTGAAGCAATTCCGTCGCATCGCCACCCGTTACGACAAGCTGGTCGAACGATATGCTTCGCTGGTCGCCATCACCGCCTCGTTCATCTGGCTGAATACCTCACTATGACTGTCAACAGACCCTAGCGAGTCATCAGGCTCCGGCGAACTCCAGGCACGCCGTCAGGATCCGCTCCAACACCGAGCGCAGTGGAGCGGCAAAGGCGGCGTCGTAAGGAGTTGGCCAGTTGCCTGGGTCGACGGCGTCGGGCTCACGCATGTAGCCCCTGCACGCGAGCTCCATTTGCACCGCGTGGACGCCGTCGGCCGGCCGCCCATGGTGACGGGTCGTGTAACCGCCTTTGAAGCGCCCGTTGAGAACGTGCGTGAAATCCTTCGCCGCGGCGCAAATCCCTTCGATCCGGGTGGCCAGCCCGGGGGCACAGCTCGCTCCACTGTTGGTGCCGATGTTGAAGTTGGGCAGCTCTCCTTCGAACAAGCGTGGAATACGCGAACGGATCGAATGACAGTCGTACACCACGACTTTGGCGTGTGTCGCGCCTAGGCGCGCGATTTCCGCGGTGAGCGCGCGATGGTACGGGTCGAAGTAAACGGCGCGCCGGCGAGCGATCTCGTTCGGATCGGGCGCGTGACCCTCGCGGTATAGCGGCTCGCCATCGAACGTGGTCGTAGGACAGAGCTCGGTCGTCGCCTGCCCGGGGTAGAGCGACTTCCCGGACGGATCTCGATTAGCATCGATCACGGTCCTTGAAATGGCCGTGCGGATCACCGTGGCGCCGAGGTCGCCTGCAAAGTCGTACAGCTCGTGAATCCACCAATCGGCGTCCTTGCGCGCGAGCCAGGCGGATTCCAGGCCGCTTTCGATGCCGTCGACCAGCTCGACCCCCGTATGAGGCATCGTCACCACCAGGGGTGCGGTTCCACGTTGGATCGTCAGCCATTGCAACGCGCTCGTGTCGGTCACTCGTCCGGCTCCTGTGCTCGGCCCTGCTCAATGCTGGATAATGTACGCCAGGTGAGAGTTCGGGCAGGGTGGGATGAGCACTTTATGGTTTGAATCGGCGCTGCTGCCGCAAGGCTGGGAGCGCGGCGTACGCCTCGCCGTGACGAATGGCCGCATCGAGCGGGTGGACGCGGGCGTAAGCCCGGAGGCCGCCGACGAGCGTCACGCGATCGCCATTCCCGGCATCCCGAACGTCCATAGCCATGCCTTTCAGCGCGGCCTGGCGGGGCTCACGGAGCGCCGTGGTCCCACCGGCGACAGCTTCTGGACCTGGCGGGAGCTCATGTATCGCTTCGTGGAGCGGCTCGACCCCGAGGGGCTGGAAGCGATCGCCGGCCTCGCCTACGCCGAGATGCTGGAAAGCGGCTTCACCCAGGTGGGCGAATTCCATTACCTCCACCACGATCGCGGCGGGAAGCCGTTCGCCGATCCGGCCGAAATGGCCGTGCGCATCGCCGCCGCCGCCGCGGAGACGGGCATGGGGCTCACCTTGCTCCCCACTTTTTACGCGCACAGCGGCTTTGGCGGGGCCGCCCCCACACCCCGGCAGGCGCGTTTCATCAATGACGTCGAAGGCTTTGGCCGGATCGTCGAAGGGAGCAGGGCGGCGGTCAAGGGATTGTCCGGCGCCGTCGTGGGCGTTGCGCCCCATAGCTTGCGCGCGGTGACGCCGGTGGAGCTGGCGGGTGTAGTGGAGATTGCGCGGAGCGAAGTGATCCATATCCACATCGCGGAGCAGACGAAAGAGGTCGACGATTGTGTCGCCTGGTCGCGCCGTCGCCCGATCGAATGGCTGCTGGAGAACCAGCGCGTGGATGAGCGCTGGTGCCTCGTTCACGCCACTCAGGCGACTGATGCCGAGGTCCGCGGAATGGCAGCAAGCGGCGCGATCGTCGGGCTCTGTCCCATCACGGAAGCCAATCTCGGCGACGGTATTTTTCCGGCACCGGCGTTCCTGGCGCTCAACGGTCGCTACGGTGTCGGTTCCGACTCGAACGTGTTGCTGGACGCGGCGGAGGAGCTGCGGATCCTGGAATACTCCCAGCGCCTGGCGCATCGAGCCCGAAACGTCCTGGCCTCGGCGGAAGGACGCTCCACGGGGCGTAGCCTGCTCGACGCGGCTCTGGCGGGCGGCGCGCGCGCGCTGCATTCAACACTGGGCAGTGGCGCGAAAGGCCCGCAAACGGGCGCACTGCAAGCGGGCGCCTCGGCGGACATCGTAACACTGGCTGCAGATCACCCGGTGCTGGTGGAACGGCGCGGCGACGAGATCCTCGACAGCTGGATTTTTGCGGGCGGCCGCGCAGTGATCGATTGCGTTTGGCGCGCTGGCGTGAAGGTTGTTACCGATGGACGGCACTACCGGCGGGAAGCGCTGCTCGGACGCTATCGCCGCACGCTGCAGGCGCTGCTGGCGTAGAGAATCTCGATCCCCATTTATCCGCTTCGGACGCCGCCGGTTGCCTCCGGATAGGGGCTACTTTCCATTTCGGGAGCGCTTTTGGCGCGGGCGCTGCAGGTAGCCTCGCGGGGTGCCGTATATCCCATTGATAATACTAAAAATTTAGTTACACCCACTTTTCGGGCCAGAACGCTCTAATGCAACAAGAACGCCGCTGTCGAGGTCCGCTTGCAGTTCTCGGATAGAAAGAGCTTCGTTGCGACCATGGCCGCCCGGTATGGCAGACGGCTGCGCCAGTTTCTCTCCGTCCGCCTGCGAAACGTGCACGACGCCCCTGATGTGGCCCAAGAGGTGTTCCTGCGGCTGCTGCGTGTCGAGCGCCAGGACACGATTCGCAATCCCGAGGCGTATCTGTTCACGGTCGCGAGCCACGTTCTGCAGCAGCACGCGCTCCGCAGGGCCGCCGATCCTGTATTCGTCGATATCACCGATGCCTATTCGGAGCTGGCTCTCCCCGAGGGGGAGGATCCGGCCGTGAAGGCGGATAGGGCGGGCAGGATGGAGGCGCTGGAGCGGGCAATACAACAGCTGCCGCCGAAGGTGGGCGCTGCTCTCGTGCTGCATCGCGTAGCGGGACATACAGTGCAGGAGATCGCGGATCAGCTTGGCACTTCACGCGACTCGGTCAAGAAGTATCTCATGCGTGCCGCTGAGCACTGCCGCAAGGGGCGTGCTGCGCGTGCCGCTTCCGAGTAAGGACGCTTTCATGCACATCAGAACCAAGCCCGACGTCATCACCGAGGCTTCACGCTGGTTTATCGAATTCCGCACCGGCGATGTGACCGAGAGTGACCGCGCGCGATTCGATGAATGGCTGCGACGGTCTCCAGAGCACATCCAGACCTACATTGAGATCGCTGCGGGTTGGGCAGAATTGCCGACCTCAGATCCGGCCCGATGCCTCGACATTCCTCTTCTCGTGCAACGTGCCAAACAGAGCCACGACGAGAACGTGGTCACGCTCTCTGCCGCGCCGCTGGCTCGCCCGGCTCAACGGCGCACGCCACTCCGGACGTGGACGGTGCTTTTCGCGGCCGCCTCCCTGGCGATCGTGTTCGCTCTGGGAATCTACTTCTTCGAGGCCGGCACGTACCGCACCGGAGTCGGTGAACAGCGTACGGTGGAGCTCGCCGACGGCACCACGATCGAGATGAATGCGCTGTCGACCATCAGAGTGCGGTTATCCAAGAGCCTGCGCAAGGTCTATCTCACCGACGGCCAGGCGTTGTTTCACGTGGCCAAGGATCCGTCGCGCCCGTTCATTGTATACAGTGACGGTATGACTGTCCGTGCGGTAGGTACGCAGTTCGACGTGTATCGCAGGAGCAGTGGCACCACCGTAACGGTCCTCGAAGGGCAGGTTGCCGTGTCTGCACCCTCTGCCGCAACGGACGGAACTGCGCCCACGACCGCTCTCTCCTTCCTCACTGCGGGCGATCAGATAACGATTCCCAGTGATCGATCACAGAAGAAGGCAGTCAAACCGAAGCCCGCCGATGTCGTGGCTGCGACGGCCTGGGTCCAAAAGCGCCTGGTATTCGAGGAGACGCCGCTGTGGGCCGTGGCTCAGGAATTCAATCGCTACAACACCCGGCGGCTGGTCATCGCGGAGCCGGATCTGCGCTCGCTGGAGATCAGCGGAGTGTACTCGTCCAACGATCCCGATTCCCTGCTGGACTTCCTGCGCACTCAACCCAACATTCAACTGACCGTGAGCGATAAGGAGATACGAGTCACCTCGCGGGGGAAAAAATAGTCTTACCTGCTTTTCGATTGAAAACGCTCTACTGCTATACGAAGAGGCTGCGACGGGCAGCCGCCATAACAAGCCTAATCTGGGGCGGGAGGGTTTTCATGCGTGCCGCTATGTTGGCGACAGTCGTCTGTTTTTCGATCGTGGGCGCCTCGGTTGGCCAGAATGCGACGGCGGCCATCAAGGTGCCGACGAACATCCCGGCACAGCCCCTGGGAAGGGCACTGAAGGATTTTGCGGAAAGCCGCAACCTCCAGGTGTTGTATTTCTCGAAGACCGTGGGACGCAAGCGCACCGGCGGGGCCTCTGGGGCGCTGACGGCCGACGAAGCGCTGACGCAACTTCTGAGCGGGACCGGCCTCACTTACCAGTATGTGAACGATAAGGCCATCACGATCATACCTCTCGCGGTGTCCGGGAGTGCCGGAGCTGCATCCGGGGACTCTCTGCAAACCCCTTCCGTTCGTGCAGGCGAGAGCGACTCCGCCAGCAGCTTTAGACTCGCTCAAGCGGGGCAAGGAACCACGGTGCCGTCCCCTTCGCCGCCAGAGCGCACGCCGGGCAGGCAGCAGAGCGTCGCAACCGACGAGATGGCGGAAGTCGTGGTGACGTCGGAAAAGCGCGCGGAAAGGCTGTTGGACGTGCCCATCTCCGAATCGGTGCTGGGGGGCGAGTCCCTCGAGCAGCCGGATGTACAAGGAGCTGCGGACGCGCTGTCCAGAGTTCCGGGCTTGTCCGTGAACGTAGCCAGTCTCGGAGGCGCGACGCAGCTCACGATGCGAGGCGTCTCGACGGGTTCTGCCCAGTGGAGTGGGGCGGGCACGGTCGGCTACTACATTGACGGTGTGCCCTTTGGTCTCATTCGGTCAGCGGCGGTTCCTGACGCGAGTCCCTACGATCTGCAGCGGATCGAGGTGCTGCGAGGCCCGCAGGGGACCCTTTATGGCGCCAGTGCGCTGAATGGTGTCGTTCGAATCCTGACGAACGAGCCCAATTTTACCAGTTTCGATGTCAAGGCACGCACGACGGAGTCGGTGACCGACGGCAGCGGGGGAATAAACTACCGCGAGGATGCGGCCGTAAACGTGCCGCTGGTGCAGGATGTGCTTGCGGCGCGAGCCGTCGTCTCCTACACGAAGCTGAACGGCTGGATCGACACGCCCTCCGCCGCTGACATCAATGACACGTTGCAGAAAAGCTTTCGCCTGAAGCTCGCAGCGCGACCCACGGATGACCTGACCGTGACGCTCTCGGGGTGGTTGTGGCGGGACTCGCACGGCTCGCGCGATTACGCGGACTCGAACAACTACGTCAACTATGCCGCTCACGAGCCGCTGTCAAATGACTACGATACTTACAACATCCGGCTGGAGTACGAGCTTGCGAACGTCTCGATCTCCAGCGACAGCAGCTATCTCTACTATCACAATCCCAGTGACTACGATATCGGCGCCCCCGGTCCATTGGCGGTGCTCGAGACGAACGAGCACTCGCACATCTACTCCGAGGAGCTCCTGTTCAGGTCGAAGAATCAGGAACCCTGGCGCTGGTCGCTGGGGGGATTCTATCGGTATGCCGAGGACGACACGATTCAGTCCGGCAGCGATGTCCTGCCCATTCCGGAAGCATGGAACGACTATTCCCGCTCGGCCGCCCTGTTTGGGGAGGTGGCGCGGCGCTTCCTCGACAATACGATGGAAGTCTCCGCCGGCCTGCGCTACTTCGAGGACAGGGTGCGGATGCAGGAGACCGTGGACTATTTTCAAACAGGCAGCCTCGTCGACACCGAGCACACGTACGTTGCCTTCACTCCCCGGGTCGTCCTGAGCGTCTTTCCGGCCAAGGACGTAACGGCGTACGCATCCTACTCGGAAGGCTTCCGCAGCGGGTTCCCGCAACTCTTCACCATCCTCACCTATGTGCCGGGCTTTCCGGACGTGAAGCCGGACAGGCTGAAGAACTACGAGGCGGGAGTGAAGAGCGACTTGTTCGACCGGAAGCTCTCGCTCGAGGCGGCCGTCTATTACATCAAATGGACCAATGTGCAGGAGAAGCTCCAGGTGGAGGAGGGCGGGTTGTACTACAACGCACCGCTGAACGCCGCGGCAGCCAGCGGCCCGGGAGCCGATCTTTCCATCACATTGCGGCCGTCCCGGGCATTTTCCGTGGGGGCCTCGCTCAGCGTCAACAACCTGGAGTTCGACAAGGATGTCGTCTCCGGCGAGCACGATGTCATCGCTTATCGGGAAGGCAATCGGCTCAATCTTTCGCCAAAGTGGACCGCATCCACGTTTGGTGACTATCACTTTGCGCTCGGCGCGGGACTCACGGGAACCCTGAGCGCATCCGTCAGCTATGTCTCCTCGCAATATTCGTCCAACCTGAATGCCGCGCAAACTGCCGTTGTCGTGGCGACGGGCACATCGAGAGTGCTCGGGCAGACCTCGTTCGCCGTCAATTCCGGGGAGCATTGGCGCGCAACCCTGTTTGCAAACAACGTGACGAACACGAATCCGGTCGTCGAGATCGATCCGAACGCGCAGCTTGGCGTGCGCATACGACCGCGGACGATCGGTCTGCAGATCGACTACCACAAGTGAATGCGGAGGTCCGAGCAGTCATGAGCGAGAATTCACTTCCGCGGGACGGCATCACACGTCGCGACTTTGTGGGCGGAGCTCTGATCGGTGCGGGAGCCGCGCTGTTGAGTGCGCGCAGTCCCGCGGAAGCGCGCAAGCTCGGCGCTGCATGGAACGGTTATGCCGGGGTCGGCGACTACGCGGTGTCGAACGGAACCACCGCCGAGGTCATGGGCTCCGCCCACAAGATCCGTGATCATGCGTACGATGGCGACCTGCCCGACGTCGTGGATACGCGCGAAGAATACGATGTAGTCATCGTTGGAGGAGGATTCTCCGGCCTGGCCGCCTTGTACGAGCTGCGCAAGCTCAGGGGGCAGTCGACCGCCCTGCTCCTCGACAACTATCCCATCTTCGGCGGCTTCGCCAAGTCGAACGAGTTCGCTGTCGACGGGTATCGGATAGCGGGACCGCAGGCGTCGATCAACTTCTTCCTGCCCAATGGACCGGGTGCATTGCCGGATGTCGTGGCGGAGTACTGGGACGCGTTGGGAATCCCTTGGAGCTTCGATTTCATGGAGCCGAGCGGCGCCAGCCCCGGCATGGTCTTCCCCAAGGCGACCTCGGGCCCCCTCTATTACGGCGAGCAGTGCGGCAGCTTCGGTTACTACTTCGATAATGCGCTGACACAGGGGAAAGGGGTGTGGGTAAAGGACATCTGGGCCAACGATCTCAAGCACGCCCCCATGCCGGAACCGTTGAAGCGGGGACTGCTCGCCCTGCGCGACCGGCGGCTGCAGGTCAAGCCGCAGGAGGATCAGGATGCGTGGCTGGATCGCATTTCATTTGCCGAGCTGGTGACACGCGAAATGGGCTTGAGTCCCGACGTGTTGTCGTATATGGCGCCCATCATGGGGACCTCGGGCCCCTCGCCCCAATCCTCGGCCTATGTGTGGCGCGGCTTTCCGGGGGTGGGCCGCTTTGCGGAGGGCAGCCAGGGGTCTGAGATCGCGAAGCGGTGGGTGAGCTTTCCAGGCGGAAACGCGGTGCTGCTGCGGCATTTCGTGAAGGCGCTGTTTCCGGATGCGATCCGCGGACCCAGGAGTTTCGAGGCCATAGCGACCGGTTCCGTAAACCCTGCTGCCCTCGATCAGGGCGGCAAGAAGCTGCGGATGCGCCTGAGCGCCACCGCGATCAGAGTCTCGCACGAGGGCGATCCCAGGGTGGCGGAGCGCGTCGCCATCGTCTACGAGAAGGGTGGCAGGCTCTATCGTGTGCGGGCCAAGTCAGCGGTGCTGGCCATCGGAAGTTGGGTGAGCAAGCACATCGTCCGGGACTTGCCGGAGAGCCATCAATCCGCAGCCAGGCAGTTCCTTTACTCGCCCACTCTCATGGTGAACGTGGCGCTGCGCAACTGGCGCTTCCTCGACAAGTTGGGAATCTCGACGGCCCGCTGGTTCGATGGCTTCGGCTTCTACGCCACGATCAGGCAGCCGATGGTGATCGGGCCCCGCGCGGCGCCGTTTCATCCCGACAAGCCGATCGTTATGACGTTTTACGTGCCGATCCAACGAACGGACCTTCCCCTCGAAGCCCAGGGCCCCGCAGGCCGGGCTCAGTTGTACGGCACTTCCTACGCAGAGTATGAGCAACGAATCACTGCCCAGATGCAGAAGATGTTCGCGGCCGGCGGATTTGATGCCCGCAGGGACGTTGCAGGCATCGTATTGAACCGCTGGGGGCACTCTCTGATGTCGCCTCCCCCGGGCTTCTACTTCGGCAAGGATGGCAAGCCCGCGCCCAGGGAAGTCTTTCGCCAGCGCTTTGGCCGCATCTCTTTCGGCAACTCGGAGTTGGGCAATATTCGCTGGGAAGGCGCCACCATCGAGGGCAAGCGGGCGCTCACCCAGATTCTTGAAACGCTGTAGCTGATCCGGCCGGGGGAATCCCCGTATCGTCCTCAACCTTGCACCCGAATGACTCCAATGAGACAACGAATCCTGCAGGCCGCCGCCCTGACGCTCGTGCTGGTGCTGCTCGACTCACGGACGCAGGTGGCTGCGCAGGCCACTCTTGCGAGCGAGATGCCGAGCACTTTCACGCCCAGGACCGACAGTTTCGACTTTGAGCGCCGCGAAGTGATGATCCCGATGCGCGACGGAGTCAAGCTGCACACGGTGATCCTGGTCCCCAGGTCTGCGAAGCGGGCACCCATCCTGATGACCCGGACTCCCTACAGCGCGGACGTGTTTACGAATCACAATCACAGCGGACGGCTCGCCGCCGTGCTGGAGGGAGTCGACAACCCGACCGATGTCATCGTCCAGTCCGGGTACATCCGGGTCATTCAGGATGTACGGGGGAAATACAAGTCCGAGGGCGACTACGTGATGAACCGCCCGATGCGCGGGGCGCTGAATCAAACCAGGGTCGATCATTCCACGGACACTTACGATACCATCGAATGGCTCGTCAGGAATGTGCCCGAGTCCAACGGCAAGGTGGGGATCATCGGCACGTCCTATGACGGCTTCCTGACTCTGGCGGCCATGGTCGATCCCCATCCGGCATTGAAGGTCGTGGTGCCAATGAACCCCATGGTCGACGGCTGGCGCGGTGACGACTGGTTCCACTACGGCGCACTGCGGCAGGAGATGATGCTCCCGTACGTATATGATCAAGAGGCAACTCGCGCCAACGATCAGAAGTGGTGGTCCAGCTTCCACGACGACTATGACCTGTTCATGGACGGAGTCTCGGCGGGGGAAATCGCGCGCCGGCACGGCATGGATCAGTTGGGATTCTACGTGAAGTTGACCCAGCATCCCGCCTATGACGCTTTCTGGCAGCAGCAGGCCATGGATCGGCTGCTCGCCGGTCACCCGCTGTCGGTCCCGGTCATGCTCGTGGATGGACTCTGGGACCAGGAGGACATCTACGGAGCGATCGCTGTCTACCGCGCGCTGAAGCCTTTGGACACGCGCAACGACAAGATCTTCATGGTGATCGGACCCTGGTATCACGGGCAGCAGATCTTCGATCCCAACGGCGCCGAGCTGGGAAAACTGCGCTTTGGCACGGATACGACGCGCTATTTCCGACTTCACGTCTTGCGACCTTTCCTCGATCACTACCTGAAGGATGGTGCTCCTGCGGAGGCCGTGGCGACGGTTACAGCGTTCGAGACCGGCGTCAATCGCTGGCAGGAAATGCGCGGCTGGCCCGCCGGCTGCACCGGCAGCTGCTCACCCAAGCTCACTCCTGTCTACCTGCAATCCGGTCACGGCCTGGCGTTCGATGTGCCCGCCGAGTCGGGCTACGAGGAGTATGTATCGGATCCGGCGAAGCCGGTTCCATTCCGTGCACGCCCTATCGAGCCCTATGGCGGACCCCATTGGCACGACTGGCTGGTGGATGATCAGCGCGAGGCGTCGGGACGCACCGACGTGCTGACGTTCGTCTCCGATGTCCTGGCTACTCCGTTGAGTGTCAGTGGCCTGCCGGAGGTCAACTTGCTCGCCTCGACGAGTGGTACCGATGGTGATTTCGTCGTGAAAGTGATCGACGTCTATCCTGCAGAGTATCCGCAACAGCCGGAAATGGGCGGCTATCAGCTTCCGGTGAGCATGGACATCTTTCGCGGTCGCTATCGAGAGAGCCTCGAGAAGGCGCAATCCCTGCAGCCGAACGTTCCGCTGACTTATCACTTTGGATTGCCGGCGGTCAACCACACCTTCCTGCCCGGCCATCGCATCATGGTGCAGATCCAGTCGAGCTGGTTTCCGCTCTATGATCGCAATCCGCAAACCTTCGTGGACAATATTTTCTTTGCCGCCGCAGCCGACTACCGTAAGGCCAACATTCGGGTGTACTACGGCGGCAAAAACGGCAGCTCCGTGGAATTGCCCGTAGTCGTGACGAAGGGGGTGGGGCGATCGGAAAAGGCCGCGGATTGAGGGCGGTTTGGCACTGCCGTGCACGCATTGCCCCTGTTGCGCGAAACTGTGGCGCAGGCCGACGTGATATTTTATGACACGGTAAAGTCAAGTCAGTGCCATTGGGCGTAGGGGCACCTCATGATGAACAAGGTTTGGGGCATTCTGCTCGCGCTCGTGGGCGGATTGGCATTGGGCGGCGTTGCGCTCTACCGCCAAGAGCCGATCAACTCGCTGTGGATCGTGGTGGCGTCGGTCTGCGTCTACCTGTTGGGGTATCGCTTCTACGCCGCCTGGATCGCCGCCAAGGTGTGCCTGGTCGACCCGACACGCGCCACGCCGGCGGAGCGGCTCAACAACGGCCGCGACTTCGTCCCGACCCAGCGCTGGGTGGCCTTCGGCCATCACTTCGCCGCCATTGCCGGCCCAGGCCCGCTGGTCGGTCCCACGCTGGCGGCACAATTCGGTTATCTCCCCGGCACCCTTTGGATCATCATCGGCTCGGTGCTCGGCGGTTGCGTGCAGGACATGACAATCCTCATGCTCTCCATGCGCCGCGATGGCCGCAGCCTCGGGCAGATGGCGCGTGACGAGTTGGGGCCGTTCGGTGGCTTTGCCGCCTTGATCGGCACGTTGATGATCATGGTCATTCTCATCGCGGTGCTCGGCCTCGTCGTCGTGAACGCGATGAAGCACAGCCCGTGGGCGACTTCCACGGTCTTCGCGACGATCCCCGTTGCGATCCTCGTGGGCTTCTACATGCGCTCCTGGCGTCCCGGCCGGGTGCTCGAGGCCTCCGCGATTGGCATCGCGCTCATCGCGCTATCGGTGTTCGGAGGAGGGTGGATCGACCAGCAGTCCGGGCTGCGCGCGGCATTCGACTATGCAGGTCCCTCGCTCGCGGGCTTCGTGATCGCCTATGGCTGGCTGGCGGCGATTTTGCCGGTGTGGCTGTTGCTCGCTCCGCGCGACTACCTGTCGACGTTCTTGAAGCTCGGCACGGTGTTCCTCCTCGCTATTGCGATATTGCTCATGCATCCACAGATCAAGATGCCGGCCATCACGCAGTTCGTGGACGGTACCGGCCCCTTGTTTGCCGGTAAAGTCTTCCCCTTCGTGTTCATCACGATCGCATGCGGTGCCGTTTCGGGCTTCCATGCGTTGGTTTCGAGCGGCACGACGCCGAAGCTCATCGCGAGTGAGCGCGACGTACGTCTGATCGGCTACGGCAGCATGGCGTTGGAGTCTTTCGTCGCCATCATGGCGATGATCGCCGCGACGTTGCTGGATCCTGGTGTCTATTTTGCGATCAATGTCGGCGCCGGCATCGTGGGTGCCACCCCCGATGCGGCCGTGCACACCATCACGAGCTGGGGCTTCCCCGTGACCGCCGACCAGATGGCGCAGCTCGCTCATGAGATGGGGGAGAAGACTCTGTTCGCTCGAACGGGCGGCGCGCCGTCGCTCGCGGTCGGCATGGCGAGCATCTTCGGCTCGTCATTCGGCCGCGGGTTGCTGAGTATCTGGTACCACTTCGCGATCATGTTCGAGGCGGTGTTCATTCTGACCACCATCGACGCCGGCACCCGCGTCGGCCGCTTCATGCTGCAGGACCTGCTGGGCCACTTCTCGCCGTCGCTGGGCCGCACGTCCTGGTATCCCTCCGTGGTGCTGTCGAGCACGCTGGTGGTAGCCGGCTGGGGGTACTTTCTCTATATCGGTGTCATCGATCCGAACGGGGGCATCAACATCCTCTGGCCCTTGTTCGGCATCTCCAACCAGATGCTCGCCGCCATTGCCCTGTCGGTGGCGACCGGGATCCTCATCAAGAAGGGCAAGCCCGCTTACGCGCTCGTGACCGGTGGGCCGCTGGCCTGGCTCGCCCTCATTACCACGGCCGCCGCGTGGCAAAAGGTGGTGAGTCCGGATCCCAAGCTCGGCTTCTTCTCCGCCGCCAGTGACCTGGCCGCGAAGCTGGCCAACGGCGTGTTGCCCCCGGAAAAGGCCGCGGTGGCGCCGCAGTTGATCTTCAATCAGCGCCTCGATGCCTGGCTGACGGTCCTGTTCACCGCGATCCTGTGGTTCGTGATCCTCGACATGCTGCGGTTGGTGCTGCGCCGGCTGCGCGGTCTGCCCACGCCCGAGACCTCCGAGGCGCCGTATCAGCCCACCAAGCTCGACGGCTCAGCCCTTCCCGCCGGACTGCACGGCGCCGCGTCGGTGGGTCACTGATGAGCTCGTTCTCCACCCGGTCGGCGGCTGCACACCGCTGGATCGTTACAGCGATTGGCTGGATTTCGCAGGGACGACGTTCGCTGGAACAGCGGGGGTTCGCGACGGTATTCCGTTGGATCGCAGCGGGTTGGCGTTATCTTCGTACCGTATCCGGCGACGACGCCTACGAACGCTATCTCGCGCACCACGCCGCCGCGCATGCCGGCGAGACTCCGATGTCCCGTAAGGACTACTTCGCCGAGCGGCAGCGTCAGAAGTGGAGTGGAGTGACGCGCTGCTGTTGATGGACCCGCCTAATGGACCCGCATGTTGCGGATGAGCCGCCGGTCGATATACATCCGGGCATCGAGCACCAGCCGGTCCTGCGCCTGCTGGAGCTGATGGAGGAAGAACATCACCAGGATGCAGGACACGAGCGCCGTCAACGTGGCGTTGAACGTCACGCCGAGACCGAGCGTCACGCCGGAAATATCTCCGTGGAGCGCGCCTTGCGCTTCCTGCAAGGCGCGGCCGATTCCGCGGACCGTCCCCACGAATCCAACAGCGGGAATCGCCCACGCGGTGAAGCGGACCATCGAGAGCTGAGCGTCGAGACGGTCGAGCTCGTTTTCGCATTCCGCCCGAACGGCTTCCGCGGCATCCTGCACGCTGCGCGTCGCGCCGAAGCGATTCAACGCGACCATCAATGCCCGCGGCAACAGCATTTCCTGTTCATCGCGCGGCAGGCTCTCGATCGGGCGTCCATAGGCGCGCGCGTCGTCCGGTAGTACGACACGGCCTTCGCCGATCTCGACGTAGTCCTTATCGAGCAGCCGCCGGTTGCGGGCGACTTCGCGGGCCTGGTAGCCGATGAGGCACAGGGCCCAGGTGGCCAGGATGAGCGCGACCTCCTGCTCATAGTCCTTGAGGATCACGTACACCGATCGCAGGTTGCGCGTTACCGGCTCCCCGGGGCGCTGCTGCGCCTGCGGCACGACCGGCTGCGCCAGAATCGCCGCCGCGCGGGGCCGGATGAGCGTGGCGTACAGGGTCTGGATCAGGATGGCGCTGATGAGCAGCGCCGCCACACTGAAAACCGCCTCGCGGCCGATCATCGAACGCATGAATACCGGAGCTCCTGATTCCTGCAAAGCTTTGGTCGGCGGCGTGCTCAAAAGTTTCCTCGTCGTGTCTGTTTCACTGGCGAAAAGCGTCCGGGCCGCACAGGCGGGGGGCGCATCAGCCCGCCATCCGTTTGCGGAACGCGGCCGGCGACTCGCCGGCGTTCTTGCTGAAGAATCTCGAGAAATAGGCCGGGTCCGCGAACCCCAGATAGTAAGCCGTTTCCGCGACGGTCATGTTCGTATACGTGAGCGTGCGCTTCGCCTCGAGCAGCAAGCGATCCTCCAGCACTCGCGCCGGGGGCTTTCCCGTCACCTCGAGACAGGCGGCGCGCAGCCTAGCTGGCGTCACGCTCAGCGCCTTCGCGTATTGTGCTATCGACAGGTCCATGCGCAGATGGGACTCCACTTTTTCGCGGAAGCGCGCGACGAGCGCGGCCCGCGCATTCGTCGCGGGGGAGCTGATATCGGGTGGCTCGTGCAGCGCACGGACGACGGTCACCAACAGCGTCATGAGCCGGGCGGCCGCCGCGGCGCCGCTCGCGGGCGCCTTCCAAACCAACTCGCGGCGAAGCTTCGGTACCGAGTCGAGCAGCTCCTGGATAGGTGCGGGATCGTCCGCGAGCGAGGCGCACGCGGGAGCCCTGAACAGCCCCTTGAACGCCGCTTCCTCGCGTGCCAGGTCACGTAACAAAGTGTCACCAAGCGTTACGACGTAACCTTCCGTCTCGGGCGTGAACGCAAATCCGTGAACCACGCCGGCCGGCGCGATGAGCAACGTCGGTCCCTGGAAAGAGTGCTTTTGCGTCTCCGCCTGCATCTGGCCGCCGCCCATGAAGATCACCAGGATCTGGTGCAGGTCACGGTGCGCGTGCGGCCGGATCCGCCACTCGTACAGCCGGCTGCGGTCGGCAATCGCCTCGACGTGCAGGAAGCGCTCATCCGCATCCCGCGGCGGCTCGCCGTACAGGAAGAACCGGGGGATGGCAGCACGGGCGTCGGACATCGGCAAATCCAATTTAATCCAAGAGGAAGGCGTTTCAGTCCATGGGAGGGCCGTTGCGCCGCGCCTACAGTCTACAGCCAGCGAAGCACGCCAGGGCGTGCAAGCCCGTGTGGGCGTTTGGGGGGTTCGTATGCGTACGCAGGTTGCCATCATCGGAGCGGGGCCGGCTGGGTTGTTGTTGGCGCAACTGCTGCACCAGCGCGGCATCGAGTCGGTGGTGCTGGAGGCGAAGACTCGCGACTATGTGGAAAATCGCGTGCGCGCGGGAGTGCTGGAGCACCAGAGCGTCGAGGTGCTCAACGCCGCCGGAGTCGGCGACCGCATGATGCGCGAAGGGCTGCTGCACCACGGGATCTTTCTCCACTTCAGCGGTACCCATCACCGCATCGACTTTGCCGACCTCACCGGCAAGGCTGTGATGGTCTACGGACAGCAGGAGGTGGTCCGGGACCTGATCCACGCGCGTCTCGAGACCCATCAGCCCCTGCATTTCGAAGTCGAGGACGTCTCGGTCAGCGGCTTCGACACGAGTCGTCCGCGCGTGCGCTACCGCCTGGGCGGCGTCGAGCAGACGCTCGACTGCGACTTCATCGCCGGCTGCGACGGCTTCCACGGCATCTGCCGCCCGAGCGTTCCGTCGAGCGAGCTCAGGATCTACGAGCGGGTCTATCCGTTCGCCTGGCTCGGCATCCTCGCCGAGGCTCCGCCCGCCTCGCAGGAGCTCATTTACGCGAACGACAGCCGCGGCTTCGCGCTTCTCAGCATGCGCTCGCCCACGGTGAGCCGCCTGTACCTGCAGTGCCTCCCGGACGAAGACCTGGCCGCCTGGCCCGACGAGCGCATCTGGGCCGAGCTGCAGCAACGCCTGGGCTCCCAGCTCGCCACCGGCCCGGTGCTGCAGAAGTCCGTGACCCCCATGCGCAGCTTCGTAGTCGAGCCCATGAGCAGCGGCCGGCTGTTCCTGGCCGGCGATGCGGCGCATATCGTGCCCCCCACCGGCGCCAAGGGCATGAACCTGGCCATTGCCGACGTCCAGGTGCTGGGAAAGGCCCTGGAGGCGTACTACCGGTCGGGCAGCACCGCGGGCCTCGAGTCCTATTCCGCCACCTGCCTGCAGCGTGTCTGGAAGGTCCAGCGCTTCTCCTGGTGGATGACCGCGCTGCTGCATCGCTTCGATACGGACAACGCCTTCGATCGACGGCGGCAGTTGGCGGAGCTCGAATACATCGTCTCCTCCCGCGCGGCCGCCCAGACCCTGGCCGAGAATTACGTCGGTTTGGGGCTTTGATGATGGGCTGAAAGGCGCCTGGCGGCGCTTTGGCGTGGCGCACCCCTCGCGGGGCGGGACTCGCTACCGCAAAGCCTGTAGCTGCCCGGGGCTGGGGCAAGGTACGATTCGCCTTTGCCGAAGTCCGCTCCCGGGGCTGGACCCTGTGGCGGGCTTGGTTCAAGCTGCGCGCCCGCAAGATGGGACGAAGGAAGGCAATGGCACTGAAAATCATGATTCTCGGAGCGAACGGCTTCATTGGCAGCGCGTTGACCAACGCGATCCTGCGCACCACGCCGTGGGAGGTCTACGGGATGGACCTCGCCGACAACAAGCTCGGGGATCTGCCGAAGAATACCGGCCGCTTCCATTTCGTCGAGGGTGACATCACGATCAACAAGGAGTGGGTCGAGTACCACGTGAAGAAGTGCGATGCCATCGTACCGCTCGTGGCGATCGCCAACCCGGCGCAGTACGTGACCCACCCGCTGCGCGTCTTCGAGCTCGACTTCGAAGCGAACCTGGCCGTCGTACGGCAGTGCGTGAAGTACAACAAGCGGCTGATCTTCCCCTCGACCTCCGAGATCTACGGCATGTCGCCGGACTCGACGCTGGATGAGGAGACGAGCCCGCTGGTCTACGGCCCGATCAACAAGCAGCGCTGGATTTACGCAGCTTCGAAGCAGATGCTCGACCGCGTCATCTACGCGTACGGCGTGCGCGACAACCTCGATTACACGTTGTTCCGGCCCTTCAATTTCATCGGTCCGAACCTTGACGATGTCGAGGAGCCGAAAGAAGGCAGCTCGCGCGTGTTCACGCAGTTCCTGTCGAACGTGCTGTACAAGCGCCCGATCAAGCTCGTGGACGGCGGCAGCCAGAAGCGCTCGTTCACGTTCATCGATGATGCCATCGAGGCGTTGATCACGATTCTCGGCAACCCGGACAACTGCGCCACCCGGAAGATTTTCAACATCGGCAATCCGGGTAACTGCATCACGATCCGCGATCTCGCGGAGCGCACCATCCGCATTGCGCAAGAATTTCCGGTGCTGCGGGAGAACGCCAAGGCGACGCAGATCGTGGACGTCTCGGCGGGTGAGTACTACGGGAAGTACTACCAGGACATCCAGGTGCGCGTCCCGGCCATCGAGGCGGCGAAGCGCGATCTCGGCTGGGCCCCGACGACCGACATGGACACGGCGATCCGGCGCACCATCGATTATTACGTGAAGCAGGAAAACTTCGGCGCCCGCGCGGCGGCTGTGCTGCGCGCCTGATACACGGGTCTCTATGGCGATTGAAGCGGGGCGGGGACGCACTCGCGGACTCGGTTGGCTGGCGTGGCTGGTGCTCGCGGCGGCGTGGTTCGCGACCCTGCAGTCCCGCCCGTTGTTCGACCCGGACGAAGGCCGTTACGCCGAGATCCCGCGGGAGATGGTCGCCACCGGCGACTGGCTCACGCCCCGGCTCGATGGCCTGAAGTACTTCGAGAAGCCGCCGCTGCAGTACTGGGCGACCGCGACGGCCTACTCGCTATTCGGTCTCAGCGAGTGGACGGCCCGGTTGTGGACCGTTGGCCTGGCCTTCGTCTGCTTCCCGATGGTGTTCGGCTGGACGCGCCGGTTGTACGGCTACAGGGCGGGGCTTGCGGCGGTCGTCGCCCTCGCCGTAAGTCCTTACTTCGGCGTCATCGGTCATCTCAATCTTCTGGACGCGGGCTTCAGCTTCTGGCTGACCGGCGCTGTGTTCGCTTTCACGCTGGCGCAGTGCTCGCCGGCGAAGAGCAGGGACGAGCGGCGCTGGATGCTGCTCGCCTGGCTCGCGGCCGCACTGGCTATCCTGGGCAAGGGCATCGTCGTGGGGGTGCTCGCCGGAGCGAGCCTGTTCGTGTACTCGGTAGTGGAGCGCGACATCCGTCCCTGGAAGCGCCTGCAGCCGGCCCTGGGGCTGCCGCTTTTCCTGTTGGTGTGCGCGCCGTGGTTCATCGCGGTGTCGCTCCGGAACCCGGACTTCGCGGGATTCTTTTTCATCCACGAGCACTTCGCCCGGTTCCTGACGACCGTGCACAAGCGGTCGGAGCCGGTGTACTTCTTTCTGCCGCTGCTGCTCTTCGGCGTGCTGCCTTGGGGAGCGTCGATCGTGGGTGCCTGCCGCTTCGCCTGGCGGGACGCCGGGCAGCAGGTGCAGCCTGCGGAAGCACAACCGGTCGATGAGCGGCGGATCGAGGGGCCGCGGGTTGATGGGCTGCGGGCGGATGAGCGGCCGTTCAAGCCGTTGCGCTTTCTGTTGATTTTCTCGGTCATCACCCTGGCGTTCTTCTCGGCCTCGGGGTCGAAGCTCGCCCCCTACATCCAGCCGATGTTTCCACCGCTGGCGGCCATCGTGGGGGCGTACGCCGCCGGGCGCTCGAGCTTCCTGCGGCAGGTCGCGATCATCGTGTCGGTTATTGCAGTCATCGCAGCCGTGGGTCTGTTGATTTACTCGGCGCTGCACAACGCCTACATCCCGCAGGCCGCCCTGATCTGGGCGGGGACCGCCGTGGCCGTGGTGCTCGGGGTTGTAGTCGCCACCTGGCGACGGCAGGCGTCCGGTGCCGCTGGTCCGGCGGTGGCCATCGCCGCCGCCGCGGCCTTTGCCTGGCAGTGTTTCATGTCTGCGCTCGCGGTCACGCCGCCGGCGCATTCGGCACGCGACCTGGTTGCGGCGACCCGGCCGTACGTGCACCCACAGACCGAGCTGTTCAGTGTAGGCCAGTACCGTGAGACAATCTCACCTTACCTGCGCAGGACGCTGACGCTCGTCGGGTTCGAGGGTGAGCTGGAGTTCGGGTTGCACGCCGAGCCCGGCCGGCAGGCAGCGGCGCCGGAAGAGTTCGTCAGCCGTTGGCGCGCCAGCCGGGACGCCGTGGCGTTCTTCGGTCCGAAAGTGTGGGACGAATACCGGCGCAAAGGGCTGCCGGGGCGGGTCATTGCCGCCGACAACAACACGGTCGCGGTGACTCGCTCATGAAGCTTGCGGACTTCGGTTTTTTGTTGTGTGGCGTGCTGCTCAACGCTTTCGCGCAATTGTGGCTGAAGGCGGCGACTCGCGTGAGCGGCCCGCTGGTGGCCGGGGACGCGAGCGTGCTGAGCCGCGGGTTGCAGCTGCTGGCGGTGCCCTCCTTGTGGTACGCGCTCACGGCATATGGGTTGAGTGTTGTCGTGTGGACCGTGGGTCTGTCGCGGGTGCCCGTGAGCCAAGCCTATCCGTTGCTGTCGCTCGGTTATGTGCTGAACATCGGTCTCGCCTGGTGGCTGTTCGGCGAGGTGCCCAACGCCCAGCGGGTCGTCGGTGTCGGGGTGATCATCGCCGGCGTCGTTCTCGTGGCCCGTTCTTGAGAGGTCGATCATGACGAAGCCGTTGCCGTTCACCCGCCCGACCCTTGACGAGGAGACCATCCAGTCGGTGGTCGAAGTGCTGCGCTCCGGCTGGCTCGCCACGGGCCCGAAAGTGGCGGCCCTGGAGGCAGCCTTGTCCGAATACTGTGGCGGACGGCCGGTCCGTACGCAGACGTCGGCAACCGCGAGTCTCGAGACGGCGTTGCGGGCGTGTCGGATTGGGGCCGGAGATGAAGTGATCACTCCCGCGCTGAGCTTCGTGGCGACGGCGAACGTCATCCTGCGTGTCGGCGCGCGCCCCGTATTCGTGGATGTGGGGCTGGACTCCCGCAACATCGATCTCGATCAAGTCGAGGCGGCGATCACACCGCGCACGCGGGCCATCATGCCGGTGCATTTCGCGGGCTTGCCGGTCGACATGGATCGGTTGTACGACATCGCCAAACGACACGAGCTGCGGGTGATCGAGGACGCTGCGCACGCGATAGGCTCCGCGTGGCGGGGCCGGCGGATCGGCAGCTTCGGCGATCTCGTCTGCTTCAGCTTTCATCCCAACAAGAACATGACCACCATCGAAGGCGGTGCCATTACCGGCGGCTCCCCCGAAGAGCTCAAGGCCATCGAGCTCGAGCGCTGGCACGGACAGGTGAAGTCGGGCCTCGACGGCTTCGACACCCTGATTCCAGGAGGCAAGTCGAATCTGTCGGACGTGGCGGCAGCCATCGGCCTTGGGCAGTTGCGACACCTCGACTCGTTCAACGCGAAGCGGCGTCAGCTCGTGGCTCGGTATTACGAGCTGTGGGCGAAGGATGCGCCGGTGAGGTTGCCGGAACGGGGCGATGAAGGGCACAGCTGGCACGTGTTCACGCCATTGCTGCCGCTCGATACGGTCAATATCACCCGGCCGCAGTTCATGGAAGCCATGAAGGCACAGGGTATCGCCGTCGGCGTGCACTATCCGGCGATCCATCTTTTCTCAGCGTACCGTGCCCTGGGTTACCGCGACGGGCAGTTTCCGAACGCGGAGCGCATCGGCCGGCAAACCGTGACGTTGCCCTTGTTCCCCGCCATGGAGCTGACCGATGTCGATCGAGTGGTCGCGGCCGTCACGCAGATCTTGCGAGGAGCTTCCAAGCGATGAGCGCGACTCTCTCAGTCGTCATTCCCGTCTATAACGAGGAGGCAGGACTTGCGTCCCTCTACGAGCGCCTGTATCCGGCGCTCGATGCGCTCCGACGGCAATATGAAGTGATCTTCGTGGATGACGGCAGCAGCGACCGCTCCGTTGCGCTCTTGCGGGAACAGTTCCAGCGCAGGCCCGATACGACTCGCGTCATCGTCCTGGCGCGTAACGCGGGCCAGCACATGGCGATTCTCGCCGGTTTCGCGCAGTCGCGCGGCGACTACGTCGTGACTCTCGACGCCGACCTGCAGAATCCGCCCGAAGAGATTGCCAAGATCATTGCCGCCATGGATGGGGGGGCCGATTACGTCGGAACCATCCGCGCCCGCCGTCACGACGTGTACTGGCGCAAGGCCGCCTCGCGCATGATGAATCGCATCCGCGAGCGCACGACCCAGATCAGCATCACCGACCAGGGCTGCATGCTGCGGGGCTATCACCGCTCGATCGTCGAAGCGATCAATCGCTGTCTGGAAGTGAGCACCTACGTGCCGGCATTGGGTTATACCTTCGCCCGGCACCCGGTCGAGATCGAAGTCGCGCACGCCGAGCGCAAGGCGGGGCAGTCGAAGTACTCGCTGTACCGGCTCATTCGCCTGAATTTCGACCTGATGACCGGCTTCTCCGTCGCGCCGCTGCAGTTTTTCACGATGGCGGGCACCGCGCTCGCCGTTCTCTCGCTGCTGTTCGTGGTGGCCCTGGCGATACGCCGTCTGGTCGTCGGGCCCGAAGCGGAGGGCGTGTTCACGCTCTTTGGCATCGCGTTCTTCCTGATCGGCGTGCTGCTCATCGGGCTCGGGGTGGTGGGCGAGTATGTCGGCCGGATCTACGAGCAGGTGCGGCAGCGGCCACGTTACACCATTGCCGTGGTGCTGGAGGACAACGACGCTACCCACGACGTGCACCAGACGCAGAAGCTCCCTGGGCTGTCGCATGACATCGAATCCCCGGTAAAGGAATTGGAATGAGCAAGACGCGGGCTGTCGTATTTGCCTATCACGATGTGGGTGTCCGCTGCCTGCAGGTGTTGTTGTCCGCTGGCGTGGAAGTGCCCTTGGTCGTCACTACGAAGGATGACCCGAACGAGCAGCAGTGGTTCGCGAGCGCCGCCGTAATGGCGGCGGAATACGGCCTGCCGGTTGTAATGCCCGACGACGTGAACACCGTAGAGCTCGAACGGCGTGTGACGGAGTTGCAGCCTGATTTCGTGTTCTCGTTCTACTTCCGCTCCATGATCGGCGCGCAGCTCTTGAGTGCGGCTCGCCTGGGAGCCCTGAATATCCACGGCTCGATGCTCCCGCGCTATCGGGGACGCGCTCCCGTGAATTGGGCCATCCTGCACGGTGAGCGGGAAACCGGTGCCACCTTGCATTACATGACTGCCCGGGCGGATGCCGGTGACATCGTCGATCAACTGGCGGTGCCCATCCTCGAGAACGATGAGGCTCGGGACGTGTTCAACAAGGTTACGGTGGCCGCGGAAATCATCCTGGCACGCTCCCTTCCGGGATTGATCCACGGTTCGGCGCCGCGTTTGCCGCAGCAGCTGGAGACCGGCAAATACTACGGCCGGCGCCGTCCGGAGGACGGCAAGATCGACTGGACACGTAGTGCCCGCGAGATCCATAACCTCGTGCGCGCTGTAGCGCCGCCTTTCCCCGGTGCCTTCGGCTACGTCGACGGCGAGCGCTGGATGATCTACCGCACTCGAGTGATGCCCCGCACGATCGAGCCTTCCGAGCGTGCCCGGCTCTTCGGCGCCGATGGCCAGTGTTATGTGGCCTGTCGCGACGGCAGCGTACTGCGGATCGTAGCGGCGGAGAATGGCGCGGGCCCCTTCGATCTGGCCGCGGCCTCACGCAAGTTGCAACAGCGCCCGGCATTGTTGAGCTGAGCGAGCCGCTGTCCTG
>DASZVD010000408.1:0-3065 GCA_035547375.1 Steroidobacteraceae bacterium
GGTGCGGACGCAATTGAAGGAGATTCTCGAAACCGCGGCGCGCGATACGGCCGCGCACGACACCGCCACACACAATACCCCAGCACACGATACCACGGCACACAACACCACCGCGCACGCTGCAACCGGCCACGATTCGGCCCCGCCAAAGGGAGCTCCCGAGCAACTGATCGGTGACTTCTACGGCGCCTGCATGGACGAAAGCGCCGTGAACAAAGCAGGCCTGCAGCCTCTGGAGCCGCTTCTGCAGCAGATCGCCGCAATCCGCACGCGAGCCGACCTGCAGGGCGCCATCGATCACCTGCAAAGCATGGGTGTGCGGGCTCCGTTCAATGTGCGCGCGGAGCCGGACTATCACGACCCTGCAATGACCCTTGCAGAGTTGCGTGCGAGCGGGCTCGGTCTCCCCGATCGGGATTACTACTTGAAGACCGAGGCGCGTTTCGGGGAAGCACGTCGAAAGTACCGGGCGCACGTGGCACACATGTTCGCTCTGGCTGGCGTGGCCGACGAGCAGGCGCGTGAGGCCGCGGGCACCGTCTTCAGAATGGAAAAACAACTGGCGGCTGCGTCGCTGGACAACGTTGCGCTGCGCGACCCCCAGGCCACCGACCACCGGATGTCCGTGGCGGAGCTCCAGAAGCTCGCGCCGGCGCTTGATTGGACGAGATACTTTGCCGAAGCGGGCATCGCGTCGACCGCCCCGAATGTCGAGGAGCCGAAGTTCCTGAGAGCCGTGGATCAGCTGTTGCGTGACGCGCCGATCGCGGACTGGCAGGTCTACCTGCGATGGCAGCTTCTGCACACCTTCGCTGAAGCGCTCCCCGCCGCCTTCGCACAGGAGAACTACGCGTTCTACGACGCCTATCTGGCGGGTACCCCGCAGCGCAAACCGCGTTGGAAGTACTGCACGCAGCAGGTCGATGACCTGTTGGGAGATGCGCTCGGGCGGAAATACGTCGAGAAGCACTTCTCTTCCGAAGCGAAGCGCCAAGCGCAGATTCTCGTGCGTAACATCGTTGCGGCCATGCACGACACGCTCGCGACGGTGTCCTGGATGAGCGCGGAGACCCGGCGCGAGGCGCAGGCGAAGCTCGCCTCGCTCGATTTGAAGATCGGTTATCCCGATAAGTGGAAGGACTACGCGGGACTCGACGTCAGCCGTGGCTCGCATGAGCGCAATGTCATTGCGGCGACCGCCTGGAACGTGAAGGACGAGTGGGGCCTCATCGGCAAGCCCACCGACCGGCGCCGCTGGGAGATGACACCGCCGACCTCGGATGCCTACTACAACCCCGGGCGGAATGAGATCGTCTTCCCCGCGGGCATCCTGCAACCGCCCGGATTCGACCCCAAAGCCGTCGACGCGGCGAACTATGGCGCCATCGGCATCGTCATCGGCCATGAGATCAGTCATGGCTTTGACGATGAAGGGGCGCGGTTCGACGCTACCGGCCGCCTCAGAAATTGGTGGCAGCCGCAGGATCTCGCCCGATTCCAGGAGAAGACCGCCTGCGTCGCGCGCCAGTTCGACGGCTACTTCATCGAGCCGGGCATCCATCACAACGGCAGGCTCGTGTTGGGAGAGAGTATTGCCGACCTGGCCGGCGCGAAGCTGGCGTACCTGGCATTTCAGAAAGCGCGCAAGCAGCGCCCCTCACCTGTCGTCAACGGCTTCACCCCCGACCAACAGTTCTTCATTGCCTGGGGCCAGTGGCGCGGCGACGAGATTCGTCCGGAAACTCAGCGGCTGATGGTGCAGAGCGATCCGCACCCGGTCGCGCAGTTTCGCGTGATCGGACCCTTGTCGAATCTGCCGCAGTTTTCCGCCGCCTTCGGTTGCAAGGAGGGAGAGCCGATGAGCCGTCCTCTGGCGGATCGCTGTGAAGTGTGGTGAGGCGTCGCAGCGACGCTCGGGTGAAGCGTCGCGGCAAGGTCGGGTGAAGCGCCGTAGCGAGATCGACGCCCGCCGTGGCGCGCGCCCTGGTCAGGCCGTCGCTACGCGCCAGAGCGTCTCCCCGGAATAGCTGATCCGCATGCACGATCCATTGACCGTCTCGCCGAAGCGAATCCACTCCGGACTGTGCTTCTCGTCGCGCAGATAAAACACGTCACCCTGGGCTTCCAGCGGGATGACGCCATCCAGCCAGAGCGTGTCCTTGCGCAACACGACCCGCGTGCTCCCCACCCAGGGATTTTCCGTCCGATAGTGGCCGACATAACTCTTCCAGGCGCTCGGAGTGCTGAATTCCCGGGGGCCCGTATACAGATCGGAGACGTACCAGTCGCTCCCCCAGCCGCTCTCCAGGATCGGGCTCCGGGGATCCTCCCGGTCCTTGCGCGTGAAGACCAGCTTGAAGTGCGCGAAGTCTGGGTGCATGACCACGAACTGGTCGGAATCGCTCGCGGCTTCGAGAGCGATGCGGTCCGGGCCGCGCCGCCAGTAGATTCGCTCCCCGTCGCGCTCGATGACCAGGAGCCCGCCGGCAGGAGCCCGATACGTTCCGGCATAGTCGCCTGCATTGTCGAGCTTCCAGGGCCCGTCGACCGGCGGGACGGCGGGCAGCGGCCGCTTCGAGCGCACGGCTCGCAGCTGTTGAACGGCAAACTGGGTGACCTCGGTCGGGCGATAGCCCTGCATCGCGTTGATCGAGGCGAAGGCGCCCACGCCTTCATCCAGATCCACCAGAATCGACGACATGAACGACAACATGCCGCCGGTGTGACGGATGACTTTGTGACCGTCGAGGTGATCCACCGCGATGCCATACCCGTAACCGGCGGTCGGTCCGAATTCCTTCGCCTCGATATGGGCTCGGGAGAAGAGCTCGAAGCTCTCTTTGGAGATCAGCCGTCCCTTGGGACCGATGCCGCCGTTGGCGAGCATCCGCACATATGCGCCCATATCGCGTGCCGTCGAAGCAATACAGCCGGCGCCGTTGGTCTCGATGATGCCGGGTGCCTCGCAGAGGCGGGCGCTGCTGGCCTCGGGCCGGTCCGCGTAGAAGGAGGAGTAGCTCTTGACCAGCCGTGAGCGCATGTCGAACGTGATGACGGGCTCGGTT
>DASZVD010000409.1:0-2123 GCA_035547375.1 Steroidobacteraceae bacterium
CAAGCGACCAGATGCTCTTGACTCCCTGGTTGTAGAGATACCGGACCTCGATCCGAATCGGTGGCAACTGCTCACGCACGGCTGCCTCGGGCAGCCCACCCTGCTGCGAGAGCGCGAAGGAAAGCGTATCAACATTGAAAGCGGCATTGATGGCGGTCACATAGCCCTTCGCGGTCTGGGCGCGAAAGGGAAACGTGCCATCGATGAGGGTCTGCACTTCGGCCTTGCGGCCGGCGAGGAGATTTTTCTCAAAATCCGCAGGAATGATCAGCGCAGCCCGCAGGCGGCTGGTGGTGATCAGCCGGGCCAGCGAACGCTCGTTCGACAGGCTCGCCTTCAGGTCGAAGTATCGGGAGTCCGTAAAGCGGTGCGAGTATTCGCGTGACAAAGGGCTGTGGTCGTAGTCGATCACGGCCAACGGGAGATGCTCGACATCGAGCGAGAGCCCGTAGCCGAACAGCAGCATCAGGGTCGCCGGCAGGATGAAGGCCAGCGCGAAAAACAGACGGTCGCGCACGATCTCGCGCCACTCCTTGTAAGCGACGGCGATGATGCGGGCTGCGATCATGCGGCCTTCCTCGCCGCCGCTTCCAGCTCGGTGACGCGGTAGACGAAGACGTCTTCCATGGTCAATCGCTGAAACGTGACGCGTGCGGCGCCAAGGTTCGCATGGGCCAGCAGCGCGGCGATCTGTTCGGCATCCCGTTCACCATCGCGCGAGAACAGGTGAATGCGGTCGCCGAACAGGGTGGCGTGCGGGTACTGTGGTGCCAAGGATTGAATCGCAGCCTGCGCATCCACGCCCGAGACTTCCAACAGTCGCCCCGCTTCGCGCTCCACCGCCGCTTTCATGCCCTCGGGGGTGTCATCGGCCACGATACGCCCGGCATAGAGGAGCGCGAGGTGATCGCAATTTTCCGCCTCGGACATGTAGTGCGTGGTCACGAGGATAGCGACGTGCTCTTCGCGCGAGAGGCGGTACAGCAGCTCCCAGAAAGTCCGGCGGCCGATCGGATCCACGCCCGATGTGGGCTCATCGAGGAAAAGCACACGCGGACGATGCATGAGGGCACAACCCAACGCGAGCCGTTGCCGCTGACCCATCGGCAAGGCTGCCGCGCGTCGATCGCGCAATGCCCGCAGCCCCGCCATGTCAAGAGCCCACTCGAGGCGCTCCTGCATGAGCTCGGGTGAAAGGCCATAGATGCCGGCGTACAGCCGCAGGTTCTCGGCGACCGTCAGATCGAGGTACAGGGAGAATGCTTGAGACATGTATCCGATGCGTTCCTTGATCCCCCACCCGGCGCTCTGCATATCGGCGCCGGCGACGCGTCCACGTCCGCCGGTGGGGCGCAGGATCCCGGTCAGCATCTTGATCACGGTGCTCTTGCCTGCGCCGTTCGCGCCGAGCAAGCCGAAGATCTGCCCCGGCGGCACCGAGAAACTCACGCGGTCCACGGCGCGAAACGCGCCGAAATCGCGTGTCAACTCCCTGGCCTCGATGGCGGCTCCCGGTGAGCTCGTCGCCACTGGCTGCCCTCCAAATGCCATCGTGCTGGCCGTCTCACGCGCAAGCTGTTGCAATCCCTGCTCGCGCACGAGCGCGATGAAGGTATCCTCGAGCGTGGGGACGTCCGACGACAGCATCTCCTTTGCCATTTCCGGGAGCAATGCTCCAATGCGATCCTGTGCCTCCTCGGGTGTGCACCCATCGGCGAAGACCCGCAGCGTCGTACCAGACAGGTCCGTCTGCTCATAGCTCTTGCGCAGTCGCTGCAGGTCCTCTTCCACGCGGGAGGCCGCGAGGCCCCGTACCGAAATCGTCACTGTGCTTCCGTGTACCCGGCGCGCCATCGCCGCCGGCGTATCGGCGGCAAGCAGCTTCCCACCAAACATGAGGGCCACCCGCTGAAAGCGGCTCGCCTCGTCCATGTAAGCAGTCGAAATGAGCGCCGTGATTCCGCGTTCCTGCAGCAGCCCGCCGAGAATGCTCCAGAAGTCCCGTCGTGACACGGGGTCCACCCCCGTTGTCGGCTCATCGAGAATGATCAGCTCCGGCGCGTGAATCAGCGTACAAACCAGGCCGAGCTTCTGCTTCATGCCGCCCGAGAGCTGCTTCATCG
>DASZVD010000410.1:0-9627 GCA_035547375.1 Steroidobacteraceae bacterium
GGCGGTAGCTTGGGATACAGCTGCTCCAACAGCAACTTCCCACACGACGGCCTGGTGGGCGCCTACCTGGGCCTTGGCATCGACGAGTACGGCAATTTCCTGAACGGCACCAGCAACACGCTCGGCGTAAGCAATCCGCAGTCGCTGGGCGACAACACCGCCAGCGGCGGCGGCCAGTACGCCGGCCGTATCGGCCTACGTGGCTCAGGTAGCATCTCCTGGGCGTATCTGACCTCCACGTACGGTACCAACCCGAGCAACAATAGTCTCCCATATTACCCGAGCTCGTTGGCAACGACGTGTCCGAGCGGGCAGAACTATAACTCGTCAGGTACCTGCTCATCGTGCTCCAGCGGTGCGAATTACAACTCCAGCAATGATACCTGCTACAGCTGTTCGTCAGGCACTTACAACTCGAGCAACCAGACCTGTACGGTACTGTCTTGTTCCAGCGGCGCCACGCTCGTTGGCAATAGCTGCCATTCCTGCACATCCCCTGCCAAATACAACACCAGCCTGGACACGTGTAATACGTGTCCATCGGGATACACCTACAAATCCACCACGAATAATTGCACAAAGAGTGGCAGCACCTCTCAGGCTCCGACGGTCACAGCGCCGAATGCAGCGACCCCAACAACAACCACCCCTGCGGCCAGCTCGGCGAATCCCACACATTCCAGTGAGACGCTGGCGACACTTGCAGTCAGAGATACGTGCAGTAGCGGCGTATTCTACAACTTTTCCACCGGCAGCGAGGTCAGTACCAACACTTCGGTGCAGGATTACCCCGCGATTCCTGGCGCCTGGACACTCATGAACGCCGTGGGCCCCATCGCGAACGAAAGCGCCACCACACGCACGAACGCCGTGCCGATCGTGTACAACCTGAAGATCACCCAGGACGGCCTGCTCAGCCTGTCCTACAGCTACAACGGCGGCGCGACCACGCAGGTCATCACCAACCAGAGCATCAAGGCGTCCAACGGTCCATTGCCCGCCTCCTTCCGGTTCGGGTTCGCGGGCTCGACCGGCGGCAGCTCGAACATCCACGAAATCGTGTGCTTCAAGGCCACGCCGGTCCAGTACACCAACAGCTCCGGCAGCGTGAACGTCTATCAGAACCCGGAGCTGAAGACCGACACCACGCAGGAATACGCCGCGTTCTACTTCCCGAGCGATTGGACCGGGCAGTTGACCGCGAATCCCGTCGGTTACAGCACCAGCTCGAGCAGCATCGTAGTCAATACGGTGCCCAATTGGGACGCGCGCTGCGTGCTGACCGGTGTCGACTCAACGACGGGCAAGTGCTCCACCGGCGTCGCGACACAGACCGCCGAGGCGCCCACCAGCCGGGTGATGCTCACCTGGAGCGGCTCACAGGGCATTCCGTTCGAATGGGCCAGCCTGACTACGACACAGCAGAGTGCGCTCAACGCGGGCTCGACACTCAACACCCCGCAGGATCGTCTGAACTATCTGCGCGGCGACCGCACGAACGAGCTCAAATCCAACGGCACGGGCGAATTCCGCGCCCGCGACAGCGTGCTCGGCGACATCATCAATTCGAGCCCGACGTGGGTAGGTCCGCCGCAGACGTACCTGGGCGTGACGAAGTGGATCGACAGCCTGTATCCGACCGCGACCATGCCGGAAGCCGCGAGCACCGCGCAGACCTACACCGCTTTCCAGTCGGCCTACGCGGGCCGCACCAACGTTGTCTATGCCGGCGCCAATGACGGCTTCCTGCACGGTTTCCGGGCAGGCACCCTGGACTCCAATGGCTATCTGGTGCTGAATTCGAGCAGTCAGCCGAACGACGGCTACGAGATCCTGGCTTACATGCCGGGCTGGGTAGTGAACACCATTCACCCCGTCGATTCCAACGGCAACGTCATCGCGGGACTCGATTACTCGAACCCTCAATACGGTCACAACTACTACGTCGACGCGACCCCGGCGACGGGCGACGTGTTCTACGGCGGGAAGTGGCACACGTGGCTGGTCGGCGGCCTGGGATCCGGCGGACCGGTGATCTATGCGCTCAACGTCACCGACCCGTCGAGCTTCTCCGAGAGCAACGCGGCGTATAACGGGAGCAACGATAGCGGTGTCGTCATCGGCGAATGGAATCCGAGCACGATCACCTGCTCGGGCACCGTCACGGCTTGCGGACCGTACCTCGGCAACACGTTCGGGATGCCCCAGATCCGGCGTTTCCACAACGGCCAGTGGGGTGCCATCATCGGCAACGGCGGCGGCAGCGCCAAGGGCACCGCCGGCATCTTCATCATGCTCATCAACAATGACGGGACGGTGACGTTCTATTACCTGCCCGTCTCCTCGACGTCGACCGGCAACGGCATTTATGAAGCCGCATCGCTGGACATCGATCTCGATCACGTCGTCGACTATATCTACGGCGGTGATCTCCTGGGCAACGTCTGGCGCTTCGACGTGACGAGCCAGGACCCCACGAAGTGGGCCGTGTCGGCGTCCTCGCCGTTGTTCAGCGCCGGGTCCGGCCAGCCGATCACGACCCGCGTGACCGTCGGCACGATCAAGACGATCAACACAACCACGACGCTCGCGGGTGTGTCGGTCAGTACCGTGCCTGAGCGGGTCGAGATCGCCTTCGGCACGGGCATGCAGATTCCACAGACACTCAATGCCGCGACTCAATACGCGAGCGGGCAACAATACCTGTATGGCGTCTGGGATTGGGACATGGGCACCCAGGGGACCGCGGGCAGCGGCTGGAACGCCCTGTCGGCCGGGCAACAGGCCATCAGCCTGACGTCGCAGGGCGCGCAGACCATCTCTCTGTCCAACATGGTCCAGCAGACGGTCACCAAGGAGGTAGCCTCCACCCAGACCCAGATAGGCTACCGGAACACTTCTCGCAATACGATCTGCTGGAAGGGCGACAGCAATTGCTCAGGCGGGACGGACATGGGCTGGTACATGGCCCTGCCGGACACCGGTGAGCAGGTGATCTATGACCCGGTTCTCAGCCCCTCGGGTGAGTTCACGGTGAATACCTTCGTGCCGGCCTCCAGCTCGATTCTGAGCTGTAATCAAGCGTCCGCGACCGGTTGGGCCATGGGCCTGCTCCCGGACAGCGGTGCGGGCTCGCCGACGCCGTTCTTCTACGTCAACGGCAGCCTCCAGGCGGATGGCATACAGCTGAACGGTACCGGTACTCCATCATTCCTGCGATCGGGACAGGCCGCTGACAACAACGCGGATTACCTGATCACGCAAACAGCGAATGGCAGCGTCGCATCCCGGGTAAACGAGAGCACGATCGTCACCGGACAGCGCCTGAACTGGATCCAGAGACGCTAGGAATACATATGCCAACTTTGAACAAGTCCCGTGTGGCCGGGTTCACGCTCGTCGAGCTGATGGTCGTCATCGTCATCGCGACCATCCTCATCACCATCGCGGTGCCGTCGTACATGAACCAGACGCGGCACGCGAAGCGGACGGACGCCAAGACTGCGCTGCTCGACCTCGCGGCACGCGAGGAGCGCTACATGGCAACCAACAGCGCTTACACGAGCGACGGACCTTCGCTGGGCTACGGCAGCGCCTTTCCGATCACGCTCCAGAACAACGACTATACGATCGCCGCTCCGACGGTCACGGCGGCCAATCTCACGACTTCGCCGCCGACCCCGGCTGCCTTTACGGCCACGGCGACCGCCGTCAATCAGCAGGCAAAGGACACGGCCTGCTACACCTACACCGTCAACAACCTGGGACAGCAGACGTCGACTGACAATAGCTCGAACACCACCTCGGGCTGCTGGTAGTCCGCTTGCCCTCGCGCGGCGCGTGAGCGAGCGTCGCCGCGCTATCCTGCGATCTTCAGGCTCTCCCGGGTCTTGTAGACATGGTCGACGAGACCCCACTCCCGCGCTTCTTCCGCGGTCATGAAATGATCGCGGTCGAGAGTGCGCTCCACTTCGTCGTAGGTGCGCCCGCAATGGCGCGCGTAGATCTCATTCAGCCGTCGCTTCGTCTTGATGATGTCCTGCGCGTGCCGCTCGATGTCTGACACCATGCCCTGAAAGCCGCCCGAGGGCTGATGGACGAGGATGCTCGCATTCGGCAGCGCGATGCGCCGCCCCGCCGCGCCCGCCATGAGGAGGAAGGATCCCATGGAGTATGCGGTGCCCATGCACACAGTGACCACGGGGCACTTGATCCATTGCATGGTGTCGTAGATCGCAAGCCCGCTCGTGACCACGCCGCCCGGAGAGTTGATATACAGGGCGATGTCCTTCTGCGGATTCTCCGCTTCCAGGAACAACAGCTGCGCGCACACCAGGGCGGCCACCCCGTTGTCGATCTCGCCGTTGATGAAAATGATCCGGTCCCGCAGCAGGCGCGAAAAGATATCGAACGAGCGCTCGCCGCGCGCCGACTGCTCGATCACCATGGGGACGAGATTCATCAGGCGGCCTTGCGCAGCGTCGCTGCCAGCAGGAGTGTCGCCGTGCCGGAAAAGCAGATCTGCACGCGCGCTCGACTACGGCGCGCCCAACCACTGGAAGCGCCCGCCGCCGCCCGCTGCCCGCTGCCGAAAGAGCTCGCGCGCGTAGCCCGCTTGAATAGGATAACTCTCGCCGACGCGACGGGCCCACCGCCGGAAGAGCTCGTGCGCGTGGCCCGCTTGAATGGGATGACAATCGCCGAGGCGACCCGGTGAATGACACGCAAATGCGTGCCGCCGTTGCCGGACGTCGTGAGCTCGAAGGTCACGGTCGAATCCAACTCCGCTCCGCCCTGCCCCGCATGCCACTCGTAGCACAGCAGGCGCGGTCGTTCCGCGGCGAGCACTTTGCAGTCCCGCGCATCGGGCAGCCACCGGGCCAACAATTCAGGCACCGTGAGCGCCTTCCACACCTTCTCCGGGGCGTCCGGCAACTCACAATCGGTCACTACCGTATCGCCGCTCACCACGGTGTTGGTTGTGTCAGTCATGGCTCCATGTCCTGCAGCACGTTCTTGAGCTTCTCGAGCCGCTCCGGCCAGTATTTCCGATAGCGATCGACCCAGTCGACGAGAGGAGCCAGCGCTTGCGGCTCCGCGCGGTAGTAGGCGAAGCGCCCTTCACGGCGCTCACAGACGAGTCCGGCGCCGCGCAGCGCGGCAAGGTGCTGCGATATCGCGGGCTGTGAAACGCCGAAGCCGGCCTTGAGCTCCGACACGCTCATTTCCTTACCGCAGAGCCGCTCGAAGACGGCGCGCCGGGTGGGGTCCGCAAGGGTACGAAAGAGGTCGGGCTCGGGCATGGACCAAATATAAGTCGTTACTTATGTGTTCCGCAAGGGCCAGCCAGGACCCAAAGCACGGGCGCGACCTGCAGGGGCGCTTGTTTTTGTTAGAGTCTGCGCTATATTCCAGCTGTAGTAGGTTGAGCGCCCTCGGATTGTCGCCGTCGGGGCCGCGGCTCGATCACTGCGCGGTGCCGATCCAGACAAACAATAACCGACCTCTGCCGCAACAAGCTCTTGCGCTGCACAAGAGACCCGTCGACAGCGGTTTCGCCGAGGTAGTGATGAGCACTACATTGGATAAGCTACGGGGCGCGGCTCTCTCGCTCGCACGCTCGGGATCGATCAAGGATCGACTCACCGACGCCTATCGAAATCACCTCTCCCAGGTGGACGAGAGCGAGCTGCCCGCAGAGCTGGTCGAGGAGTTCCGGGCGGTCAGCCACGCGCTGAACCGCGAGCGGCCTCTGTTGCGTGGCGAGGATGCCTTCCGAGCCACGGTCAGGAAGATGTCGAGCCTGGAGGCCGACGAGGTGGCTTCCAGTGTGGTGCGGATGTTCGGAGCCTTGTCGCGCGAGCCGTCCGGCGTCCGTGCGAAGGTGACGAAGAGCGGTACCTCGCAGATCATCTCGCGCTATCCGGCTGAAAGCTGGACAGTCGTGGACCGGATAGATGGGCCGGCTGACCTGCGCCAAAGCGCCGTCAGGCGTCCTTCACCAACGTAGCCGGCAAAATCACGCCTTTTGCCGGGCGTGCCGCCGGGAGCGCCGAGCCCGGGGCGCGTAGCCGGCGGCCGACGTATAGCGTCCCGCTGAAAGCGCCATAGGCGACTTTCAGCCCGTAAACCAAGCGTCTCGCTAATCGAGCTTGAATTCGATCGTGTCCCAGCGGGTCGTGTCCTCGTGGCGTGCCTGACGGCGGATGGCATCCACCAGGGCACGCTCGTCCCAGTCGACGATCTCATTGGCGAGGTCCGTGATCGCCTTCGGCAGCACCGCCTGGGCCCCGAAGGGCTTCATCAGGATCACCGGCTTCTGGCTCGCCTGGGCGAACAGAAGCTCGAACGTGAACATGTCGCGGTGCGCCTGCAGCAGGCTCGGCACCGCCACGACGGCTTCGACCGGCGCGATCTGCCGCCGCAGGTCCTCGCGCTGGCCTTCCTTGTCCCCCGGCGGCGTCCGGTCGGGTGTACTGTAATTGCGGTAGAAGAAGTTCTTCGCGCTTTCGAGGTACTCGAAGACGCGCAGGTAATCGTCGTTCTCCTCCCAGACGTGGGTAACGAACAGTCGGATGGGATTCGCCTGCGACATGCCGGTTGATCGTGTGAGTCCTTGACGTGATGGGCAGTCTCGCACAAGCGTGAGCGGCGCGAAACTCGCGCGGCCACCGACGGCGTCCGGCGACAGGCCCGGGCGCCGTATGAAAGGTGAACGGCGCCGCGGGTCTTTTGTTCTCCCGCGGACCGGCCGGCACCGATAGAATGCGCCCTTTGCGGCAGGAGCCCCACTCATTTGCGTCTGCTCGTCTACAACATCCGCTATGCGACCGGTACTGGGCCCGCCTTCCATCTGCCGCTGCCAGGTGCGGGCTACCTGCGCAGCAACCGCAAAGTCCTCGCCGGCATCACCGATTTCATCCGCTCCGAACGAGCCGACGTCGTCGGGCTGATCGAGGTCGACACCGGCTCGATCCGCACCGGCATGGTGAACCAGGCCGAGTACATCGCCGGCCACCTGGGCCACTACTCGACCTTCCAGTGCAAATACGGCACCGGCTCGGTCAACAATCTCATGCCCATCGTGCGCAAGCAGGCGAACGCCTTCCTGTCCGCGCCGCACGTGCACGGCGAGCGCTTCCATTACTTCGATACGGGCATCAAGCGGCTCATCATCGAGCTCGAGCTGGAGGACGTCTGTGTCTTCCTCGTACACCTGTCGCTGAAGTTCCGCCACCGGCAGTACCAGCTGCGCTCCCTGCACGACCTCATCGTCGACTCGCCCAAGCCGGTCATCGTGGCGGGCGACTTCAACACGTTCTGGGGCGCGCACGAGATCTACCTGTTCATGCGCGCAGCGGGACTGCGCAGCGCGAACTCGGCCGGCCTTCCCTCGTTTCCGGCCCGCGTGCCGCGCGCCGAGCTGGACTTCATTCTGGTGAGCGAGGGCATCGAGGTCACGGATTTCCGAATTCCTGATGTGCGGTTCTCGGACCATCGCCCGCTCATATGTGACTTCCACGTGCGCACCAGCACGGCGCTGCGCGGCTCGACGGCCAGCGTTGCGTAATCTCCGTTGCGTGAGCTTCCAATGAACAACAACACCAGTGCATCCTGGAAATCATCGATCGACAGCGACGGCATCGCCTGGTTGACGGTCGACAAGCCTGGTACGTCGGCGAACGTGCTCTCGAGCGACGTCCTCCTGGAGCTCGACACGGTGCTGCAGCCGCTGCGCGCCAAGCCGCCCCGCGGAGTGGTTGTGGCGTCGGCGAAGAAAAGCGGCTTCGTCGCCGGTGCGGACATCAAGGAATTCACGAGCATCACCGACGCGGAAGGCGGCTATCGCCTGATTCACGCGGGGCAGCAGGTGCTGGATCGCCTCGAGTCGCTGCCGTGTCCGACGGTCGCGGCGATTCACGGCTTTGCCCTGGGCGGAGGTCTCGAGCTCGCCCTGGCGTGCCGCTATCGGGTTGCCGTGGGAGACGAGCGCCTGTCGATGGGTCTACCCGAAGTGCTGCTCGGCATTCATCCCGGGTTCGGAGGAACGGTCCGTACGGTCCGGCTGGTGGGCGTGCGGCCCGCGATGGAAATGATGTTGACGGGCAAGCCGCTGCGCGCCGAAGCCGCTGCGCGCATCGGGCTCGTGGACAAGCTCGTCCCGGATCAGGAAGCGCTCAGGGCCGCGGCGCGGGATCTCGTGCTGAACCCGCCCGCGCCGCGCAAGGCGCCGTTCGGGGAGCGCATTCTGAGCTCGGCCCTGCTGCGTCCCTTCATTCGCGGCGTCCTCACGAAGCAGGTCGCCGCGAAGGCGCCGCGAGAGCACTATCCCGCGCCCTACGCCATCATCGACCTCTGGTCGCGTTTTGGAGCGCGGGGCCCCGAGGCGTTCGAGGCAGAGGCGCGCTCGATTGCGCATCTGTTTACCACGGAGACCTCACGGAACCTCGTTCGAGTGTTTTTCCTCCAGGACCGGCTGAAAGCCCTGGGCGGCAAGAGCGGCTCGGACATCAAACACGTCCACGTCGTCGGCGCGGGGGTCATGGGCGGGGACATTGCCGCCTGGGCGGCTCTGCGGGGTTTCAGCGTCACTCTCCAGGACCAGAGCCAGAAGTTGATCGAGCCCGCGCTGCAGCGGGCACAGGAACTGTTCAAGAAGCGGCTGCGAGACCCTGTCAAAGCGGCGGCGGCGAGCGAGCGCCTGCGAGCGGATGTGGATGGCGCCGGGGTGCCTGAGGCTGATGTAGTCATCGAGGCCATCTTCGAGAACCTGGAAGCCAAGCAGGATCTGTACGCGCGCCTGGAGCCGCGGATGAAGCCGACGGCCGTGTTGGCAACCAACACCTCCAGCATCACTCTCGAGCCGCTCGCGGCGCGGTTGGCGCGCCCGGAGCGCCTCGTCGGCCTGCACTTCTTCAACCCCGTGCCGCAAATGCAGCTCATCGAGATCGTGCAATCGGCGGGTACCGACCCGGATGTCGCCCAGGCGGCGCTCGGCTTTGCGCGGCGGCTGGACAAGCTGCCGGTTCCCTGCCGCAGCGCTCCGGGATTTATTGTTAACAGAGTGCTCATGCCCTACCTTCACGAAGCGATGTTCGCCGCCCAGGAGGGCGTGCCGCTGGCCGTGATCGACAAGGCCGCGGTGGATTTCGGCATGCCCATGGGACCCATCGAGCTCGCTGACGTCGTCGGGCTGGATGTCGCCGCGCACGTCGGCGAGATCGTGGCGCGGGAGCTGGGTCGGCCGGCGCCCGACCTGACGCGGCTGCGTGAGCTCATAGCCGCTAAAAAGCTTGGCCGCAAGAGCGGTGAAGGGTTCTACGTCTGGCAGGACGGCAAGCCGCAAAAGCCTGCCGCGGGCGGGATTGCCGCGCCGGCGGATCTCATCGACCGGCTCATTCTCATTCTCGTGAACGAGTGCGCGGCTTGTCTGCGCGAGCGCGTTGTTGACGATCCGGACCTCATCGATGCGGCCGTGATTTTCGGAACCGGTTTTGCGCCATTTCGCGGCGGGCCGCTGGCCTACGCGCGCAGCCGCGGTGTCGCTTCGGTCGTGACGCGCCTGGAGGAGCTCGCCGCGCGTTGCGGTCCCCGTTTCCAGCCCGACTCCGGCTGGCCCCTCGTGAC
>DASZVD010000411.1:0-7950 GCA_035547375.1 Steroidobacteraceae bacterium
ACAGGCCGAGGATCACCTCGAGCGACTCGAGCGTCGTGGCATCCGGCGCAGGCGGCTCCTCGGCACTCTTGCGCGCGATGCGTTGGGCGTACGCGATGAGGGCATCGGGCATCTTCTCCGGCGGGAGCACGTAGTCCACGACCAAGCCGGATTCCAGCACACTGCGCGGCATTTGATCGTGCTCGGCGGTGGCCGGGTCCTGCACCAGTACCAGGCCGCCGGCGAGCTTGATTTCCTTCAATCCCGCCGTGCCGTGCCCACCCGTGCCCGAGAACACGATGCCGATGGCGTTTTCCTTCTGATCCTCGGCGAGCGAGCGCAGCGCGAAATCGATCGGCGTCTGCCCGACGGCCGACTCGGGCGGCCGGCTGAGCATCAGCCGGCCGCGCTTGATCGCCAGGTACTTGTTTGGCGGAATGACGTAGACCGTGTTGGGACGAATGGGCATCCGATGCCCCGCTTCGAGCACCGGCATGGCCGTCTGCCGGCTCAGCAGCTCGACCATCAGGCTTTTGTGCGAAGGATCGAGGTGCGGAATGAGCACGAAAGCCATGCCACTGTCCGCGCTCATGTGGGCGAAGAAGCGGGTAAATGCGCCCAGGCCGCCTGCCGATGCGCCGATCCCAACGATCGGGAAGCTTCGCGGAACGCAGCGCGGCAGCGGCGTGGCCGCAGGCCGTCGCGGGGGTAATCGCTTCGCATCGGCCGCCGGCCGTCGTGCGGATAGTCGAGCCGGCTTCGCATCGGCCGTCGGCGACGCGCGAAAAGCGGCCGCTTTCGGCCTGCGGAAGCTGTCCGAGGCCGCGACGCGCGCCTGGGGGGTGGCTTTGCCGGCGCGTCGTTTTGCTTTTCGCCTCATGATCCGGCTCGTCCAAGGGGCTTGAACATTATGTTAACAGCTTGAGTTTTCAGGGTGAATCGGCAATCTGCGGTCGGCGTCGGCGGCCGAGTCATACCTGCCCCGCACCATGGATTCCACCATGCCGACGATGGCGGAACGCCCGATACCCCCGCTGACCTCGCGGCAGGAGGATGGTCGCGCGCTTCACATATTCCGTCCCAGGCTGGGAGCAGGCAGGGAGATTTTATGCCGATCGCCTTACTGATCGCGGACGATCATGAATTGGTGCGGGCGGGCTTACGCCAGACCTTTGACGGCAGTGACATCCTGATCGTCGGCGAGGCATCCACGGCGCCGGAGGCGTTGCACGGTGCCCTCGACCCGGGCGTACAGGCCCTGTTGCTCGATATCCGTTGGACCGGGGGCCTGTCGGCCTCGCGCGATGCCGGGCTCGACGTGCTGGCGCAGATTCGGGCAGCCCGGCCGCAGCTGCCCATCCTCCTGTATTCAACAGAGTCCGCAGCGGATTGTGTCGAGTCTTGCAGGCGCCTGGGCGCCAACGGTTACCTGATCAAAGGCCTCGACGACGGACGACTGGTCACCGCCGTGCACGCCGTGCACGCGGGCGAGCAGATCTGGCCGAGCCCGCACGTCTACGCCCGTCTGCAAACCAACGTGACTCGGCAAACGGAGGCCGCCTCACCCCTGCTCTCACCCGAGCCCGCTCATCGCGCTCTCGACGCTGCACCCGACCTCGCCCATCGCGCTCTCGATGCCGCACCCGATGCGATGATCATCATCGATGCCGCCGGCCTCATTCGCTTCGCCAATCGCCAAGCCTCCGCGCTCTTCGGCTACCCGCACGAGCAAATCGTGGGCCGCAGCGTCGAAGACCTCATGCCGGAGCGCTTTCGGCACCGGCACCTGGCGCACCGCGAACAGTATGCCCGCCACGTGCGTGTGCGCTCGATGGGCCAGGGCCTCGAGCTGTATGGACGGCGCCAGGACGGTACGGAGTTTCCGGTCGAGATCAGCTTGAGCCCCATCGACAACCGTGAGGGACCCCTCGTCGCCGCGGCCATTCGCGATGTGTCGGATCGAAAAAGGGTCGAAGCCGAGCTCACGCTGGCACGCGACAGCGCCGATCGCGCCAACCAGGGCAAGAGCCGCTTTCTCGCTACCGCGAGCCATGACCTGCGCCAGCCGCTGCAGACCCTTGCGCTGTTGAACGGGTCGCTGCGGCGCATGGCGACCGACCCGGACATCACCGAGGCCCTGGCACAACAGGAGCAGGCGATCGGAGCGATGTCACGCCTGCTGAACGCGTTGCTCGATATCAGCAAGCTCGAGTCCGGCGCCATCAAGCCCGAGCCCACGGACTTCGCCGTGGCGGCCTTGTTCCAGGAGCTGCGCCACGAGTTCACCAACGTGGCGGCGAACAAAGGACTGCAGCTGGAGGTCGAGGACAGCGCCGTGTGCGTGCACAGCGATCCCTCTCTCGTCGAGCAGGTCCTGCGCAATCTCGTTTCGAACGCCATCAAGTACACGCGCCAGGGACGAGTCTTGTTGCGCTGCCCGCCCCTGCAAGACTCGATGGTCCGCATCCAGGTGCTGGACACGGGCATCGGCATTCCGCCCGATCAGCTCGGCTACATCTACGATGAGTTTTATCAGGTCGGTGTCCCGACGAGCAGTGCCCGCGACGGCTACGGACTGGGCCTGAGTATCGTGCAGCGGATCATCAAGCTGCTGCAACTGAAGCTCGATGTGCACTCGGAGGTTGGCAAAGGATCATCGTTCTCCCTGCTGTTGCCTCCGGCCGGCGGCCAGGTCACAGCCCCGCGCCCCGAGTCCAAGCCCCCTGTCACGCGCGCGCAGGTCGGCAAGGCCCACGTGCTCCTGGTGGAGGATGATCCGAGTGTGCGGGATGCGACGCGCATGCTGTTGAAGGTGGAAGGCTATCGGGTCACGGCAGTCGCATCCGTGGGTGAGGCACTGCAGGCGGCGCGCCAGGGCGACAGGATCGATCTCCTCGTCACCGACTATCATCTGAGTGACGGGGAGACCGGCACACAGGTGATCTCCGCACTACGCGACACGATGGGAACCGCCTTGAAGGCCGTGCTGATCACGGGCGATACCTCCTCGGCGATCCGGGATTTGCCGACGAGCCTCCATCTGAGGACCGCGAGCAAACCGGTCAAGGCGGAGGAGCTGTTGGCACTCCTGCGGGAATTGCTCACTACCCCCACCGATGAGCGTCCACCGACGCAGCCTCAGGCGGCGCGCAACTGCTTTCACGCCGCGGAGGCCGGTGCTGCGAGATAGGGCGTTACCGCCGAGGATGAGGGCCGAGGATACGGCGGATCCGGCGACACGCAGCCGGCGCGGCCCCAGGTACTGCGGCCCTGCGGCGGCAGAAACCTGCGGCCCTGCGACGGCGGAAACTGTTCAGTGCGGCGGGAATTGCTCGAGCACTTCGGCGACAGCCGCGCGGATCGGCCCTGCGGAGTGCTCCATGTCGTATCGGGTCAGCTCCTTGTTGGCCCAGCCGTGCCATACGGGCCGGTGCGCGCGGGCATCGAATATGTCGATCGCCAGGGTGCCTTCTCGATAGCGTTTCACGTCGATACCGTCTCCGAAGTAGTGATAACCCCAACCCCAGGGGCCGCGATACTCGATCGGATAGGAGTCGATGTCGACCCGCTCCGCCGAGCCGATCGTGAAGTTGACCGCGAAGTCGGCCGCGCCCGCATCGCTCACCAGGACGAACCCTTTGCGCGTGAGCTCGGATTGAATGGCATCCCGGGCACGGCTCACGACCAGCGGATTGGTGGTGGAATCGGTGGTCCCGGTGTGCCGGCGCGGCAGCCACGCAAAGGTATGATAGCCGGCGAAGACGGCCGAGTTGTCGTAGTCGCTGCCGACGCGCAGCGATGAGCACGCCGTCATGAAAAGGACGGCGCCGAGGAGCACCGCCGCGCGCGCGGCTCGCAAGTTCCTGTTGGTCATATTCACTCGTCTCCGGCCAGTGTGGCCCTCCTGCAACCATCGCACGCGCCATCGGGAGCCGGCATCCGTAGTAGCCGCAGCCGACGAGTCAGTCCAACGACTTGCGAAAACGCAGGACACTGAGCCCGAGCATCGCCGTCGCCAGCAACGCCAGGGCGGAGAGATCCGTCCAGAGGGCGCCGGCGCCGACGCCTTTGAGAAACTGCGCGCGGATGATCACCAGGAAGTAACGCAGCGGGTTGATCAGCGTGAACCATTGCAGAATGCGCGGCATGGCGGCGATCGGAAACGCGAATCCCGAGAGGATGAACAGTGGATTCACCAGGAAGAAGTTCAATGCGAAGGCCTGCTGCTGGGTGCGTGACAGCGTCGACAACAGCAGGCCGAGCCCGAGCGCCGCAAGGAGGAACAGGGACGCGCCGAGCAGCATGACCAGGGGGCTGCCGACGAAGGGAATGTGAAACCACAGCACGCCGAAGAGCGTAATCAGGGCTACTTCCACGAGACCGATCAGGAAGAACGGCACGGCCTTGCCGAGGATGAACTCGATCGGCCGGATGGGACTCACCATGATCTGCTCCAGCGTTCCCACCTCCCGCTCGCGCACGACCGCGAAGGCCGTCAGGCTGACGACCTGAATCAGGGTAAGGGTGCCGATCACACCTGGGATGAAGAACCAGCGATCCTCGAGTCCTTCATTGAACCACGGACGCTCTTGCAACGATGGAGAGATGTTGCGCGACGCCGCAGCCGTCGACGCCGGCCATACGCTGGCCCTCTGCTCTGCCTGGAATTGCGCTACGATTTGCGCGATGTAGCCAAGTGCGATGAGCGCGGTGTTCGAGTTGGTTCCATCCACGGAGACCTGCAGAGGCGCCGTACGGCCATTGTTCAGGTATTGCGCAAACCCCGCGTGGATGACGACGGCAACCGTCGCACGGCCGGTGTCGAGGTCCCTGGTAATGTCACCTTGCGTCGTCGCGATGTCGACGACGGCAAAGCGACCGGTGGCGACGAAATGCGAGACCAGGGCACGGCTCGCCTGACTGTGATCGAGGTCGAGCACCGAAGTGGCCACATGATTGACCGTGAACGTGGCCGCGTACCCGAATACGACCACCTGGATGAGCAAGGGCACGATCAGGCGGAACATGGCCCACCGGTCGCGGCGCAGCTCGATGAGCTCTTTCAACAGCATGACACGGAGCCGCTCGAGCATGGCTCAGTCCAGACTCTTGCGGAAGCCGCGGGCCGCGATCCAGATGATGACCGCGGCGTACAGCACCAGAGCCATGATGGGCACGGCCAGATCCCCGATCGTGCTGCCCTTGAGGAACACCGCTCGCAGGATGGTGACGAAATAACGTGCGTAGACCACGAGCGTCACGGCCTGCACCGGCGCCGGCATCTGGTCGATCGGGAATGTATAGCCTGACAGCAGGCTGATGGGGGTCATGGTGAGCATGACGGCAATCTGGCTCGCGCCGAGCTGGCTGCGGACACGCACCGATACGATATAGCCGATGCCCAGCACGACGAGGGTGAACAAGGCGGTGGTCGCTATCAGGGTGCCGAGGCTGCCGCGGAACGGCACCTGGAACCAGAAAGCGGCCGCGCTGAGGCAGAACGTCGCATCGATCAGTCCGATCACGAAGTACGGGACGAGCTTGCCGATCATCAGCTCGAGCGCCGTGACCGGTGTCGATACGAGCTGCTCCATGGTGCCGCGCTCCCACTCCCGGGAAATGGTGAGCGAAGTCAGTTGCGCACCGATCAGGCCGAGGATCACGGCGACCACGCCGGGGATGATGAAATTGCGGCTGTCGAGCCCTTCGTTGAACCAGACACGCGGCTCCAGGTCGACGCTGCCCGAGCTCACGGGGTGCAGCCCGTGCGCCGCCGCCCAGCCGGCCTGAAAATCGGCCGTCGTCTGGGCGATCACGCCTTGCGCATAGCCGATGGAGATGTTGGTCGTGTTGACGTCGGTTGCATCGAACACGGCCTGAACCGACGCCGTCCCCGTCATGGCCAGCGCCCGCGAGAAATTGACCGGCACGGTGATCACTCCAACGCAGGAGCCGCGGTCCATGGCATCGCGGATCGCCCGCTCATCGTCCAGCCTGCGCACGCTCGAGAACCATCTCGAGGCAATGAAGCGCTGTACCAGCTCACGGCTGGTCTGGCTGTGCTCCTGATCGTAGATGCAAAGCGGCACGCGCCTGATGTCCAGGCTGACGCCATAACCGAGCAATGCCATCTGCATGAGCGGCATGAGCAGCGCGATCGCGAGGCTGCGCGGGTCGCGCCAGACCTGCAAGGTCTCTTTGAACGCAATCGCATAGATGCGCCGCAGGTTCATGCAGGAGCCTGCGGCGGGCGTGGCCTGGAGACGAGCTGGACGAACACATCCTCGAGGCTCGGGCTGATGACCCGCGGCGGCCCGGCCTCGATGCCCGCGCGCTTCAGCAACCCCGGCAGATCGGTTACAACGCTTGCGTCTCCGATCAGTACGTGCAGCTTGTCGCCGAAGATCGCCACGTCGGTGACGCCGGGCGCCCGCCGCAGGGCCGCCAAGGCAGCCCCCAGAGCGGAGCAATCGAGCTCATACAACGTTCCGCCCAACTCGCGCCGGCGCAGCTCACCGGGACTGCCGATCGCGACGATCCGGCCGCTGTCGATCAGCGCGATCCGATTGCAATACTCCGCCTCGTCCATGTAGTGGGTCGAGACCAGGATCGTGACGCCTTCCGAGGCCAGATGATGGATCAGGTCCCAGAAATTTCTGCGGGCCTCGGGCTCGACTCCCGATGTGGGCTCATCGAGAAACAACACCGGCGGACGGTGCAGTATGGCACAGCCGAGCGCGAGCCTCTGTTTCCAGCCGCCGGCGAGGGTGCGTACGAGCGCGTCTTCCCGGCCTTCCAATCCCGCCATGGCAACGGCCACCCGGGTGCGAGCCTCGACATCGGTCCGCGGCACGCGATAAAGGCCGCTGAAAAAGTGCAAATTCTCGCGCACGGTAAGGTCACCGTACAGCGAGAACTTCTGGGACATGTAGCCGATGTGCTCACGCACGGCCTCCGGCTCCCGGCCGACGTCGAAGCCTGCGACCACGGCGCGCCCCGCGGTCGGCCGCAGGAGTCCGCACAACATGCGGATGGTGATCGATTTGCCGGCGCCATTCGGGCCGATGAACCCGACGACCTCCCCTTTGACGATGCTCAGGTCGAGCCGGTTCACCGCAGTGAACTCACCAAATTTCTTGGTCAGCTCTTCGGCGACCACCGTCGCGACCTCCGTCACGCCGCTTTCTCCGAGCCCAACAACGCCACGAACACATCCTCGATGCCAAGCTCGATAGGCGTGATTTCCGCATCGCCGATGCCGCGCTCGGCCAGCCTGGCGCGCAGCGCCGGCAAGCGGGCATTGGCATCGTCCACACGGACGTTTACCCGGTCACCCATGAGCAACCGGCCGAGCACACCCTGCACGCCCTCGAGCGCCGCGTGCGCGCCGCGCGGATCGTGTGTCACGACGGCGAGCAATGCCCCCGGCACCAGCTTCTTCAGTCGTGCGGGAGTATCGCAGTGGCGGATCTCTCCGTCGTGCAGCAGGGCCAGACGCGAACAGCGCTCGGCCTCATCCATGTAGGCGGTGGAAAGCAGGATGGTGACGCCGTGCTCGCGCAGCCCGTAAAGAATCCCCCAGAAATCACGCCGTGAGACCGGATCCACGCCGGTCGTCGGCTCGTCGAGGAGCAGTACGCGCGGCGTGTGAATCAGCGCGCAGACCAGGCCGAGTTTCTGCTTCATGCCGCCCGAGAGCTGCCCCGCCAGGCGCCGCTGAAACGGCTGCAGACCCGCCGCCTGCAGCAGCTCCTGGCCGCGCTCGCGACGGACCCTGGCCGGGACCTCGAAGAGCGTGGCATAGAAAAAGATATTCTCGGCGACGGTCATGTCTTCATAGAGACCGAAGCGCTGCGGCATGTAACTCAAACAGGACCTGGCGCGCTCCGGATCGGACACGACATCGATCCCCTCCAGGCGGATCTCACCGGCATCGGGCCGCAGCACGCCGGCGAGCATGCGCATGACCGT
>DASZVD010000412.1:0-3247 GCA_035547375.1 Steroidobacteraceae bacterium
AACGCCATCCTGGCGCAGACGCTTGCTCTGCAGAAGGAGCAGCGGGAAGTCCGCGTCATCCTCGTCTCGAAGGACATCAACCTCCGCATCAAGGCCGCGGTGCTCGGCGTGCACGCCGAGGATTACTACAACGACAAGACGCTGGAAGACACGGATGTGCTCTATAGCGGCATGACCGCCCTGCCCACCGACTTTTGGGAACGGCACGGAAAGGACATGCGCTCCTGGAAAGAAGCCGACCGCACGTTCTACGAGATCACGGGCCCCGCCGTGCACGAATGGCAGCTCAACCAGGGGCTGTATGAAGACAGTCCCCAGGGCATCGAAGGCATCGTGCGCAAGATCAACGGCGAGACGGCGGTGATCGAGCTGCTGCGCGACTACCGCAGCGAGCGGCACAGCCTGTGGGGCATCACGGGACGCAATCGCGAGCAGAATTTCGCGCTCAACCTGCTGATGGACCCCGAGATCGATTTCGTTACCATTCTGGGGCCGGCCGGCACGGGCAAGACGCTGCTGGCCTTGGCCGCCGGGCTCATGCAGACGCTCGAGACGAACCGCTTCGTCGAGATCATCATGACCCGCGTGACCATTCCCCTGGGCGAGGACATCGGCTTCCTGCCCGGGACGGAAGAGGAAAAGATGGAGCCCTGGATGGGCGCGCTGATGGACAACCTGGAAGTGCTCACCGGCTCCCAGGAAGGCGGCAATTGGGGACGCGCGGCCACGAACGACTTGCTGCGCAACCGGATCAAGATCCGCTCCCTGAACTTCATGCGCGGACGCACCTTCCTGAACCGGTATCTCATCCTGGACGAGGCCCAGAACCTCACGCCCAAGCAGATGAAAGCCTTGATCACGCGGGCCGGCCCGGGAACGAAGCTGGCCTGCCTCGGCAATATCGCGCAGATCGATACCCCCTACTTGTCCGAGATGACCTCCGGCCTCACCTATGCCGTTAACCGCTTTCGCGGGTGGCCCCATTCAGGGCACATTACGCTAGTGCGGGGCGAGCGCTCGCGGCTCGCCGACTATGCTTCGGACATGCTGTAGCGGCTCGGACGTGCTATAGGGACACCGTAGAGGGATACTCGGACACACTGCCGCCGGACGTTTTGTAAGTTTCTGTATACGTAGGGAAACTTAAGGACCCAGGGCCCGGTCGAATGCGAATCATGCGCCGCCTTTTCCTGCTGCTCCTCACTGCCGCCACGGGTATCGCGACGGTCGCCTCGGCCGTCGAGCCTATCCAGCCGCCCCCGTTGTCGGTCATCGACGCGGCCCCGCCCCCAACCCCCCTGGCCAACGACCTGCCGTCGCAGGTGATGAACGAGCTGCCCGACATGGGCAGCCCGGAGCAGACGATCATCTCGCACACGGAGGAGCGCCAGCTGGGCTACTCCATCGTGCAGCAGCTCCGTGACCAGAACGCGCTGCTCGAAGACCCCGAGATCAGCGAGTACGTGAATTCCATCGGCGATCGCCTCGCGGCACAGAGCCCGGACGGAGCGGAAGGCTTCCAGTTCTTCGTCGTCAAGGATTCCGCGATCAACGCGTTCGCCGTGCCCGGCGGCTTCGTGTTCATCAACTACGGTCTGATTCTCGCGACCGATACCGAGTCGGAGCTGGCGAGCGTGCTGGGCCACGAAATCGCGCACGTCACGCAGCACCACATCGCCCGCTCGATTCGCGCACAGAGCCAGCAATCGATCACGACCATGGCCGCCATGCTCGCGGCGATCCTGCTCGGTGCCGTGGGTCACGGCGGCGGCCAGGCCATCGAAGGCGGCATCGCCGCGGCGCAGGGCCTGGCGGTGCAGCAGCAGATCAACTTCACTCGCGACGAAGAGGCTGAAGCCGACCGCGTCGGCATCGGTTACCTGGCGGGCGCCGGCTTCGACACCCAGGCCATGGGCAACTTCTTCGAAGTGCTCTCCCGCAAGGAGGGCCTCGCCGCCACGTACATCCCTGCGATGCTCGTCGACCACCCGGTAACGACCGACCGTATCGCCGAAGCGCGCGCCCGGGCCGCGCAGTTTCCACCACGGAAGGCCAAGGACTCCTTGAGCTATGCGCTCGTGCGCGAGCGGGTTCGGGTCCTGACGGCCCCTGGCGACACGGACATCGAGAAGGTTTACGCGGCAAGGCTTGCCCAAGGCCAGAACGACATGGCCACGCGTTACGGCGAAGCGTTGGCTCTCATGGCTGACAACCGCCCGGTCGAGGCCCAGAAGATTCTCTTCGAGCTCACGAAGGAGCACGAAGGGCTCATCATGCTCCACTCGGCTTTGGGCCAGGCGGAGGTCAAAGCCGGGCAGACGAACGACGCCTTGGGCACGTTCAAACATGCGGTGAAGCTCTTCCCACGCAACGTGCCCGTGACCGTCCGCTACGCCGAATCACTCATCGCCGCCGGCAATGCGAAGGAAGCTCACGCCGTGCTGCTCGACCTCTTCAACAACGTGCCGCCCACCCCTGAACAGATCCGGCTCACCGCGAATGCGGCGAGTGCCGCGGGTGACACCGGAGACGCCTATTACTACATGGGCGAATACCAGCTGGCGGGCGGCAACCTGCCGCTGGCGGCCACGCAATATCAACTTGCGCTGTCGTGCTCCAACCTGACTCAGATCCAGCGCCAGCGCTACCAGGCGCGCCTGGATGAGGTCCGCGAATACCTGGCGACCGCGAAACTACGCAAAACGAGCATGGCGGGCCCCTAAAGGGGGAGAGACCCCTCAGCGTCGGCTGATACAATGCGCGCTACCTGAGAGCTCGCACGAGTCCCATGCAGTCCACAACCCGGGTCACCGCGCTCACCGTCACCCTCCTCACCCTGTGCGCCTGTGCGGCCGCCCCCGCGAAGCGCGACCCCCGCGACCCGTGGGAGCGGATGAACCGCACCACCTTCAACTTCAACACCAAGGTCGACCACGCGGTGCTGCGCCCGATCGCCCGCGGCTACAAGAATGCGACGCCGCAGTGGATGCGCAACGGCATCAGCAACTTCTTCGACAACCTGGACTATCCGATCGTCATGGTGAACGACCTGTTGCAAGGCCGATTCAAGACGTTCGGCCGGGACACCGGGCGCTTCGTCATGAACACCACCCTCGGCATCGGTGGCCTGTTGGACCCGGCCACCGATGCGGGCCTGGAAAAAAACGTCAACGACCTGGGCCTCACGTTCGGCCACTGGGGCATACACAAAGGCCCCTACTTCGTGATCCCTTTCCTCGGGCCCTCC
>DASZVD010000413.1:0-8888 GCA_035547375.1 Steroidobacteraceae bacterium
GAGCAAGCCGGATCCCACGCGCGCATGGGATCGCAAGGGTTACAAGCCGTCGGCGGGCTTGCTGAACGGCACGATCGCCACCGCGATGAGCCTGCAGGCGACCGCGATCGCGGCTCGGACGCAACACAACTACCCGGCGCCGATCACCATTCTGCGGTGCGTCTTCGAGGGCACGATGTTGCCTTTCGACCGGGCCTTGCACCTCGAGTCCAAGTATTTCGCCCAGCTGCTCACCCACCCGGTGGCGCGCAACATCATCCGGACCGGATTCGTGAACAAGGGCGAGGCGGGTAAGCTGGCCCGGCGCCCGCGTGGAGTGCCGCAACACAGGGTCGGTCGTCTCGGGGTATTGGGTGCCGGGATGATGGGGGCCGGGATCGCCTACGTCGCCGCGGGCGCGGGCATCGATGTCGTCCTGTTGGACAGGTCGGCCGAGCTTGCCGCAAGCGGCAAGGCGCGCTACGCGGCCATCCTCGCAAAGGAGGTGCAACGAGGACGGCGCACCCGGGAGCAGGCGGACCTCGTTCTCGGTCGTGTGCAGACGACCGGGGATTTCGCCTCCTTGGCCGGCTGTGATCTGGTCGTCGAGGCTGTGTTCGAGGACGTCGCGATCAAAGCCGAGGTCACGCGGGCGACCGAGGCGGTGATTGCCTCGGAGGCCGTCATCGCGACGAACACTTCCACTTTGCCCATTACCCGCCTCGCGCAGGCGAGCGCTCGCCCCGGGAAGTTCATCGGGCTGCACTTCTTTTCGCCGGTCGAGCGGATGCCGATCGTGGAGGTCATTGTCGGAAAGCTCACCGACGAGGCAACCTTGGCGGCCGCGTTGGATTTCGTCTCTCAGCTGCGGATGACACCGATTCTCGTACGCGACAGCCGCGGCTTCTACACGAGCCGGGTTTTCCAGACCTTCATTCACGAAGGCATGGCTCTCCTGGCCGCCGGCGTGGCGCCCGCTCTCATTGAGAATGCGGCGAGGCTCGCGGGATTCCCGGTGGGACCGCTGGCGCTGCTGGACGAAGTGACGCTCGAATTGCCCTGGAAGATCATCGAGGAGTATCGAGCCGAGGCGGGCGCGGCCTTCGTCGAGCCTTGCGGCCATGGAGTGCTGCAGCGCATGCTGGAAGAGCTCGGGCGTCCCGGAAAGCGCCAGGGCAAGGGCTTTTACGACTACCCGGCCGAGCGGAAAAAGCATCTGTGGCCCGGCCTGGCGCAGGCCTTTCCGCCGACAGCGGTGCAACCGTCTCTACAGGAGGTCAAGGATCGCTTACTGTATATCCAGGCCTTGGAGACGGCGCGGTGTCTCGAGGAGGGTGTCTTGACGGATCCCGCTGATGGTGACGTGGGCTCGGTGTTGGCCTGGGGATACCCTTCCTGGACGGGTGGCACGCTCTCGTTCATCGATACCGTGGGGATCCGGCGCTTCGTCACCGAATGCCAACGCATGGCAGAGGCCTATGGGCCGAGATTTGCGCCCTCTGCCTGGCTGCGCAGGCGGGCCGAGCGCAACGAGCCGTTTTATGCGACGCCTGATATTCGAGCCTGAGCACGAGGCGTTTCGCGCTTCGGTGCGGCGCTTCTTCCAGAAGGAGATCGGGCCCCATGCCGCGGCCTGGCGTGCACAGGGCTACGTGGATCGCTGGGCCTACGCGAAAGCGGCGGAACAGGGATATCTGCTGATGTGGGCGGCGGAGGAGTATGGCGGCGCCGCTTGTGACGACTTTCGCTACGAGCAGATCGTGTACGAGGAGAACATGGCGCACGGCGAGCCCGGGTTCTACATCCAACTTCACTCGGGGCTCGTGGCACCCTACCTCGGCAAGCTCGGTACCGAGGCACAGAAACGGCTGTGGCTGCCGCCCTGCGTCCGCGGCGAGAGCATACTCGCCATCGCCATGACCGAGCCGCATTCCGGGAGCGATCTGGCGGGTCTGCTCACTGCGGCGGAAGAGCACGACGATTGCTGGGTGTTGAAGGGCTCGAAGACGTACATTTCCAACGGGCAGCTCGCCGATCTGATCATTGTTGCCGCCCGCACGGTTCCGGGGCAGCGCTACGGCATAGGCCTGTTCGTCGTCGAGGCGGGCATGCAGGGGTTCAGGCGCGGCCGGCGGCTGCACAAGATGGGGCTGCACGCCCAGGACACTTCCGAGTTGTTTTTCGACGAGGTGCGGGTGCCCAAGACGCACGTGCTCGGCGACCCGACGCAGGGTTTCACCTATCTCAGTCAATTCCTGAGCGGCGAGCGCCTCATCAGCGCCATCGATGCCGCGGCTCTCGCGCAGACGGCGTTCGACCTCACACTACGGTTCGTGCGTGAGCGGCGGGCCTTCGGCAAACCCATCGGTGCGTTTCAGCACAGCCGGTTCGTGATGGCCGAGATGCGTGCGGAAATCGATGCGGTGCAGACGCTGGTGGATCAGTGTGTGCTGGAATACAACGCGAGCCGATTGACACCGGAGCTCGCCGCGGAGGCGAAATTGCTCGCCACCGAGCTGGCGGGCCGCGTGGCGGACCGCTGCGTGCAACTGCACGGCGGGGCGGGTTACATGGACGAATACCCGATCAGCCGGCTCTATACGGATGCACGGGTCATGAGAATCTTCGCAGGCACCTCGGAGATCATGAAGGAGATCATCGGACGCAGTCTCGGGCTGGACGAGCGCAAGCTGTCATGAGCGGGCCGCTGACCGGGGTCCGGGTCGTCGAGCTCGGCGGCATAGGAGCCGCGCCGTACGGCTGCATGATGTTGGCCGACCTCGGCGCCGAAGTCGTGCGGATCGATCGGCCGGGCGGCCATCCCGATACGCCCGCGGCCTCGCCATTGTTGCGCAACCGGCGCTCGCTGGCACTGGATCTCAAGCAGGCCACGGCGCGGGATGCGGCCCTCGCCCTCATCGAGCGAGCCGATGTGCTCGTCGAGGCGTTTCGACCCGGGGTCGCCGAGCGGTTGGGCCTGGGGCCGGAGGTCTGCCTCGCCCGCAATGAGCGGCTGGTGTACGGCCGGATGACCGGCTGGGGCCAGGACGGGCCGCTCGCCCAGGCGGCCGGCCATGATCTCAATTTCATCGGCCTGGCCGGCGTGCTGCACCAGATCGGTCCCACCGGCGGCAAGCCCGTCGTGCCGCTGAATGTCATCGGCGACTTCGGTGGCGGCGGGTTGCTGCTCGCGTTCGGAGTCGTGTCCGCGCTCTTCGAGGCACGCCGCTCCGGTAAGGGACAGGTCGTCGATGCCGCAATGTTGGATGGCGCGGCCTCGTTCATGGCAATGTTCTTCGGATATCGCGCCGCAGGGCAATTCGACGATCGAACGGGCTCACATCTCCTTGGCGGCGCCGCGCATTACTACGACGTGTACGCGACCGGCGACGGCCGGCACCTGGCGGTGGCGCCTCTCGAGCCGCAGTTCTACCGAAATTTCCTGCAGCGCCTCGGCATGGACGATTCGCGCTGGCGCGCGGCGGGCTATCCGTCGCTCGATGCACGGACTCGTGAGCGGGTCTGGCCGGAGCTCAAAGCGGAATTGACGCGGATCTTCCTGACCCGGACGCGGGATGAATGGTGTGCCGTGTTCGCGGATTGCGATGCTTGCGTCACGCCCGTGCTGACTCTCGAGGAGGCGACGGCGCACCCGCACAATCGCGCGCGCGACGTGTTTGTCGATGTCGGTGGAGTGACGCAGAACGCCCCCGCACCACGCTTCTCGCGCACCAAGCCGGCTCACCCGCGGCCGCCGCGCGAGGCCGGGGCGGATACCTGGGACGTGTTGGAAGAATGGGGGGTCGACTCAAGGCTGATTTCCGCTCTTCGGGATTGACTGAGGAAGACGCAGCGGCCGCTGGCGATGAGCCGCTCCTCCGCGTCGTTGATGCGCACGTCCACCGTACAGATCGTCGCTCCGGCCCGCAGCAGTTTTCCGACGGCGAAGAAGGTTTGATTGACGGTGCTGCGGTGGAAGTCGACGCGCATGTCGATCGTGGGGCCTGCGCTGCCTTGCACGGCCATCAGGACCATATAGGCCGTCATGTCGATCACTCCGGCGAGCACGCCTCCGTGAGTCATTCCGGGCGCGCCCGCGAATTCCACTCTCCAGGGAATGCGCACCCGGACGCTGTCACCGTCAGCCGCCACCACTTCCGCGCCGAGCCAGGCGCTGTAGGGGATCGTTGCGTTGAGAGCATTCATTTGCGCGACCGTTGCCGGTCGTCTATCGCGCGTGCGCTGCGGCATGTCGGATTCACTCATCAGCTCGCTCCTTCCGCTCACCTCGCGGCCAGACTACGTCGCGGTGGGCCGCGGGAATTCTATCTTTCGATAGGTGTTCGGGCCGGCTGGGGTTGGAGAATCGGCGGCAACGACCCCTCGTGACGCACCCGTCCGGAGACTCCGCATGGATTTCGAACTCAATCAAGAGCAGCAGGCGTTCCGTGACTCCGTCAACAGGTGGGTGCAGGCGGAGGTCCCCAAGAGCTGGTCGCGCGAGCTCGAGCGCGACGAGCACAACTATCCGTTCGCCTTGTGGGACAAGCTCACGGAGGCGGGCTTCCACGGCATCGGCATCGATGAGCAGTATGGCGGCCAGGGCGGCGATGTGTTCACGCAGATGATCCTTGCCCGGGCGTTGGCGCGCTCCCTGGGCGGTCTCGCCTGGATCTGGGGCATCACTTCCTTCGCCGGAGGAAAGTCCATCGGGGTGTACGGGACCAAGGAGCAGAAGGAGAAGTTTCTCCCGCAGATCGCGGCGGGCAAGTTGCGCGCGGCGATCGCGTTCACCGAGCCTGGTGGGGGGACCGACGTTCTCGGAGCGCTGCGAACCGAAGCCGTGCGCGCGGACGGCGGCTGGGTTTTGAGCGGGGAGAAGATCTGGAGCTCGTCGGCGCACGTCGCGGACTACCTGTTGCTCCTCGCGCGGACCGACAAGAACGTGGCCAAGCGGCACCAGGGGGTCACTCTCTTCTGGGTGCCGACGAAGTCGCCAGGCGTGAAGATCACGCCCCTGCCGAAGCTCGGCATGCGGGCGATGGGCTCTTGCTCGGTTCACCTGGAGAAGGTTTTCGTGCCCGACTCGCTGGTGCTCGGGGAGCCCGGCAAAGCGTGGTACATGTTGCTGCCGACGTTGAACAACGAGCGGCTGATGGTCGCGGCTTTCTGCACGGGCGTCATGGACGGGGTGCTGGAGGACGCCCTGGAGTACATGAAGCAGCGCAAGGCGTTCGGCCGGACCATCGGCGAGTTCCAATGCCTGCAGCACTATGTCGCCGACATCGCGACCTGGAGGCAGTCGGTCGAGCTCATGCTGCACTACACGGCCCATCTGCAGTCACAGGGCAGGCCCTGTCATCTCGAGGCGACCATGTTGAAAGTGATGGCCTCGGAGCACGCCGTCCAGGCTGCAGACCTCGGGATCCAGATCCTGGGCGGCATGGGGTATTCGGCCGAGACCGACATGCAGCGCTACTGGCGCGACGCGCGGCTGTGGCGCATCGGGCCGATCACGAACGAGATGGCTCGAAACGCGATCGCCGAGGGCCTGGGGCTGCCCCGCTCGTTCTAGTCATGGCGAGCTCGAAGTCCAACATGTGGGCGTGGCGCCTGACCGAGGCCGTCGGCCCGGCCGGCGCGCAGTTTGGCGAGATCGAGCGGCCGGAGCCCGCTCCCGGAGAGGTTCGGGTCGCCATCAGGGCCGCCGCGCTCAATCACCGCGAGCTTTGGATTACGCGCGGGCAATACCCCGGGATGCAGCTGCCCTGCACCTTGGGTTGCGACGGTGCCGGAGTCGTCGATGCGGTGGGCGAGGGCGTGCCCGCGAGCCTGCTCGGCGTGGCTGTCATGTTGTATCCGGGGCTGCGCTGGGGCGACGATGCGCGCCTGCCCGCGGAGAGCTTCGGGCTCCTGGGGATGCCCGGTCCGGGAACCCTGGCCCAATACATTTGCGTGCCCGTGGCGAACGCGCTCGCCAAGCCCGATTATCTGTCGTTCGAGGAGAGCGCTGCCATACCGCTCGCCGCGTTGACGGCCTGGCGGGGCTTGACCACGAAGGCCGCGCTGGCGGCCGGCGAGACGTTGTTGATCACGGGTGTGGGTGGAGGAGTTGCCACGTTCGCTTTGCAGATCGCGGTGGCGATGGGTGCCAAGGCTCTCGTTACGAGCGGCAGCGTGGCTACGCTCGAGCAGGCGCAGAAGTTGGGCGCGACGGCCGGATTCAACTACAAGGACGAGGCATGGCCCAAGGCCTTGCGCAAGGCGGCGGACGGCATCGACGTCGTGCTCGACGGGGCGCCTGCTACCGCCTATGCGGGCTATTCCAGGTCCCTCAAGCGGGGTGCCCGTGTCGTCATTTACGGTTCGACGGGCGGAGCGCAGTTCCCTTGCACGGCCCCGGAGCTGTTCCTGAAGAACCTGACCCTGGTCGGGACGAACGTCGGCACCTTGCAGGAGCTGCGCTCGCTGCTGGCATTCATGGAGAAACACCGCATCCGGCCCGTCATCGAGAGGACTTTCGCGTTGGCTGATGCCGCGCTCGCCTTGAGTCACCTGGAGCGAGCGCACGGGATGGGCAAGATCGTGGTGTCGGTGTGAGGCCATCATGCCTGTGAGCGACCTGTTCGATGTCGGAGGGAAGGTCGCGCTGGTCACGGGCGGAGCGCACGGCCTCGGGAGAATGATGGCGCAGGGCCTGCTCGAGGCGGGCGCCCGGGTCTACATTACCTCGCGCAAAGCCGATGCCGCGGAACGAGCCGCGCGTGAGCTGGGGACCGGCTGTGTGGGTCTTGCGGCCGATCTGGGGCAACCCGAGGCGGCGGTGTCGTTGGCTCAGCGGTTGCGGGAGCGCGAGAGCCGCCTCGACATTCTCGTCAACAACGCCGGGCGTACCTGGGGCGCGCCGCTCGCCACCTTTCCTGACCAAGCGTGGGGGGCAGTGATGGCGGTCAATGTCCAGGCGCCCTTTACCCTGGTCAGGGAATTGCTCGACCTGCTGCGAGCCGCGGGCAGCCCCGGAGCACCCTCCCGAGTCATCAATATCGGCTCCCTCGCCGGCGCCGTCGTGGAGCGGCTGAACGCCTATTCCTACGCGGCCAGCAAGGCGGCGATCCAACACCTCTCACGCGTGCTGGCTGCGGACCTCGCCGGGCATCACATCGCCGTGAATGTCATCGTGCCGGGGTTCTTTCCCACGCAGATGACGGCGCACATCCGGGAGGATGCCGCGGCGCTCGCCGGCCTGGTCGCGCGGGTGCCGCTCGGGCGCTTGGGAAAAGCGGATGACATCGTCGGGGCGTGTCTGTTTCTGTGCTCCCGCGCGGGGAGTTATTTGACGGGTGCGGCGCTCTTCCTGGACGGTGGGATGGCGGGTTGTCGCTGAAGAGACCTCAGGCGATCATGCCGTAGCGTCGGGCCCGCTCGACCGCCTGCAGGCGCCGGCGGGTGCCGATCTTGTCGTACACCTGTTGCATGTACCATTTGACCGACCCTTCGGTCATCCCCAGCTTCTGCGCGACTTCGCGGTTGCGCATGCCGGAGCTCACCAGGCTCAGGATCTCGCGCTCCTTCAAGCTGAACTTGCCGTAGAGTCCTTCCGCCGGGGTGCCCGGCTCGGCCTGGGCTCGCGAGCGGCTCGTGGCGCTGGTCTGAGTGAACGTTTCCAGCAGCTCCGCGGCGAAGGCATCCGTCGGGTGCAGTACCTCCAGGTTGGAGTCGCAGGCACTTTCCAGCAGCGTGCGGATCCGCGGGCCTTCATCGATGAAGCTGCGGACGAAGCGGCTGGCGGCGGCATGAGTAATGGCTTCGCGCAGCGCGCGGCGGGCGGCGAGGTTGTCGCCCCGAACCAGCAAGGCCTGCGCGATGAGCAGATCCCATCGAACCAGCGACCGCACGGCGCCGCGCGTGGCGCAGAAGCTGCGCCACTGGCGCGCCACGGCGAGCGCTTCCTGAAGTTGGGTCTCGCTCAGGGCCAGCCTGACCCAGGCCAGGGCGCGCCATTCGTCCGCCGTGCTGGCCGGACGCCGCGGCAACAAGCCCTGCGAGTCCTCGGGAATGTCGGCCGCGCGGGCGAATTGAATGGCCTCGCGGACATCGCCCGCTTGAATCATCATCTTGATCCGCTCGCAGACCAGGGCGAGCCGCAGGCGCTCCAGGCGCCGTTCCAGCGCTATGCCGATGCCGACATCCAACGCCTGCAATGCGCCGGGGAGGTCCCCACGCGCCCGGCGGATGCGCGCGTGAGTCAGGTAACCCGGCATCAGCTGGTCGACGAATCCGAGCTCGGTCGCGTAGGGCAGAGCGTCCTGGACCAGTTGCTCCGCCCGATCGATGTCGTTGCCTTCGTACGCGATCTCGCTCAACGGGAGCGCCGGCAGCGCCGCGAGCGCCGAATACCGGCCGCCGAAGCGGATACCTTCGGCAAGGCCTTGCTCCAGGGAGCGGATCGCCGCGTCCGTGCGGCCAGCGAAGAACAGCGAAGGGCCGATGCCTGCTTGCAGGGCGATGGAGGCGAAGCTGTACGAGGAGCGCGCGAGAATACCCTGCGCCTTCGCCGTGAGCCGCTCGAGCTCCCCCAGCTGATACTGCTCGCGCTGCGCGTACAGCAGCTGAGTGTAGATAGTGCCGGCCAGGTACAGATGCGTGTCTTCCGGGAAAGCGTCGATCAACCGCCTGCACTGCTCGTCGACCTGGGTCGCGTCGTCGTGAGCGGCCGCCAGCATCATCTCGCGGTGGCTCAGCAGGTCGCGCAGGCCACGCAGCTCCTTCGCGGGCACTTGCTCGGTGGCCGCGAATTGCTCCAGCAACTTGCCGACCCGGTCGAGGAGGGCGCGTGTTTCGCCGAAGCGCAAATTGCGAGTGAGGAGCCACGCGAGATTGAGCAACGTGCGCGGCTGCCGGTGGAGAAT
>DASZVD010000414.1:0-4234 GCA_035547375.1 Steroidobacteraceae bacterium
CCGTCGGGCAGGGCGATGTTGCGGATCCAGGCATCGAGCAGCGCCAGGCCCGCACGAACGGTGAGCCCCGTCAGAGGCACCACAGTCAGCTCCGCCTCACCGCCGCGCATCTTGCCCGGATTGTTGGTGATGTAGTTGTAGATGCCTATGGTGTTGAACGCCTGGTAACCGACGTAGGAGTACTTGAAGACATCGGCGTTGAAGCGCAGCCGATGATCGAAGGCCTCGGTCTTGACGCCGACCTCGTACGCGTACAGCTTCTCTTCGTCGAACTTGAAGAGATTGATGGGCAGGAGCGGATTGCCGGCCGCGCTGAACCCGCCTGCCTTCAGGCCCTTGTTCCAGCTCACATACGGCATGACGTCCTGAGTGATCTGGTAGTTGAGGGCGACCTTGCCCGACCAGTCGCTACGGTGGATCCGGGCGGCATCGCCGGACAGGCTGGGATTGATCTGGAAGAACGGGGTGGAGCTCACATAGGGCGAGCCCTTGAACCCGGCGGTCTGGCCGTACCAGTCGTAGTTGAAGGTCTTCTCTTCCGTGCTCCAGCGGCCGCCGACGGTGAGCGTCAGGCTCTTTACCAGGTCGAACTCGCTTTGCGCGAACTCCGACCATGACTTGGTATCGATGGTGTAGCGCTGGTCGCCGCCGGGATAGGGACCGTAGGGAATCAGCTCGAAATACTCCTCCCCCTGTCCGTTGCCTTCGTCGTACTTGCCGTTCATTTTCAGGGCGTAGACGCCCGCGACCCAGCGCACCGGCCCATCCGCACCGTTGTCCAGGTGGAGCTCCTGGGAATACTGCTTCGTGTCCACCGACGTCCAGAACTGAACCAAGTCCTGCGGCGTGCTCTCGCTGTCCTCGTTGTAGTCCTTGTAGTACTGACTGAAGTCAGAGATCGAGGTCAATGTCAGTCCGTCGAAGCGGCCGTGCAGCGTCAAGGTGCTGCCGAGCATGTGCTCCTTGTTATAGCCCACGATGTCCGCGGCGCTCGTGTAGTAGTCGTAGCTCGACGGCGTTCGATAGCCCAGGATGTCGCACCCGTCGCACGTGCCCCAGGGGTTGAGATTGGCTGGAACGAAAGCCGACAGGAGATGGTCGTTCGGATCGGCATAAACGTTCATGAACTTGTAGAGGCCGGCGCGGTCGTTCAGGATGACGCCGTGCAGGTTGAGGGTGCCGTCGAAATGCTCGCCCGGCTCCCACTTCAGCTGCATGCGTAGCGCGCGGCTGTTGCTGTTGCCGGCGCCCTTGTCTGGATACAGGGCGTTCTTCAGATACGGATCCATGTAATCGTTGGCTGCGGAAATCCGGAAGGACCAGCCGGGCGCGAACCCGTTGCCGAAGGCGATCTCGGTGTGGTTGGCGTTGTAGTTCCCGTAGGAGGTCTCGAAGTAGCCGTCCGCGTGGTCGGTTGGCGCCTTCGAGATGTATTGCACCAGGCCGGCCGTGGCGTTGCGACCGAACAGGGTGCCCTGCGGCCCGCGCAGCACCTCGACGCGCTCGGTGTCGAACAGCAGAGCCGAGGTGCCCGCTGCCTGGCTGAGATAGACACCGTCCATGTAGACCGCAACCGGGCTCTCCTCGTGCTCGGCGTAGTCGTTCTGAGTCGCGCCGCGGATGGAGAAGAAGTTGTCGGTATTGCTGTTCACCGTCATGAGCTGAACGCCGGGAACGTACTGAGCGATCGCGGTCGTCGAAGTGACGCCCAAATCCTTGAGCTGCTCGGCGGTCACGGCGGACACCGAAGTGGGGACGGTCTGCAGATTCTCAGCGCGCCTGTTGGCCGTGATGATCACTTCTCCGACAGTGTCACCGTCGCTTTCACTGCCGATGGCCGGCCCTGCGGCTGCATCCGCCGCCAAGGCAGCCGGCAGGAGCGTGCCGACCGCCAACGACGTCATGGCGACACCGAGAAGGGCTCTGGAGATCCGCTGTATGAGGTCAATTCTTTTCATGACTCATCGAGCTCATGGTGGAGATTGGTTGGCATAGTCGTCTTCCCCGTAACGCCGCAGCTGCGTGGTCGCGTTGTACTGGTCGATCAGCGTACGCACCATTTCCCGCCGCAACTGCAGCAGGCTGACCTCGGTCAGTGGGCGCCGGCGCAGCTGCGCCACTTCACGCACGGTGTACGGCCTGGTGCCCGCGGGTACGCTGGCACCACCGAGAGTGAAAACGACGTAGTTCAGGAGACCGGTCAACGCCTCGTCGGTGGTGATGGAGAACGCCACGTTCGGCAGCCGGACCACATAGCTGCGGCCCTCCGGCAGATTGAGGAAGTACCCGACCTGGTCCTTGAGGTCGGGCACGAGACTCGAGTTGGAAACTCCATCGAGGCCGTGGCACCCCCCGCAGCTCAGCAGATAGCTCGCACGGGGAGCCGGAAGTTGTTGCACCTCGGCACGCGCAGCGGCCGGCAACCCTGCAAGTGCGCAGGCAGTGATCCCTAACGCCATCCGCCGGATCCGATTGTCCCCCTTGCGTCGTGGCTGCCGGCTGCGCTTCACTTCACTGCGCCGATCAGTGCTGCGGTCGAGCAGTGGTACATCGCCGAAGAGTTGCCGAAGCACCAGATGATGTCGTTGTTGAGCGCGGAGCGGTAGGTCGGCAGCTCGCGATCGGAGTTGTCGCACCAGCAGGACTTGCCGGCGCTGCAGGCGGGCTTACCGCAGCAGTCGCGGTAGGCGATGACGTAGGATTTGCCATCCTCCGGATTCATGCAGGTGCCGATCCAGGAGATGGGCGAAGGCTCGGCGCCCGCGGGACAGCTGTGATGCCCGCCGCCGCAGCAGCTGCACAGCACCCCGTCGGAACCGCAGTACTTCCAGTAGTTGCACTTGGTGTCGTCGGCCGCCTGCGCGTTGCGCTCGAAATCGGTCTTCGGCTGCTCGCCGTTCGCAGCTCGCGCCACCGGCAGCAGCGGCAGCACCGGAGCCGCGAGCAGCGCGGCGCCGAGCTTCGAGAGAAAGCCGCGCCTCGAGGAGAAGCGGGCTAGATTTCGGGTGAGGCGTTCGCTCAGCTCATCGAAGTGCGACGTCATCGCGCAGCCTCCGGCTGGGCCTTGAGGTACGACTGCAGCGTCGCGAAGCCGCTCTCCTTCGCGATGATGAGGCTCTCGAGATGCTCGCGGCTGTTGACGAGCCCTTTGGCCGAGATAACACCCTCTTCGTCCAGAAGCACGGCGTACGGCAGCTTGTCCACCCGGAACGCCAGGCCGATCTGTGGGCCATTGACGAAGCGGCGGCCGTCGATACCGAACTGCGTGATCAGCCTGTGTTGCTCGGCGAGGTCCGCGTCGCCGGCGTACAGCACGTCCAGCCGCTCGGTCTTCGTGAAGTCCTGCGTGACGGGAATCAGCTTCTTGCAGATCGGACAGGTGTGCGAGACGAACAGCAGCAGCAACGCTCTGCCCTGCGCCAGCCTGCCGCCCACTGTGACCGTGTTGCCGGCCAGTGCCTGGAGCTCCAGGCGCGGCGCCGCCTCGCCGACACCGGGACCTGCGCCGCTCAGCAGTGCGCCAACCGGCGCCACCCGCTCGTGCAACACTCCGACCTGACGCGCCAGCGCCAGAACGGTGAGCGCTAGAATGATCACCACGCCCCAAAGCATCCACAGTGAAAGGGTCATCGTCATTTTTTCGCTCCAGCGATAAGGGAGTGGCGCTGCCGCCAGGCCGGCACGACGCTCCACAGGACATTCAGGCTCTGCAGGAGAACGAACAGCACGGTGCCGGTCAGCAGAGCCTCCATCGCCGCGGCCGCGGACAGAGCTCCTTCCGGGACGATCAGCGGCACCGACAGGAGCAGCACCAACCCCGCGTTGCGCGCCACCAGCACCCAGCTCAGAGTCTGTTTGAGAGCACTCTGGAAGCAGCCGCAGTCGATGTGGCGACGGCCGCGTGCGATGTTGATGCCCATAGCCATGGCGAACGCCGTCAGGAGCACCGCTGCCAGTACTTCGGGCCAGCCAACAGGAGCGAACAGCAGTCCAGCTGCCACCGCGACCTCGACCGGCGACAGCGCAAACGCGAACGCCGGAACCGCGAGCTCCGGCAGCAGCCGGTAGTTCGCCACGACACCTCGGAGTACCGCGCGGTGGCGCAGCTTACCGAGCGCCGCCGTCAGGAAAATCAACGCCACGAGGACGCGGATGGCGAGTGCGATCTCGTTCATCATGCCCTCCTAGCTCTCCGGCACCTGAATGGAATCTCCACCTGCGGACTCGATCTTCC
>DASZVD010000415.1:0-42994 GCA_035547375.1 Steroidobacteraceae bacterium
AAGAACGAGACCGGAAGCGCCGTGTCATCGAGGAGCAGTCGCGATGCGAAGTGCTTGTAATCGCTGATCGCGGAAAAAGTCCATCCCGCGACGTCGTAAGTAGCGCGCACATTGCCTCCTTCCATATTCTGGAAATCGCCATGGTTCTGCGCGTCGTGTGCATCCAGGGTCAGGGAGTCCGGATTGGATGTGTTCGTCGGCCACAGGAGGCTCATGGGGGCGGGTACCGAATTGACCTGGCGGGTGAGGGCGCCGGTACCTGCGTAAACGGGCGTATAGGGCAGGCTGAAGTAGGCGCCCCAGGAGCCTGACCACCGGGTCATGAAGCCGGTGAGCAGCACGTCCAGGTCATCGGTGAGCTTGATGTCGAGTTTTGACCTGACTCCCCAGTCGGTCATGCCGCCGAGATCGCTGCCCGTGGGAGCCAGGTTGGTAACGTAGGAGCCGTTGTGATCGTAGAGAACCGCCAGCCGGCCGGTGACCCGGTCGCCGATGAGGGGGCCCGTCACGGCAGCCTCGAAACGTTGGGTGTTATATGACCCGTACGTGTATTCGGCATAGCCCCCGAAGGTCGGGGACGGATTGCCCGTCAGAATGTTCAGCACTCCACCTGTCGCGTTGCGCCCATACAAGGTGCCCTGAGGCCCTTTCAGCACTTCAACGTGATCGAGGTCGAACAGGCCGACCGCGGAGATGTTGTTGATGCCGATGTAGCCTTCGTCGATGTAGACCGCATTCGGCCCTTCGGATATGGCGTTGAAGTCCTGCTGCGTGACGCCGCGAATGGAGATTGACGTGTTCTGATTGGCGAAGGCCCCCGAGAGCCCAAGCCCGGGCGTGAACCGGGCGAGATCCGCGACACCGGTGACTCCGGCCGATTTGAGCTCCGAGGCGGAGTAAGCGGCGATGGAGATGCCGACGTTCTGCACGTTCTCGGACCGCTTCTGAGCGGTGACGACCACCTCCTGAAGCTGACTGTCGGATGGGTCCTCGTCGGCGAAGACCTGCTCCGAAACGACAAGGCTCAACGTCAAGGCGGCACTTAGAGCGATCGAGTCCCGAGTGTTGTTTTTTCGCATCGTACGACCCCTGCAGGCGGATGGATTGATCTCGCGGCGACCGATGAAGGTCTGTATATTCGTGGATACGAGCTTAAAAGGCCTTATGATGGCCTCCTTGGTCGTAGAATGTTCGAAGATATGGCATTGGTCAAGCGCGACTTGGTTTGTCGCCTCGGGAATGCGGTGGTGTGGCAGTGCTCGCGGAGCCGCGCAGAGGCGGCGCGAGCCCTGGGCGGCGTCCTATCATTTGAGCTCGACCGGCGGCCCGCTCTGCGGGTCGGCGGCGGCGAAATCTTCGAAGAACCGAGTCAGTCTCAGTCGGAGGGAGCGGCCTTGCACGCCAGCGCACGTTATCAGTCGGCGGAAAATCGATCGGGGAGCGCTACACCGTGTCATTAGACGAAGCAGCGGACCGGGAAGAAGGCAAGCGAGTCCCTGCGGTCGAGCGTGTCCTGGATTTCATCCTGGCGGAAATGGACGCCGGGCGCCTTCAACCCGGCTCGCGCGTGAATGCTGCGCGCATTTCGGCGACCTTGAGCCTCAGTATCGCGCCCGTGCGTGAGGCGCTCAGCATCCTCGCCGGCCGTGGCGTACTCGACCTGTTGCCGGATCGAGGAGCCGTCATGCGTCCCATCAGCGCACGGGAGGTGGCGCAGCTATGGGAAGTCATCGCCGCGATCGCTGGATTGGGACTCAGCCTGGCAGCCGCCGCTGTTGCCCGCGGCGCAGACGCGAGTGAGCTCGTGGCCAAATATCAGGAGATCGCCCGCGAGCCACTCGCCGTCTCGCCTGTCAAATTTCTCCTGCGCTTGAACGAGTGGCATTGGGCCGCCCATCGGCTTGGCGGGAATGACTTCGTGGATGCAGCACTGCTTCGGTTGAGCCTGCCGTATTGGGATCGCTACCTGGCCGAGCTCATCGACGTGCACGCCAACATCGACGGCTATCTAACCAACTATCGACGCATGCACGAGGCCGTCATGGCCGGGGATGCGGAATCCGCCGCGGCGGTCATCAGGTATCACGCAAACTGGTCCGTACGGCTCATTCAGGATCGAGTCCAGAAGGAGGAAGCTCAGCGGCCGCGCCGACGGCGATCCTGAGCAGGATCGCACGAGCCTCCTGGCACTAGAATCTTCGAATATATTCGGGTATAAAGCCCGGAATGGCCCATTTATTGGGCATTATATTCGAATATTTAGCCCTGATGGCCAGCAGCCTCAGGACTTACGAGCGGGAGTGCGGATGCGGCTTGCCACGGACACCGGGGGAACCTTTACCGATCTGATCGTCGAGCTCGATGATGGGCGCATCGAGCTCTTCAAGGCGTCGACGACCCCAAGCGATCCCGTAAAAGGGGTCCTCGACGCGCTCGAGCTGGCGGCTCGCCAGCACCGCGAGCCGCTCGAGCGATTCCTGTCCCGGGCTGACACGTTCATTCACGGGACCACACATGCGATCAACGCCATCATCACGGGCCAGACCGCGCGCACTGCGTTGCTCGTGACCGAAGGGCATCGCGACATTCTGACATTGCGCGAGGGGGGGCGTTCGCAACCGTTCAATCACACGGAGCCCTACCCGGCGCCGTATGTGCCGCGAGCACTTACGTTTGGTGTACCTGAGCGCATCCTTTTCGACGGCAGCGTACGCAAACCCCTCGACGAAGCGGCGGTGCTGCGCGCAATCGAGGCAATCAAGGCCCGGGATGTGCGCGCGGTCGCCGTTTGCCTGTTGTGGTCGATCGTCAATCCGGCTCACGAGCGGCGTATCGCCGCGATTTTCGCCGAGCACGCGCCCCAGATCGAGTTGACTTTGAGTCACGCGCTCAACCCGACACCGCGCGAATATCGCCGCGCCATCTCAGCGGCCATCGATGCCTCGTTGAAGCCTCTGATGACGAAGTACATCGCCGGGCTCAAGAGCCGGCTCGATCAGGCGGGCTTCAAGGGGCGTGTGTTGGTGCTTACGAGCCGTGGTGGCGTGCTCGATGCCGAACAGGTCGCGCGCACGCCGATCCAGGTGATCAACTCCGGGCCCTCGGTCGCCCCGGTCGCCGGCCGTCATTATGCGCTGGCGGAGCAAGCCACGACGGCGATCGTCGCCGACACCGGTGGGACTACCTACGACGTGGGATTGATCCGCAACGGCGAAATCCCAGTCACCCGGGAGGTGTGGCTCGGTACTCCAATGAGGGGACATCTCGTCGGATTCCCTTCCGTTGACATGCGAAGCGTTGGCGCGGGGGGCGGCTCGATAGCACGGGTGGACCGAGGTGGTCTTTTGCAGGTGGGGCCAAAGAGCGCCGGGGCACAGCCGGGGCCCGCCTGCTATGGGCGCGGTGGGCAGCAGGCGACGGTAACGGACGCAGCGCTGGTCCTTGGATTCATCGACCCGAAATTTTTCCTGGGTGGAGGAATTCCGCTGGATATCGAAGCCGCGCGGGCAGCACTGGAGCGCGATGTGGCTCGTCCGATGGATACGGATCTGGACACCGCTGCGCGTTCCGTCATCGAGGTCGTGACCGAGAATATGGTCCAAGCCATCCTCGACATTACTGTCGCGCAAGGCGTCGACCCGTCTCAGGCCGTACTGATCGGTGGCGGTGGCGCCGCCGGACTCAACTCCGTCTACATTGCGCGGCGGCTGGGTGTCAAACAGCTGCTCATTCCAGAGACGGGCGCGGCGTTGAGCGCCGCCGGCGCGCTGCTGTCCGACCTGACTGCCGAGTTCGCGGAGGCGTGTTTCGCGACAACACGCAGCTTCGATGACCGCAAGGTCAACACTACGATCCGGGGCCTGGTGGAGCGCTGCCGGGAATTTGCCGCGGGTCCGGGCGCAGGCGCGGAGGAAACCTCGATCAGCGTCACAGCGGAGGCGCGCTACCAGAATCAAGTCTGGGAAATCGATGTTCCCGTTCGGACGCAGGGCTTTGGCGATGCGGAGTCGGTTGAGCAGTTCAGGCGCGCCTTTGACGCACAGCATCGCACACTGTTCACCGTCGAAGATCCATGCTCCCCGGTGGAGATCGTGATGCTGCGCGCCAACGTGAGCTGCCGTTTAGCCTCGCGCGAGCGCTTCAAGCTGACCGAGGCCACGGCTTCCCTGGAGCGCGGTGAGCGCGAGGTCTCTTTCCCGGGCGGTCCGCGCATCCGAGTCCCGGTCCGTCGAGTCGACGCTCTGCCTGAAGGCGTGACGTTCTCTGGGCCTGCGATTCTCGAGTCTCCCTTCACGACAGTCGTAATCGACCCGTCGGCGCGGTATTCACGCAGCGCGACGGGTAGCCTGGTGGTGATCCCATGAGTGAATTTCACGGCGCGAAACTCGCAGTCCTCGCCAACCGGTTCGAGGGCATCGCCCGCAACATGGCGAATACGCTTTTGCGCACTGGGCGCTCCGGTGTGCTCAACCGGGCGAAGGACTTCTCCTGCTGCATCGTTACCGCGAGCGGGGACCTGCTTTCGACCGCGGAGAGTCTGCCCATCCATGTGCTGTCGGGTCCGGACCTGATGGCGCGCAGCATGACCGCCTTCCATCCGCACCTGAGGCGGGGCGATGCGTTCATACACAACAGCCCCTATCACGGCTGCAGCCACCCGGCCGATCAGACCATTCTGGTTCCGGTGATCGATACCGCCGGACGGCATCGCTTCACGGTGATCGCCAAAGCACATCAGGCCGATATCGGCAACTCTCAGCCGACGACGTACATGGCGGATGCCGTGGACGTTTATAACGAAGGTGCACTGATTTTCCCATGCGTGACGGTGCAGCGTGACTATCAGAATGTCGCTGATGTCATTCGCATGTGTGAAATGCGCATCCGCGTCCCGGAGCAGTGGCGTGGTGACTACCTCGCCGCACTCGGTGCCGCGCGTATCGGAGAGCGCGAGCTGATGTCGCTCGGGGCCGAATTCGGTTGGGACCCCCTCGACGCTTTCACCCAGGCGTGGTTCGAATACTCGGAGAGCCGCATGGCTCAGGCGATTGCAGCGCTGCCCGCGGGAACCACAACGGTGGTCTCCACGCACGATCCCTTTCCTGGCACACCAGCGGAAGGTGTGCCCATTCGCTCGACCGTCACCGTTGATCCCGCAGCGGGAAGGATCGAAGTCGATCTCAGGGACAACCCCGACTGCCTGCCGTGTGGGCTCAATCTGAGTGAAGCGTGCGCGCGCACGGCCGCCCTCGTGGGCGTATTCAATTCGATCGATCATACGGTGCCGAAGAACGCCGGGGCTTTCCGACGTGTCAATGTGCGACTGCGCGAGAACTGCGTGGTCGGGATTCCGCGCCACCCCACGAGCTGCTCGGCCGCCACGACCAATATTGCCGATCGTGTTGCCAATGGAGTGCAGCGGGCTCTCGCCGAGCTTGGCGATGGCGTGGGGATGGCAGAAGCCGGTGCAGTCATTCCCCCCGCTGTCGGTGTCGTGTCCGGCTACGACCCGCGTAGCGACCTGCGCTACGTCAACCAGGTGTTCCTGGGGATGACCGGCGGTGCGGCCGGCCCACATGCGGACGCTTGGCTCACCATCGGCCACGTTGGAAATGCCGGGATGTCGTGTGTCGACGCCGTCGAGCTCGATGAGCTTTATCATCCCATAGTCGTGGAGAGCCGCGAGCTCATCGCCGATTCGGAGGGTGCGGGGATGTACGTTGGCGCTCCATCCATCCGGGTCGAGTTTGGCCCAACACTTTCCGACTTTGAGGTCGGCTACGTGAGTGATGGGCACTCCAACCCGCCACTCGGGGTGCGCGGAGGCCTTCCGGGCGGATCCGCTGAGCAGGCCATCCGGCGCCGTGACGGGAGGGAAGAGCAACTCTCTCCATGCGCGCAGGTACGCGTAGTCCCTGGTGAAACGATCATTTCCATCAGTACGGGAGGTGGCGGTTACGGGCCACCGGAACGGCGGTCAGCCGAAACGGTCGCACTGGACGTGCGCGAAGGTCGCATCAGCCGTGGCCGTGCCATGGACGTCTACCGGGTTGCGCTCGATCCGGATGGTGAGGTTGATTGGTCATCCACCGAACGCTTGCGAGCGGGGGTACGACAATGATCCCGGCAACTCTGAGCGATGTGCGAGCCGTCGTGACCGGAGGCGGCGATAGCACTGGCCTCGCCGTGGCCGCGCAGCTATTGAGTCGCGGTGCGCGGGTACACATTGCCGACGTACGTCCGGAAGCTGTCGATCATGCACTTGCGGCTCATCGGACGCTGACGGGCACGGTCGCCGATGTCGGCCATTCGGATGACGTGCGTCGAATCTTCAAGGATGCTCGTCGCGAGCTTGGCAGCGTGAATACGCTGGTGAGTGTCGTCGGGATTCCGGGGCCGCAATCGAGCGTCGAAGGAATCACTGACGAAGAATGGACACGCACGTTCGACGTCAATGTGAACGGTGTCTTCTACGCGGTGCGTGAATCGGTGCCGGAGATGAAGCGCAATGGCGGCGGGACCATTGTCACGTTCTCGTCCGGCTCAACGCGCACCAACATGCCCAATCGCTTGGCGTATGTCGCTTCCAAGTGGGCTGTCGAAGGCATTACCCGGGCCCTGGCGCGCGAGTTGGGCCCGCACAACATTCGAGTGAATGCCATACTCCCGGGGCTCATCGACAATGCCCGCATGCAAGCGATCATCGACAAGAAAGCTCGCGACGAGGGGTGCACGCCGCAGGAGCTCAAGGAACGGTACCTGCGCTACATCTCGATGCGTGCGTCAATCGAGCCGGAGGAGCTCGGCGCGACGGTGGCATTTTTGTGCTCCGCCGACGCCCGGCATATCAGCGGACAATTACTGGGTGTTGACGGCAACATCGAATGGGAGCCTTGATGAACACTAAACCGAGCAACTCGATTCCTGCGGCCTGGCGTTACACCGACACTTACGAATTCATGGAGCGGGTTCAGCAGGGAATGCCGCCGGCGATCATCTGTGTCGCCTGCAACGGCGGCGTGCAGGGCAAAGAATCCAGCGAAGCGCTGCCTGAGACCGCCGATGAGATCGCCGATTCCGTGTATGGCGCGTACCGCGCGGGCGCCAGCGTCGTGCACGTACACGCGCGCAATCCGAATAATCTCACCGAGGCGGCTACCACCACCGACGTCTGGTGGGAAGTGAACAGCAAGATCCGTGAGCGCTGCCCCGAGATCATCATCAACAACACGACCGGCGGAGGGCTCAACTCCACGATGCGGGACCGGCTCGCGTGCCTCGACGCGAAACCGGAGCTGGCCTCACTGAATCTGACGCCCGATATGAGCCGATTCAGGCTCAAGGAGCGCAAAGCCCCATTGCCCAATCCGCGCGGCGTCGTTGAATTCGATGATTGCATTCCGTTCAGCTACCGGCTGGTCGGCGAGTTCGCCCGCGCCATGAAGGAGCGAGGTATCAAACCGGAGCTCGAGACCTATCACACGGGCGGCGCGTGGGTAATCCGAGACCTCGTTGAGCAAGAGCTGATACGCCCCCCGTACTACGTACAGACGGTGATGGGCTACCAGACGTCGAGCTTTCCGACGTTCGAGAACGTCATCAACCTCGTAAAGGAATTTCCTCGAGACTCGATCTGGCTGTGCTCTGGAATCGGGCCCTTCCAGCTGCCGATGACCACGTTCTCGCTCCTTCTCGGCGGGCACGTGCGGGTCGGCCTCGAGGACAACCTGTATCTCAAGCGCGGTCAAAAGCTTCGCTCGAATACCGAAGTCGTGGAGCGTACGGTGCGCATTGCTCATGAGCTGAACCGTGAGATCGCTACGCCAGCCCAGGCGCGCCAGATACTCGGGATTTCGCCGACGCCCAGTCGCTACTGACCGGACAATGGAATTGCCAACGGCAAGGGGAGACCGATGAAGTTGAAAGACAAGGTGGCATTCATCACGGGCGCTTCCTCAGGGATCGGCGAGGCTGTTGCGAGGCGGTTCGCACGCGAGGGCGCGAAAGTTGCCGTCGTGGCCAGCAGCGACCTATCGAAAGCAGAGGCGGTGGTGAGATCGATCGAAAGCGAAGGCGGCAAGGCATGGGCCTGCACCTGCGACGTGCGCAGGCGTGCCTCAGTTGATGAGGCGCTGCTTGGCGTCAAGCAGGCCCTCGGTCCCGTCGACATAGTCGTGAACGCCGCCGGGGTCTATTTCGCGACCCCGATCGGCAAGACGCCTGAAGAGGAGGTCGATCGGATGATCGATATCAATCTGAAGGGGACGTTCAATGTCATCAACGCGATCGCGCCTTCGATGCAGAAGGCTGGCCACGGAAAGATCATCAATTTCGCCTCGGTAGCCGCGCGTTTGGGTGTACGAGAACGTAGTCTCTATTGCGCAACAAAGGCGGCCGTTGCGCAGATGACGCGAGCTCTTGCACGCGAGTTTGCGCCTTGCAACGTCAACATCAATGCTATCGCGCCCGGGAACACGGCCACTCCCATGAACGCGAAGGTGAGGAATGACCCGTCTTACGCACAGCAGCTTGCAGGAATGGTGGCCGCCACGCCGTCGCGGACAGCCTATTCAGATCCAGCCGACATGGCGAGCGTCGCGCTCTTTCTCGCATCGGAGGACTCCAAGGTGATGCACGGCGCGATGGTGATCGCAGACGAAGGCATTTCCACGGGGCTCGGTTAGAGCCGGCGGCGCCGAAGCCATCAGGTGGAAGGCGGGCGCCAGCACCCGCCTTGCCGCGCGCAATCCGGCGCAAAAGGCGCGTCTGCCCCTATAATGGATTTTTCGGCGTGCGTGCGGCGTCAGGGGTTCGGTGCGGCGCGGTAATCATGGCAAGACGGCTCAAAGCAACCCATCCGCTCAAGGCGGCCTACGAAGAGCTGAAGCGGGAAGTCCGTAACGGGCACTACACCCCGGGCATGCTCATCCTTCTGGGCCGGATCTATGCGGAGAGCCTGGCCTGTTTGAACACGTTCGAGCGCGTTCAATTGATTTCAAAGGTGCCGGATAAGGCCTATTTCGCTTACGCCAATCACAGGAGGACGTCCCGGGCGATCAACCAGGATCTGTACCGCCCGGAATACCGCGACTGGGAGACCCTGCGGGACCTCCTCGTGCCCGGCGCCGATCTCGCCGGGGTCATCGATGCGGCTTCGGTGACGCGCACGCTGTACAGCATGGCCATTTCATTTTGCGCGGCCATCGATTTGCTGAAAGAGGGGGATCAAAAAACGCCGGGAACCTTCTTCGAGCACTTCATTGCCACATTTTTTACCTGGCGGGTGGGTGTCGAGCCCGAGAGCTCCATCCGGATCCTGCACCTGGATGAGGAGGGGACCGAGTTACCCACGGACTTCGTCTTCGACCTCGGCAGCAAGCAGCGGAAATTCCACATGCCGATCAAGACTTCGACCCGGGAGCGCGCCGTGATGCTCTGGGCGCACCAGAAGCTGCTCGACGGTGTTTACGGCCTGGAGCGCTTCATGGGCACGCCGGTGCTGCTGGCGGAAACCAAAGCCGACCGGAAAAGACGGGAGGTCGTCGAGATCTGTCTCCCCGCGCAATGGAAGGTGTACCAGCTTTATATCGCCCGGCTGCGGCGCATCTATTACCTGGATCTCCCCAGGCCTTACGCAAGGCTCAACGAGGATTTCCCGCCGCTCGTCGTGAAGCCGTTTGGCGAGTTCTTCTTCGAGTGGAGCACCATCAGTCCGTAGTCTTCCTGCGGGACGTCTTGCGGGAGGACCCCCGCGCCTTGCCCTTGCGGTACACCATGAAGTACGAGTGATTCTTGCGCGCGTGATACTGCCTGTTGATCAGCCTGGAGACGCCGGGCCTGGTCTTGCGAACGACCACGAACAGATCTTCCACCGTGAATCCCAGGCGCTCGAGCTCATTCGTGATCTCGATGTGCGTCAATCGCTGGCGGTTCGTGCAGACCTCATCCTGACATTTCACGATGTAGATGCCGCCCGGCTTCAGGACGCGCAGCGCCTCCTTGCCGGCGCGGAAATACAGATCGAGGACCGCCTCATGGTACTTGGGCGGCTTGCCGTTGGTCTCCTTCCAGATTTCCTCCGCGACCTCGTGGTCCTGCTCCGCGTTGTTGGAATAATATTCCTCGAAATTCTGATGTCCGTTGTGCGCGGTGCCTCCCGGCGTGTGCATGTAGGGCGGATCGAACACGAGCGCGTCCAATGAGGCGCTCGTGTGATCCAGCCGGCGGGCATCCACCCCGCCACGCACGTGCCGTGGGAGCCCGTCCCGCTTCAGATCGCTGAAATGGACGGTATAGTCCTTCAGGTTGACCTTCTTCCAGAAGACGCCTTTCCCGTAAGTCACGTCCGCGACAACCGACTTCTTGGGCACGTAGATCGAGAGGATGTGAGGGAATACGGCGCTGTTCGCCTCCGTGTAGGCGGAGTGCACCAAATCGTTGGTGGCCACGCCGGTGTTGACTCGGCGGGTTTTCTTCGGCTTTTTTTTCACTCTCACGGACGACGCGGACGGCTCGTTACCCCAAAGAGGCTCCGGCATGAGATCGCTCCTCGGCACAGGGGCGGAAGCATACGAGATCGTGGCCCGTTCCGGAAGCCCCCGCTGCCAAAAAGTTCGCGCGGATTCAGCGCGGCCGCGGGCCCCGGGGTACGTCTACCCGGTCGCGGGGCGAAGGTCCGCAGGGTACGTCGTTCGGTCGAAAACGCAACGAGCGAACCGGCACGACTTCGGCTACGCTCGATGTGTGTTGCTACCTACCTGAAAGGCTGATCACCGATGCTCCCACATCACGCCTGTCACCGCCTCGTCTCAGGGCTCGCCCTGCTCCTGGTTGCCGTCTTCAATGTGGGGATCGCCCTGGCGGAGGAACAGGACGTTCTCTTCTACAACGGCCGCGTCTTTACCGCGGACCCCGAGCATCCCTACGCGGAGGCGGTGGCGATCCGGGGTGAGCGCATCGTGGGTGTGGGTGCCCTGGCGGATGTGACGAGGCAAATCGGACCGGCCGCAAGGCGCGTCGATCTGGGGCAGCACTTCCTCATGCCGGGCATGATCGATGCGCACGCGCATCCGATATACGGTGGTTTGCAGTTGAATCAGCTGCGCTACTCGGCGGAGGATGGCTCCATCCCGAACCTCGTCGCTTTCGTCGGGTCGAAGCTGCCCGGTGTCGGCGCCGATCAGGTGCTCATCGTCAACGATCTCGACATCAGGATCTGGTCGCAGGCCGCCGCCATCGACGACGCCCTGAGTCACGGTGCGTTTGCTCAGCGGCGCATCGTGCTTTACGGCAATGACGGGCATACGGCCTGGGCCAATGCGCAGGCACGATTGAAGGCGGGCCTCACGCCGGATTTCCTGAAGCATCTCCCGGACAGCCAGCGACGCTTCTACGGCCACGATCAGCACTTCAATCCCAACGGGTTCGTGGTCGATGCCGGAAAGTCGCGTCTCATGGCTTCCCTGCCGCCGGTATCGCTGGAACAGCTCATCGCCGGGGGGCATGCCGCGCTGAAATTCATGAATGCGCTGGGGATTACGGGGTGGCTCGATGCGGCCCCTGCTGGAGTCGTCGGCGGCGATACTCCTCTCAGCGTCAGCAGCCCCGGTGTCCTGCCGGCGTATAAAGCCTTGGGCGAGCGTGGTGAGTTGACGGCTCACGTGGTCGGCTACCCCGTCGTCAAACCGGATCTGGGCGCTGCGCAGATCGACGTCGTGCAGAAGTTGCAGGCGCAGTATGCCAACATCCCCAACTTCAGGATTCCGGGGCTCAAGGTTTTCGCCGACGGGGTGGTCGAGTTTCCGTCGCAGACCGCTTCGCTGACGAAGCCTTATCTGAACTCCGGCCGTGAGGTGTTGCCTCTCTTTACGCCCGAGAAGATGAATGCGCTCGTGGTCGAGGCTTACCGCCGCGGCTTGACCGTGCACGTCCATGCGATCGGGGATCTCGCCGTCAAGCGCTCGCTCGATGCCTTCGAGGCCGCCCGGCGCGCGAATCCGGGCACCAGGCTGCCCTTCGTGCTGACACACGCACAGTTCGTTGATCCTGAAGACATCCCGCGCTTCGGCTCGTTGCACGTGATAGCGGCTCTGCAGCTGCTCTGGGCCGTGGCCGACTCCAGCACGAACGAGGTGGTCAAACCCTACATCGATCCCGGGATCTATCGTTGGATGTATCCGGCACGCTCGATGCTCGACACCGGCGCGGTCATTGCCGGCGCCAGCGATTGGCCTGTCAGCTCGCCGAACCCGTTTCTCGCGATCTATCAGGCCGAGACTCGCAGTGGGGCGCAGGGTGTGCTCGACGAGACGCAACGGATGCCGCGCGAAGCTATGCTCTACGCGTACACGCGCAACGCAGCCGCCGTACTGGATATGCAGCAGGACATCGGCACAATTACCCAGGGCAAGCTTGCAGATCTCGTCCTGGTCGATCGCGACATTTTGACCGTTCCTTCCGAGCAGCTGAAGGACGCGAAGGTGATCTGGACCTTGTTCGGGGGAAAGGCCGTGTACGGAACGGCACCGTGAGCTCGTGAGCTCACAGTGACGCTCGCGCACGCAACATCCACTGCCTCGGCGGTCCATAGACTGCCGAGGTCGAGGGGCCGTACTCCGTCACACTTCGCATATGGGTCAATGAGACACTCGTCCGGGATGTGCCGGGTTTCGCATCGATAAACGCTACCCGTTGCTATAAGCAGGAGTTGGCGACGGCTTGGGATGATCATGCGAAAGAACCTGCCCATCACGCGGCACGAGTACGTGCTGCCCGATGGCGCGATGCTGGTGTCGAAGACCGACCTCAAGGGGCGGATCACCTACATCAACGATGCATTTCTCGAAGTGAGCGGCTTTACGTCCGCGGAGCTTATCGGCAGCGCGCACAACATTGTTCGACATCCGGACATGCCGGAAGCCGCCTTTGCCGATCTCTGGGAGACATTGAAGGGCGGCAAACCCTGGACTGCCGTGGTGAAGAACCGCCGCAAGAACGGTGATCACTACTGGGTTCTGGCCAATGTCACACCCGTCCATGAGGGAGGCGCAGTGACCGGCTACATGTCGGTCAGGTCCAAGGTGACCGGCGAGCAGATTTCCAGCGCCGAAGAGCTTTATGCGCGCATGCGTGAGAACCCCGACGGAGCGCCTCTCATCCGGGAAGGCAAAATCGTCTCGCGCTTCGCGGCCAGCGGTCTCAACCTTCCTGCCGTGCTGTCGTTGCAAGCCAAGTCGGCCTGCGGTGTCGGCCTCCTCCTGCTCGCCGGACTGCTGGGCCTGTTGGGTGTTCTCCAGCCCTCGCTCGTCGCTACGCACCGGCTCACGTGGGCGGCGGTGCTCGGGATCGCCGCGTGCTCGGGCGCCATCAGTCAGTGGCTTCTCAACCGACGACTGGCGCTGACGTTGCGTGCCTCCGCGGCCCAGGTCTACGAAATTTCCCAAGGCCACTTCGAATCCATATTCGACTCGTTCGGCGCGGATGAGCTCGCCGCTCTGCAGCAGGCGCTGCAGTCGCTGCGGACCAAGGTGGGCTTCGAGTTGGTGGAGAGCCGCCGCGCGGCGCTGGATGCCACGCGCATCCGACAGGCTTTGGACGTTGCCACCGCGAATGTAATGGTCGCCGATGCCCAGTACGATATCGTTTATGCGAATCAGTCACTCCAGCGGATGCTCACGGCGGCCGAAGCAGATATCCGGTCCGTGCTGCCGGCCTTCTCCGCGGACAAGGTCGTGGGAATCAATATCGACACGTTTCATCGCAATCCCGCTCATCAAAGGAGTCTGTTGGGCAAGCTGACGGGCACTCATCGCACACGGCTCCACTTCGGTTCCCGCAGGATCGACGTCGGATTCACCCCTGTGATGGTGGACGGCCGGCGCATCGGCACCGTCGTCGAATGGGCCGACCGCACGGGCGAGGTGACTATCGAGGAGGAGGTTCAATCAGTCGTCAGCTCCGCGGGTGCGGGCGATCTGACCCGCAGGCTCGAGATCGCGGACAAGGCGGGCTTCTACGGCAAGCTGAGCGAGGGGTTGAACTCGCTTCTGGATCGGAATGCGGAGCTCATCCGCGAGGTCCAGCGCCTGACACGCGAGGTCGCCTCCAGAGCCGAGGAGATCTCCCGGGGCAACATGGATCTCAGTCAAAGAACGGAGGAGCAGGCCTCGAGTCTCGAGGAGACGGTGTCGTCGATGGAGCAGATGACATTGACGGTCAAGCAGAATGCGGACAATGCCGCGCAGGCGAATCAGTTGGTCACCGCGGCGCGGCAGCAGGCCGAGCGCGGCGGAGTCGTCGTGTCCGGGGCGGTGGCCGCGATGGAGAGCATCGATGTCGCCAGCGGCAAGATCGCCGATATCATCGGCGTCATCGACGAGATCGCCTTCCAAACGAACCTCCTGGCGCTTAATGCCGCGGTCGAGGCGGCGCGGGCGGGAGAGCAGGGGCGCGGGTTCGCGGTCGTCGCCGGAGAGGTGCGCAGTCTCGCCGGACGCTCGGCAACGGCCGCCAAGGAGATCAAGGCGTTGATCGAAGATTCCGTTGCGAAAGTCGCGCAGGGCTCGAAGCTCGTGAATGAGTCCGGCACGAACTTGATAGCGATTGTCTCTTCGGTGAAGAAGGTCACGGATATCGTCGCGGAAATCGCGGCCGCCAGCGCGGAGCAGGCTGCCGGCATCGAGCAGGTGAACAAAGCCGTCACGGGCATGGACGAGATGACCCAACAGAACGCGGCGCTGGTGGAGCAGGCCGCCGCCGCGGCGGGCTCGTTGCTGCAGCAGTCGCGCCAGTTCGATGCCATGATGGCGAAATACAAGGTGACGGGGGAGGGCGCCAAGCCGCTGGCGCTGTCCGGCCGTCAGTGGGTCGATAGAAGCTCGAGCGCTCCCGCCGGCGGGTGCCGTGCGGCGGATCCGGAGAGTCAGCTCAACGTGCTTTGCACCACCGCCCACAGGGGGCCGTTCGCACGGGCGAGCTCGTCACACACGGACAAATGATGGGTGCCCGGGACCTCGATGAGGGCTCGTGTGCAGGCGTGCGGCCAGTGTTGCTCCATGAGGATGGATTGGCGGTGGAATTCGGCAGTCTCGAGGGCGCCGATGGCACGAATCAGGGGAGCATCGTTGTGACACTGCAGAAATGCCGGCGACAGCTCGCGCGCCTGCTGTTCATTGAGCTGCAGGTCATGACGCAGAAATTCGGCGGGGGTCAGCGGTGTCAGGTCGAACAAGCCGCTGATCGTCAATCCCGCCGACAACAGCCGGCGAGGCAAGTCGGCGGAGATCGCCGGCCAGTCCGTGGCGAGCATCATGGCGGTGAGGTGTCCGCCCGCGGAGTGCCCGGCGCAAAGGAATCGGCGGGTGTCCAGGCCCAGTCGTGCTCCGTTTCGATACAACCAGGCACAAGCGCGTCGGGTCTGGTTGACGATTCCGGCGAGCGGGGTGGATGGCAGCAGGGCGTAATTGACGATCGCCACGGCAACGCCGGCTGCGACGTATGGTGGCGCAATCCACGAGAAATCACTCTTGTCCAAGGCGCGCCAGTAGCCGCCGTGCAGGAAAATCAACAGCGGCGAGCGTGTCTGCGGCGCAGGGAAGAAGTCCAGTGTTTCAGCGGGGGACTCGCCGTATGGAAGATTCAACCTGCCCTGCAGGCGGGCCCGTGCCTCGCTGGCCGCTGTCTGCCAGCGGGAGAAGGTGGCGGCAAAGTCGGGAATGGTGGCTCGCGGATTGTATTCGTTGTTCAGAAATTGACTGTTGGTATTCGATGAGCTCATCGGTGAACCCCGCATGTCCTGCCGCATCAGGCAGGCAACATACTGCCACTACGTGCGGAATTCCTCACCCACTTCGCGCAGCACGTCGATGAGTGCCTGTGCGGCAGGGCTCACTCTGCCGCGCGCCCGCAGGGTCAGGCCCACGATCCGGTGCCACGATGTCGCCGCCAGCTTCAAGTCGGACAGCAGCCCCGCCCGTTGCTCCCAATAGATGAGCTCCCGCGGCATGAAGGTGAGGCAGTCGCTCTGGATCACGACCGTCTTCATGAGCACCGCCGAAGTCGTCTCGAGTGTCACCTGGGGCGGGTCGAGCCCGGCTTCGACGAAGAGGTCGTCCAGCGCGCGGCGTTCCAGTTCCGACTGGCGCGCGAGGATCCATTGATGACCCAGGAGATCCTGGGCCGTGAGCGGCTTTTTACGCTCGAGCAAGCGATGGCCGCTCCGCGCCACGACGGCGGCGCGGTCCTCGTGCAGCCGGACGTGGCGGATGTCGGAATCCGCTGAATGGGCCGGAATCGACGAAATGGCAAACTCCACCTCGCCGTGCTTCACCATCGGCAGCAGGGCTTCATTCAGCCCGTAGAGTACCGTTACCCCGATACCGGGCGCGCGGGCGCGGAGTCGGTTCAATGCGACGGGCAATAGCCTCGTGGCTTCGGATGGCCCGCAGCCGACGCAGGTGTGGCCGATGCGCGCCGTGCGCAGGGCATCGACTTCCTGTATGGCGCTGCGCAGCTCCGCGTCGATCGCATCAGCGTGACGTACGAGCGCGAGCCCAAAGGCGGTAGGAGATGCTCCGAAACGGCCCCGCTCGAGCAGCTTGACCCCCAGCGCGCGCTCCAGGCTGCGAATGCTCTTGGAGAGGGCGGGTTGGGAGATTCCCAGGGAGTCCGCTGCTTTCGAGAACGAGCGTTCCCGCACGACCTGCGCGAGCTGACGCAGCCTGCTGACATCGAGCGTGGCGCTCATCGCATCACCCTGCGGCGTATTCATAACCTGCAGGAATATAAGCGGCGTGGCGCGCGCATGGAAGGTGCCCGGTGCGGCGCCTAGGATCGAAACAGGCTTCAGTTGGGGTGTTGAGCCTTCCGGGGGGAGAGAACGTGCAGCCGCTTGAACGACTGGTCGAAGGCGATCGCGTACACAAGTCCGTCTATACCGATCAGGCGATCTTCGATCGGGAGATGGAGAACATCTGGGAGAGGATCTGGGTCTACTGCGGCCACGAGTCGCAAGTGAAGCAGACCGGCGATTACATCACCGTGCAGATCGGCCGGCAGCCCATGATCATGGTGCGGGGAGGCGACGGACAGATCCGCGTTCTCTTCAACCGGTGCCCGCACCGTGGGGTGCAACTGTGCGGTAGCCGGAAAGGTAACACGGGCTCGAGCTTCGTGTGCTCGTATCACGCCTGGACGTTCCACCTCGACGGCCGCATCAAAGGGATCCCCCTGCCGCAGGGGTATGAGGGAACGCGCCTCACCGCCGACAACCCGGACTGCTCGATGAAGGTTGCGGCGCGCGTCGACTCCTATCGCGGTTTCGTGTTCGCGAGTCTTGCGGAAAGCGGGCCCACGCTGCGCGAGTTCCTCGGCGATGCGCGCATCGCGTTCGACGACATGTGTGATCGCTCGCCGGAAGGGGAGGTGGAGATCGTGCCCGTGGGGCACCGGGTCGTGCAGCACTCGAACTGGAAATTCTTCATGGAGAACCAGCTCGATGCCCTGCACCCTTCGGTGACGCACCAGTCGACGGGAATCGCGGCCGGCCGGGTGGAGCGCAAGCTGCGCGACAGCGGCGTGACGCCGCCGCTCTACTATCACTACCTGTCGACGTTCGCCTCGTCGTTCGATCAATGGGATACGGTTCAAACGGTCAACTTCCCGCGCGGCCACGGCATATTGAAGGGTTACATGGGGTTGCGCCCCGAGGACCCGGATACGAAGCAGTACGTGGCCGCGATGCACCGTGCCTACGGAGAGCAGCGCGCCGAGGAATATCTCGGCCGCAGCATCCACCACGTGTTGATTTATCCGTATCTGTCCGTGCAGTCACCGCTGCAGCAGCTGCGGGTCCTGCGGCCGCTGGCGCCGAATCGGACGCTCTCCGAGATCTGGCACTTTCGGCTGAAGGGCGTCTCGCCGGCGATCTACCGGCGCGCGCTGTGGTATTTCAACCTCGTCAACTCGCCGGCAACCATGATCAACGCGGACGACCTCGAGAACTGGACCAAGGGTCAATGGGGCCTGGAATCCAACGGCGGCGACTGGGTGAGCTTTCACCGCAATTTCGGCCGCGACACCCGTGAGGGGGATGTCACCTATTCCAACAACGGCACCTCGGAGGTCGTGATGCGCAATCAGTTCGTGGCCTGGGCGCAGTACATGGGGATCCGTAGGCCGGCGGACGGTCAGTCCGTGTCGGGCGGAGGGCTGTCATGAGCTCATCCAAGCTGCAGAACCGGCTGCTGGAAGATGTGGTCATCCTCGAGAACGGCGAGAGCCGCAAGACCGGCGCCCAGGTGTTGGCACCCGATCATTCACCGCGGGAGGCGGCCGGGAGCCGCAGCGCCGTGCCGCGCCCGATTCCTTCCGATACGGTGCAGGCCAGCTCCCTCCAGCAGCGTGTGGAGCAGTTCCTGTTCCACCAGGCCGAGCTCCTCGACCGCAAGTGCTGGAGTCAATACATCGACCTGTTTACCGACGACGGGGTCTACTGGATGCCGGTCACGGCCGAGCAGACCGAATGGCTGGATTCGCCGTCCATCTTCGCCGAAGACAAGCACATGATGGACGTGCGGATGGGCCGCGTCACGCATCCCAATGCCTGGTCACAGGCGGCTCAGTGGGGAACGAGCCACTTGGTGGGCAACATCGTGATCGAAGCCGCCGATGCGGACAGTGTCAACGTGCGTTCGCGCTTTCAGATGACCGAGCTGCGTCGTGACGCGCTGCGGCACTTTGCCGGAACGTATCGGCACACGCTGAGGCGCTGCGGCGATGACTTCAGGATCGTCCTGCAGCGGGTCGATCTGTTGAACGGGCAGGCCCCGTTCGACTACGTATTGCAAATCTGGGTCTGACAACACGAGAAGGGGGTCGCCATGGCGCTGAGTGCGGTCAAGAATGTCCGGTCCGATGAGACGGCGGCGCGCGAATATCTGCTCTATGTCGACGGCCAGTGGTCGCCGGCCGCGGAAGGCGCTTTCGCGGATGATTTCAATCCGGCCACCGGGGAGCTGTTCGCACGAGTTGCGCAGGCGGGCCGCGCGGACGCGCTCCGCGCAGTGGAGGCCGCTCATCGTGCCCGCAACGGCTGGGCGCAGACATTGGTGTCCGACAGGGCCGCGGTGCTTCTGGCCGCCGCGGAGGTTATCGCCCGCAGGGCCGACGAGCTCCGGGACGTCCTGATCGAGGAGTCGGGGTCGACCTTCGGCAAGGCCCTGTTCGAGGTGCACTATTGCATCGATCTGCTGCGCAGCGCCGCCGGGGATGCCCGCCATCTCTTCGGCGAGACGCTCCCCCGGAGCATGTCCGGACAAGTCGGCATCACAGTGCGTCAGCCTCTCGGGGTCATCGGCGGCATCGCTCCATTCAACGCTCCGCTGCTGTTGGCCATGAAGAAGGTCGCGCTCGCGCTGGCCGCCGGCAACTGCTTCGTGCTGAAGCCTTCGGAGGAGACTCCGGTCACGGGCCTGAAGATCGCGGAGATCTTTCACGAGGCCGGGCTGCCGGCCGGCGTGTTGAATGTCGTTCCCGGGCCGGCGCGGCACGTGGGCGACGTGCTGCTCAGCGATCCGCGTGTGCGCATGATCACGTTCACGGGCTCGACCCAGGTGGGGAAGCTCATTGCGGTCGAAGCGGCCAAACATTTGAAGAAGTTCACGCTCGAGCTCGGGGGCAAGAACCCGCTCATCGTGCTTCGCGATGCGGATCTGGATTACGCGGTGCGGGCCGCGTGCTTTGGAATCTTCTTTCACCAGGGCCAGGTGTGCATGGCCAATTCGCGGCTGATCGTCGAGGCGCCGGTATACGAGGCCTTCTGCGAGCGATTCGTGGCGCGCGCGAGCGGCTACAAGGTCGGTGACCCCCGCGATCCCAAGACGATCATTGGGCCATTGATTCGTAACACGCAGTGCGGCGTAATAGACGGCCACGTACAGGACGCTGTCGCCAAGGGCGCGCGCGTGCTGATGGGCGGCAAGCATCAAGACAATTTCTACCAGCCGACCGTGTTGGCGGATGTGACGCGGCAGATGCGCGTGTACGCCGAGGAGTCCTTCGGGCCGGTCACCTCGATCATCCGGGTCGAGGACTCCGAAGAGGCCCTGGCCGTGGCGAACGATACGGCATACGGCCTATCGTCGGGGGTAATCACCAATGACCTGCAGAAGGCACTGGATCTGGCCCTGCGGCTCGAAGCGGGCATGGTGCACATCAACGATACGACGGTCTCCGATGAGCCGCACGTGCCGTTCGGCGGCATCAAGGGCAGCGGCTTCGGCCGGGAGGGCGGGCGTTACTCCATGGAGGAGATGACCGAGTTGAAGTGGGTCACGATTCAGCTCGGCCAGCGGCAGTTCCCATTCTGACCGTGCGCGCCAGTGGCGCGCAGCAGGGGCTGCGCGCCGGAGTCCTCGGCAAGGCGCTTCTGACCGGCCTCGGTCTGTCGTATATCGTCGCCGGCAATTACGCGGCCTGGGGCTTCGGGCTCGGACGCGGCGGCTGGGGCGGGCTGCTGATCGCTTTCTGCACCGTGGCGGTCTTCTACGCGTGCCTGGTCGCCTGCCTGGCGGAGCTGGCGACGGCACTGCCCGTGGCCGGAGGCGGTTACGCGTTCGCGCTCCGCGCCTTCGGAGCGCCCCTCGGCTTCGTTGCCGGCATGGCCATTGCCCTCGAATATGTGTGCAGCGGCTCCGCGCTGTCGCTGTTCGCGGCCGGCTACTTCCAATCGCTGACCGGCCTCGACGGTCCGGGGCCGGTCATCATCCTGTATGTCCTGGTCGCGCTCGCTCACGTGTGGGGTGTTGGTGAGGCGCTCGGGGTAACCCTGCTGCTCGCCGCGGTCGCGGCGGCGGGTGTGCTGGTGTTCATTTTCTCGCTGGCTCCAGCCTTCCACGCCGGCCGGCTGTTCGATGTCGCCCCCGGGGGCTGGCTGCCCTTCGGCTGGTACGGCATCTGGGCCGCGTTGCCGTTCGCGGTCACGTTCCTGATCAGTATCGAAGGCGTGCCGCTTGCAGCGGAGGAAGCCGCCGAACCGAGCCGGACCCTTCCCAAGGCAATGTTCACTGCGCTGGCCATCGGCGTCATCCTGGCGCTTGGCGTGCTCCTGTGCGGCCCGGGAAGTGCTGGAACCGCCGCGCTGCTGAACTCGCCGGATCCGATGTCGACGGCCCTCCAGCAGGCTGCCGTCGCGAACGGCACGCTTCCCATGATTCACCTGGTGGTGACCGTGGCGGCATTGATCGGGCTGCTTGCGAGCTTCTGTGGGGCGATGTTCGCGGGATCACGGATGCTGTACGCGCTGGCGCGGGAGGGCGTCCTTCCAGCCGTGATCGGTCGGGTCAACGCGCGGGGAGCTCCGTGGGTTGCGACTCTCGTGACCGCGGTGGCCGGCCTGGCACTGGCGGCCACCGGGCTTGCCGACCAGCTGGTCGTGCTGCTGGTGTTCGGGGCAACACTTTCGTATCTTCTGATCCTCGCGGCGCACGGGGTGTTGCGCCGGCGCGAGCCCGAGCTGCGGCGGCCTTACCGTACACCCGGCGCTCTGGCGACGCCGGCTCTCGGCCTGGCACTGGCGGCGGCGATCTTCGTCGCGTGTTTCCTCGCGGACTGGCGGTGGTCGTGCGTCGGTGTTGGAATCATCGCGATCGCGAGCGTTGCGCGCTGGATCGGCCGGCACGGTGTGGTATCTGATCCTGCGTGACACGGCAGATTATGAACTACTTTACGACCGACGCATTTCCAGGCCGCTTTCGCGCTCTGTCCTGGCGGGACCACGTCAACCGCCTGTACCCGACGATCGATCTGCTTGGCGCCTCGCGCGAGGATTTCTCGGGCCGCATCACCTGGCGAGACGTGGGTGTGACGCGCATCTCGCGCATCGATTCCACCGCACAGCGGCTGCTGCGTACCGATCGCCACGCCCGCCTCGATCACGAGCGCCTGCTGCAATTGAATTTCCAGATCCAGGGCGAGGGCGCGGTCGAGCAGGATGGGCGCAGCGCGGTGACCCGGCCGGGACAGTTCGTGATCTACGATAGTGCGCGCCCGTACGAGATGCGCTTCGTGGGCCCGTTCCAGCAGGCCTCCCTGGAGCTGCCGCGGTCGGCGATCGCCGCCGAGGTACGCGATCTCGACCGTATGATGGCCCGTCCGATCGATGGAAAAAGCGGGGCGGGCCGGTTTCTCTTCGAGCTCGTGCGGGCCCTGGCTTGCGATGAGGATCCGGCGGACCATGCCCTGGCTCCCCGTCTGCAGCGCCACGTCTGCGAGCTGCTGGTGACCGCTTTGACGAGCTTGAGCCCTCCTGCCGAGGCGCACCCGGCACCGCGGCGCCGGACGTTGGAGGCAGTGAAGCGTTACGTGCGCGAGAGGCTCGATGACCCCGAGCTCTCTCCGGCCTCGATTGCCGCGAGCCAACACATGTCGCTTCGATATCTGCACGCTCTTTTTCGCGCGGACTCCAGCTCTCCGGCGCGGTGGATCCAGGCCGAGCGGCTCGAGCGCTGTCGCGCCGATCTGGCGGATCCCGTGCAGCGGCAGCGCTCCATCTGCGAGATCGCACATCACTGGGGCTTTCGGGACGCCGCGCACTTCAGCCGGGTGTTCCGGCGCCGGTTCGGAAAGACACCCAGTGAATCACGTGCCTGCCGCATTGTGCACGCGTAGCACATAGGTCTGCAGCCGCAGGCAAGACGTCCTCATCGCGCGTTTCTAGGATCAGCCTCCAACGGCCGGGAAGCGACTCGCCGTTCGGAGAAGCCCATGCCTCGATCAATCCCGCCCGGCGGCCGGGAGACGCGCAACACGGCTGATTGGCAGAAGGCCGACAACAGCCACTACCTCCACCCTTTCACGGATTACAAGGAGCTGCACGCGGAAGGGGCACGCATTCAGGTGCGGGCCGAGGGCGTCCATATGTGGGATACGGACGGCAACCGTATCATCGACGGACTCGCGGGCCTTGGTTGCGTGAATATCGGTTACGGCCGCGCAGAGCTCGGGCGTGCCGCGGCAGAGCAGATGGCCCGGCTGTCGTTCTGCCAGTCGTTCTTCCGCACATCCAACCAACCTGCGATAGAGCTTGCCGAGCAACTCGCCGCTCTGGCGCCGGCCGGGCTGCGTCATGTGTTTTATGCGAGCTCGGGCTCGGAGGCGAACGAGACGTGTTTCAAGCTTGCGCGCCGGTACTGGGAGCTCGTCGGCCGGCCGCGGAAGCGAATCGTGATAGCACGGGAGAGTGCCTATCACGGCAGCACCGTCGTAACAGCCAGTCTCTCGGGCTTGCCGGACCTGTATCGCAGTGGCGGAGACATGCCGATCGAGGGGATCGCGCGGATCGGCGCGCCGTACTGGTATCTCGCAGGCGGGGAGGAGCCGCCGGATGCCTTCGGCGTGCGCGCCGCCAGGTGGCTGGAGGAGCGCATTCTCGAGCTCGGCGCGGATAACGTCGCGGCGTTCTTCGCCGAGCCCATGCAGGGCGCCGGCGGCGCCATCATTCCGCCGGACACCTATTGGCCCGAGATCCAACGCATCTGCCGCAAGTACGACGTGCTGCTGTCGGTCGATGAAGTCGTCTGCGGCTTCGGGCGCACGGGCCACTGGTTCGGCAGTCAGCGTTTCGGCATCGGGCAAGCCGACCTGATGGCAGTGGCGAAGGGCATCACCTCCGCTTACATCCCGCTCTCGGCGGCGCTGGTGAGCGATCGCATCGCCGCTGTCCTCATCGAGAAGGGCGGTGAGTTCTATCACGGCTTCACGCACTCCGGACATCCGGTTGCCTGTGCTGTCGCGCTGGAAAACATCAGGATATTGCGTGAGGAAAGGATCCTCGAGCACGTCAATGCCGTCGAGCCGCGCTTTCGCGCTCGAATGGCTGCGTTGGCGGACCACCCGCTCGTAGGCGATGTCCGCTCCTGCGGATTGTTCGGCGGTATCCAGCTCGTCGCCGACAAAAGGACCCGGCGGCTCTTCGACAGCGGGGCCCGGGTCGGCGACCGGTGCAGCCGTGAGGCGCTGGCGCGCGGACTGGCGTTGCGCTCGATCGGCGACACGATGGCGCTGATGCCGCCGCTGGTGATCACCTTGGAACAGATCGACACGGTGTTCGACATCACGCGCGAGGCACTCGATGCCACGCAGCGGAATTCTTAATACAAGCGACACCGGCCTTGGGGGGCAATCGATGAAGCTCAGCAAGACGATGCAATGTTCGGGTCTTTTGCTCATTGCGGCGGCGCCCGTACTCATGTTGGCGCCGTCCGACGCGGCGCTCGCCGCGGACGAGACTGTTGAAGAGCAGCCCGCGCTCGAGCAGGTCGTGGTCACGGCGACCAGACGCAGTACCACGGTGCAGACGACCCCGATCAGCATCACGGCCGTCACCGCCGACCAACTCGCCGCCAGGGGGATCACGGACTCGGACAGCCTGGTCAGTTCCGTGCCCGGCATCGCCGTGCGCAATACAGGCGGGCCCGGCGAGATGGAACTGGAGGTCCGTGGCCTGAACTCCCAGGGCGGCAATTCCTCGATGGTGGGCCTGTATCTCGGCGAGATACCCCTGTCGACGGCCGCGGGCTCGGAGCTCGGCAAGAACCTCATGGACGTCGGCCTCTATGACGTGCAGCGGGTCGAGGTGCTGCGCGGGCCGCAGGGAACGCTCTATGGATCGAGCTCCATGGGCGGGACCATCCGGGTGCTTCCCAATGCGCCGCAGCTCAATGAGCTCTCGGCCAGCACGCAGGAAGAGGTTTCCGGTACGGCCTCCGGCGGCGGCTTCAACCATAAAGAAAACGGCATGCTGAATATTCCGCTGGGCGATACGGCGGCCCTGCGCATAGTCGGCTCCTTCACCGACGACAGCGGTTGGATCAAGCGCCTGGTGCTCGCCGATGGTGCCGTGCCCGTCGATCCCGGGACGTTTCCCGATGTGAGCCGGCCGGGCAACTTCTACTCCGCGCCGCTGCAGAATACGTTCAACGGCGTGAATGGGACCAAGGTTGATTCGGTCCGCGCACAGCTTCTGTGGCGTCCGGTGGAGAACCTGACGATCGAGCCGATGGCGCTCTACCAGTTGGTCCGGCAGGGTGGCCCTCCTGCCGTCGATGTGAACGGAAGTCCAACACACCCCGCGCTGCCGGCAGTGCTGGCGCATTACGAGATCTACGACGCCTCCGAGCAGCAGACGGACAGCTTGAGCTTCGGCAGTTTGAAGATGGAGTATCAGTTGCCGTCTTTTTCCGTAACCTCGGCGACGGGCTTCTGGCACCGCAACTTCATTGATATGCAGGATACCACGGAGCAGCTCGCATCCGCGGTGGGCATACCCGTGTACGACGCGAGCGCGGGCGGGCTCGGACCCAACTACAGTTATAGAGTGCCCGGCGGCCTCGAGCAGGATTATTCGCGGCAACTTTCCGAGGAGTTGCGGGTCACCTCCACCGGCTCAGGCCCGCTCCAGTGGGTCGGCGGCTACTTCTACCAGGACCTGTATTCGCAAACCAGCTTCAGCTCGCTGGCGCCGCAGGCCACGCCCATTCTGGGTGGCCCGAACCTTCTCGTCGATGCCATCCCCCAGGACCTCATCCAGAACTCGGTCTACGGGCACGTGTCCTGGAGATTCTCGCCGCACTTCGAGGTGGAAGGCGGGGTTCGTCACTACCACTACAGCCTGAACAGCAGCTCCACCCAGTATGGTGCGTTCAGCACGTCGGGGGCAGAGGGCAATGACGTTCCGGACAAAGCTTCGACCTCCATCGCAGCCAGCGGTACCGTCCCGAGCTTCGCCGCGACATACAACATCGACCAGGACCATCTCGTGTACGCGCGAGTCGGTAAGGGGTTCCGTCTCGGTGGAGTCAGTGGTCTCACCGGGCCGATTCCCGTGGTCGCCGCCAGCAATACCAATCCTTTGCTGGCATCCGCGGTCGCCAACGAGTGCGGACTGCAGGCGAAGATACTTCTCACGACGACGTGCAATCCGAACTTGTTGCTCAAGGCGCCGGACACTTTCAAGCCGGACTCGCTGTGGAGCTACGAGCTCGGCGAGAAGTCCGCGTTTTTCAACCACCGTTTGCTTGCCGATGTCGGTGTTTATCTGGAGAACTGGAGCAATCCGCAGCTGGCCACCAATCTGGCGGGGTTCGGCTTGACGGTCAACGGCGGGAACGCCCGTGTCAAAGGTATCGAGGGCCAGATGGAGGCTCTGTTGCCATGGGGCTTCGATCTGTCGTTGAACGCAAGCTATACCAATGCGCAGTTCATCGAGAGCAGCGCCATCTCCGGATATCCGGCCGGCATGCAGATCCCCGATACGCCGAAGGTGTCAGGGTCCGTGGTGCTGCAATGGGAGCACGATCTGTCGGGTGGCCTGGGCCTGTTCGGCTCGCTCGAGGAAGACTACACGGGCGCCAGGACCGATCTGCCCTTCGGAGTAACGGCAACCCTGAACACCATCGATCAGCTCCTGGTACACCTGCCCGGCTACGGCCTCGCCAACTTCCGTTTCGGCCTCAAGGGTGAGCGCGCCGGCGGCGACCGCTGGGCGGTGGCGCTGCTCGTGAACAACTTCACGAACAGGCAGGTGCTGCTGGACCCGCAGCCCCAGGTCACCCTGCAGACGGCGGCGTTCGAGCGCTACGTCGTCAATCAACCGCTTACCGCGGGTATCAATGTCAGTTACCAGTTTCGGTAACGTCTGCGGTCGAGCGGATCGGGTCAGGCTCTGAAGACCTGGCGCAGGTAGGCCAGGAAGGTCGGGTCGCTGCAGAGCGTCTTGCTGGGCGTGTCCGACAGTTTCGCTACCGGCTGGCCGTTGCACTCGGTGAGCTTCATGACGATGTTGAGCGGGGTGATGCCGACGTCGTTGGTGAGGTACGTGCCGATACCGAACCCGCAGCGCACGCGGCCGGAGAAGTGCTCGTGGAGTGCCAGGCTCCTCGGGAAGTCCAGTCCGTCGGAGAACACGAAACGCTTCGTGTTCGGGTCGATGCGCAGCTTCCGGTAATGCGCGAGGGCTTTCTCGCCCCACTCGAACGGATCGCCCGAATCATGGCGTTGTCCGTCGAAGAGCTTCGCGAAGTAGAGGTCGAAGTCCCGGAGAAAGGCATCCATTCCGACGACGTCGGTGAGCGCGATACCCAAATCTCCGCGGTATTCCTGCACCCAGGCCTCGAGGGCGGCCTTCTGGAAGTTCTTCAGCTGCACGCCGACCGCTTGGAAGGTCTGCAGGTACTCGTGCGCCATGGTGCCCATTGGCACCAGGCCCAGCTCCTTCGCGAGCGCGACGTTGGAAGTCCCTTTGAGGTACTGCGGCACCTCACGCTGCAGGGTTGCGACAACCTCCTGCTGCCAGGCGCGCGAGAAGCGGCGTCGCGTGCCGAACTCGAAAAACACGAACGGATGGCGCGTCGCGGCGGCCGACGGGTTGGATCGCGAGCCTGCCTCGCGCAGGAGCGCGATCTTCTCGAGAAGTCGCCGCCGGCCTTCGGCGGCGGCAGCGGCCGGGTCGAAACGGCGGAAGTAGAGCTCGTTCACGATGGAGAGGACGAAGATCTCGAACCCCGCCGAGTGGATCTGCGGGCCCGCGGCCGTGATGTGCAGGCTTTCGCCTTGCACTGCGACGGTGATGAAGCGCCGCTGAAAATGAAAGATGCGCAGGAACTCGATGAAGTCGGATTTCAGGTAGCGCAGCATCGCCAGGTAGTCGAGCTCGTCGGCGGTGAAGGTGAGCGAGCACAGGTGATCGAGCTGAGCCTCCACGTCGGCCTCCAGCTCGCTCAGGGGATACTCCGGGCGATTGCGGCACTGGAAGCGGTAGACCGCGTGATTGCTCGGATAGGCGTGCAGGAACACCTGCCACATCGTGAACTTGTAGAGATCGGTGTCGAGCAGCGAGCGGATGATCGGGATGACGGGCTTCATGACGAGGTCCTGCGTATCAGGCAATGAGGCGCAGGGCCTCGGCGCTCGTCACTGTGCGTGCTCCGCGGGCGCTGACCTGCTTCAGGAAATCATTCGCGGCGGCTTCGCAGCCGGCGACCGGGCTCATGCAGTCGGTGAGAAACACCACGCGGGTACTCTCTTCAGGGGACAGATACTCCATCAGGTCGAGCCACGTGGCACGAACGCAGTGGCTCGAGGCTTCACCGGCGGTGAGGACCCAGCCATTTCCCGGGCGTACCCAGCCGACGAGTCCTCGATGAGTCATCGTGCGCTCATCGTCCGCTCGCGGTACCTCGGCGCGCACCGCACTGTATTGCTCGGTCATCGGGTTCAAACCCTTCAGCACTGTCAGGATGGGCTTCTGCGTGCGCTCTTCCCACGCGGCCATCTGTGCCGCAAGCGGCGCATACAGGTTGTGTCCCCAGGTGCCGATCACGCAGTGCACCGGCCAGACCATCAGCTTGTATCGTCCGCGTTCCTCGAGCGCGTGCAGATATTCCAGGACCTCCGGGAGCCGCGCCGGGTCGCGGGGTGAGAACTCCCGGGCCCGCACCCCGGCTTCGGTGACCACCGTGAACGGCGCGATCGGGCCGCCGGTGTCGTCCTGCCAGAAGCTAACCCGCTCGATCGCGACGTGAGGGTGGGAGTCCAGGGTCACGCCGAGATCGGTGAGGCGAGGGCCGGCGGCCCGGATGAAACCGGCCAGCCGCGCCAGGTCCGCGGAGGCTCCGGGGACCGGCAGCGCCGCGCCGGGAATGTCGCAGAAGTCGTTCTGCGGGTCGATGATGAGCAATTTCACCGTCATGAGCTCTGTCTTCGGCGTCTCGTGCTACGCAGCCCGGGACTCACTCCAGCCCGCGTCTCACCCAGTCCTGAAATCCCGCCACCAGGTACTCCTCGGCCATCAGCACGCCGTGCCGGTGCGGGCTCGAGTGCAACCCGCGTTGGTTGATTTCGCAGACATCGGCGTCTTCCTGCATGACCTGCTTCGTGAATTCAACGGCGCCGGAAATGTCGCGGGCCGGGTCCTGCAGGGTTTCCGGCAGGAACAGGAACTCCACGCTGAGCTCCGTCTGCTCGGGCGCGAGCGGGCGCAATCGTACGATGCGGACGTAATCGACGTGTCCCACGATGAACGCCGACGGGAGGCAGGTCACGTAGACCTGACCGAGCGCGCGGTCCGCGGCAGTCAGGTCGGGAAAAGCGACACCAACCGGCCGGCCGTCCAGAGTCCACGATTGGGCTCCACGGCGCAGTCCGCCCCGATACTTCGGATCGTCATTGCCGGCATGCCGCCGCCAGTGCGGATCATCCTTCTCATCCTGCAGGCCGCGGCCGAATATCGGGACGAGGCTCGACAGGCGGGGGTGGACCCCCGGGCAGTGCAGGCACTCGTTGTAGTTCTCCCAGAAGATCTTCCAGTTGCAGGCGATCGTCTTGCGGAACTGATGTCCCACGACCAGATCGCCCAGGTGCCAGCGGTCGAGCCGTCCCAGCGGCTGGTCGAACGCCGCGCCGAACGGGGGCGGCTGATCGGTGAGCGCGACGAACACACAGCCGTTCCAGACCGTGACCGGGATTTCGTAGAGCGGGTAGTCCTCGAGCCGGAAACCCTCGGGTTGGGTGAGCGATGAGCTCTGGAGCAGCTGTCCGTGCAGTCCATACCGCCAGCCGTGATACGGGCACACGATGCCGGCGCTGGGAAACCTGCCGGATTCGTTCCGACAGAGCGCCGCGCCGCGGTGGCGGCAGGTGTTGTAGTAACCGCGCACCTCGCCGGCCGCGTCGCGAACCAGAAACAGGGACTGTTGCCCCAGCTCGAAGGTCCGATAGGACCGGGGCAGGGGCAGCTCGGTGGAGCGGCACACGTAGACCCAGTTCTCGTGCCAGATTTGCGTCAACTCGCGCTGATAGCGCGCGGGATCCGTGTAGTCGGCCGCCGGCAGGCCTTCGGTCAGCCGTGTGAGTCCCGCGTAGCCGTCATCCGGCTTCGCGGCCGGGTCGCCAGTGCTCATGACATCGCTCCAGGCGGCAATCCCATCTCGAGGCAGTCTAGCGGAATGCGCGGCGGCTTGCTCTGCGCCCTGCGGCGGATCATATTCCGTGGGGACGTGGGCGGGGGTGGCATGGGCTCGTTCGAGCGACACGCGAAGTGGTGGGTGCTGGGCCTCATCAGTCTGGCCAACTTCGGCGGCTACTACGTTTATGACGCCGTGGCGCCGGTCGTCGACCTGTTGCATCGGCAGCTCGGATTCAGTTACGCCGACATCGGCTCGCTGAATGCCGTCTACAGTCTGCCCAACGTGTTCATCGCGCTGCTGGGCGGCATGTTGGCGGACCGTTTCGGTCCTGCGCGGGTGTCGGTGTGGACAGCGGCAATCTGCTGCGTTGGTACGGCGCTCACGGCGGTCGGCGCACACCTTTGGCTCATGGTGCTGGGGCGGTTTCTGTTCGGGGTGGGCGGCGAGACGTTGTTCGTTGCCTTGCTGACGGGGCTCGGTCGTTGGTTCATGGGTCCGAGGCTCGGCATCGCCAACAGCTGGGTGTTCTTTGCCGCGATTTTTGCGAGCCCGGTTTGCGGAGCGCTCGCCGACCGCACCCGCTGGCTGTGGGAGCGCGCTTGGGCCGCCGCGCGCATCAGGACGAAGTGCGCGTGAAGTCGCGGGGTCGGGCACGGCCGCTCAGGGCTCGTCCGGCCGATGCTGCGGCTGGGACTCCAGGCGTTGCAGTTCCTCGATGGCGTCCTGCAAAAGATCCTCGCCGGCAGTCAGGTCGGGATGGATCTCCGCAGCCGTGATGTCGTGATACCGCGGAGTCTGCGTGCGAATCCAGGCTATCAACCCGGCGAGCAGCGCTCCCGCCAAACCCACGCTCAGAATCGCATTTAACATGTTGTTGCCGCGCGCCTCGGCTGAGTTTTCGGCGCGCCGGTGAAGTCTGACAGAACTGCTTCCGCGGCGCACCGGGCGCGCGCGGCTCGATCCACCGGCGCCGGCACGCTAAAAATCCCGTGATGGAGAATCGGCGCGCGGCCGGCCTGCCATCGCGGTGAGCCCGCGGTCACTTCCCGCTCAGGGACTCCTCAACGGCGTGGAAGAACAGCAGCTGCTCATCCGAGAGTGAGTCGGGACCGTCGGCCTCCTGGTAGGTCGACCATTGCACCATGACGAGGTGAGCCCGAGGGTTGACGGCCAATGCCTGGCCGTAAATCCCTTCGCCCCAGAAAGTCCGCTCGGCGGTGGCCTCGACCGCGGCGCTGCTGCCGGCGGGCGGGCCGAGGTGCCACCACTGATAGCCATATTGTCCGTTCGGGGTGGCCGGAGTAACCGACCCCCTGGCTCGGGTCCAGTGGGTCGATTGCGCCAGCCAGTCATCGGGCAGGAGTGCCTCGCCGGTGGGCAGTCGTCCGCCTTCCGCGACGAACCAGCCGACGCGGCCCCAGTCCCGCAGGGTTGCGTTGAATCCGTGGCCGCCCATGTCGACCTTGCCGGGGACCAGGGCTTCCCAGACGCCGTCGCTCTCCATGCCGAAGCGCTGCCAGAGGCGGGTCTCGAGGTAATGTGCGAGGGTCGTGCCGGTCGCCTTCTCCAGGACCCGGCCTGCCAACCATGCGCCACCCGTGTTGTATGACCAGACCTCGCCGGGCTTCACGCCGGGCTTGCGCTTCACCGAGCTCACGAGCTTCATCACGCACGCGTACGGCTCCTTGCTCGCTTCGCAGCGGGTGAGCTCCGCAAAGTCGGATTTCGGGTCGGCGTAGTTCTCGTTCCATTGCACGCCGGAGGTGTGCTGCAACAGATTGCGCAGGCTGACCCCATCCCACGCAGTCTGCTTCAGCTCGGGCAGGTACTCGGTAATGTCAGCATCGACGGAGCGGATGCGGCCCTCCTTGATGGCGACGCCAACCAGCACGGAGACGATCGATTTCGCCACGGAGCGCGAAGTCCAGAGACTCGAGTCCGTGTTGCCGCGGGCGTAGTGCTCGTAAGCGATGTGGCCGTCCTTGAGGATCAGTAGGCCTGTGACGCTCTGGTGCTGCAGGTAATCCGCCAGGCCGAAGTCTCGATGGTCCATCGAGTAATGCACCGACGACAGCGGAGCGCTCGCCGCCGGCAGCGGGTAGACGTGAGCCGGGTCGGCGTGAAAAACATCACCCTTGTACTGCCGGTAGGTGTTGCGGAAGCCGATGACGCGCTGATCCTGACTCCAGGTCAGCATGTCCTTGGGCTCGGGCAGGACCGCGTCAAAGGGCGTCGGGCATTTTCTCAGCCCCATCTCGCGGCACGTCGCGAGATTCGTATCGGGGGAGCCGATCGCCGCGGCGCTCGTTGTGTTTGCGGCGGCCGCGGCCAAGGACAGCGGCAACAGCACGAAGGACAGCGGCAACAGCACGAAGGGCAGCCACAGTGTCAAGGAGCGCGACAACAGTGTTTCCAACCGCCGCGGGTGCGCCATGGAGGCGGATATCGACAGTCCTCTTCCAAACGTCATGAGCGACCTACCGGTGTGCCGATTTTCGGCGGGGGGGCGCTCATTCTAGCAGTGGGTGTCCACCACGACGGAGCGTGGATCCATCGCGCCGGAGCGTGGAAAGAACGGCAGCCGCCCGACCGTCGCACCTCCCGACCGCTGTACTCCGCAACGGCCAGGAGGTAGCCCCGTTATTACGATTTGAAGAACGCCAGGAGGTCCGCGTTGATCGTCTCGGGCTGTGTGGTACACATGCCGTGGGGGAAGCCTTTGTAGGTCTTCAGTGTTGAGTTCCTGATCAGCTTCGCCGACAACGGGCCGGAGTCGGCGTATGGCACGATCTGGTCGTCATCGCCGTGCATCACCAGGGTCGGCACGGTGATCTTCTTCAGGTCCGGTGTGAAATCGGTCTGAGAGAAGGCGACGATGCCGTCATAGTGGGCCTTCGCGCCGCCCATCATGCCCTGACGCCACCAGTTCTGAATGACGCCCTCCAGGGGCTGCACGCCAGGGCGATTGAAGCCGTAGAACGGACCCGCGGGCAGGTCACGATAGAACTGCGCGCGATTGGTCGCGAGTTGCTTCTGCAGGCCGTCGAACACTTCTTTCGGGAGGCCGCCCGGGTTGGCGGCGGTCTTGGCCATGATGGGCGGCACTGCGCTGATGAGCACGGCCTTGGCGACGCGGCTCTCGCCGTGCCGGCCGATGTAGCGGGCGACTTCGCCGCCGCCGGTGGAATGACCCACGTGGATGGCATTCTCGAGGTTCAGGTGGGCCGTCAAGGCGGCCAGGTCATCGGCGTAGTGGTCCATGTCGTGACCGGTCGCCGTCTGGGTCGAGCGGCCGTGGCCGCGGCGATCGTGGGCAATGACGCGATAGCCGTGATTCAGGAAGAACAGCATCTGCGCGTCCCAATCGTCCCCTGACAAGGGCCAGCCGTGCGAGAAGACGATCGGCTGTCCACTGCCCCAGTCTTTGTAGAAAAGCGTGACGCCGTCCTGGGTGGTAATGGTGTTGCGGGTGCTCATGGGGTTGCTCCGGTGTGGTACGGGTCGTTGGAGTCGACGGGCTCAATTTAAGCCTATTGGAGCGGAATCAGGATCGGGATGTCTTGGTCACGAAAGTGCCACTTTGTTCAAAAGCGCGCGCCCGCCATGCGCCCGCCATGCGCCCCGCCGCGTGCCGGCCGCGTTGGGCAGGTCCGGTGCGGCTACGCCGACGGCACCGGCCAAGCTCGCGCGCTCGGGGCTGCCGCACGGGTCAAGCTGGTTGCGCGGCGCGGGTCAAGCCGGTTACTTCGTGACCGACAGCTCCACCCGGTTCAAGGACTCCTTCCTCAGTAAAACATCCGGCCGGTGCGGGCGGCCGTGCGCATCTGCTCTGTTGGCGCATACAGCGGGCCGAGAGTTGCATGCGCGTCGCAACGCTCGACCACGTGCTTCATCCCCAGCCAATCGGCGTACTTCAGGGGGCCGCCGACATGTCGAGGGAAGCCCAGCCCCAGGATCAGGCTCATGTCGAGCTCCGCCGCGGAGGCCACGATACGCTCTTCGAGGCATCGAGCTGCTTCGATCACCATCGGCAGCATCAGCCGCTCCAGCAGTTCCTGGTCGCTGAACGGAGGCGGCGAGGTCGCTCGACCGTCCGCGAGAAGCTGCGCGGTGGTCGGGTCGACGGACTTGCGCGGCCGGCCTTTGGGGTCAGGCTCATAGCGGTAGAAGCCCTGGCCGCTTTTCTGTCCCAGACGGCCGAGCTGGAGCAGCCGTTGCACGGCGTGCGGTGACGGGATCCGCATGCGGTCCGGGAAGCCCGCGCAGATTGCGTCGAGGACGTGAAGCAGCGTGTCCATTCCAATCACATCCTGGAGATAGGCGGGTCCCATCGGCCAGCCGAAAGCTTCCATGACACGGTCGATTTGCAGGTAGTCCGCGCCGGCATGAATGGCTTGCAGGAAGCCGAGCAGGTACGGCGTCAGTATCCGGTTCACCAGAAAGCCAGGACATTCCTTCACTACGATCGCCGCCTTGCCGAGGGCGTTCGCATAGCCTGCGATGGTGGCAGCGGCTCGCTCACTCGTCCGAGCACCGCACACCACCTCCACGAGCGGCATCAACGGCACCGGGTTGAAGAAGTGCATGCCGACGAGGTTTTCGGGACGCCGCAGCGCCCGTGCCATCTCGGAGATCGACAAGGACGAGGTGTTGGATGCGAGGATCGTATCGGGGCCGGCAAGCCGCTCCACTTCGGCGAGCACGGCTTTCTTGACCTGGAGGTTTTCGACCACCGCTTCGACCACCACGTCGGTGGAACGAAGGTCCGGGTATTCGAGGGTCGCTTGGATGTCACCCAACACGGTGGCCGCGCGGTCCGCGCTCAAGCGGCCGCTTTCAACTTGTTTGGCCAGAAGCTTCTTGGCCTCCGCGAGCCCCACATCGAGCGCGCCTTGCTGAATGTCCTTCATGAGAACAGGGATACCACGCACGGCCGAGGTGTAGGCGATGCCCCCTCCCATGATGCCTGCGCCGATGACAGCGGCGCGCTGCACCTTGCGCGCTGTGCGCCCGTATTCCCGTCCCTTTTTCTTGATGGTTTGATCGCTGATGAACAGTTGAATGAGCGATCCCGCGGCCTGCGTGCGCGCGATCTTTGAGAACGCAACGTGCTCCAGCTCCAGCGCTTCGTTTCGGGACGACGCGGCGGCTCGATCCATCAGCTCGACGGCAGCCAGGGCTGCGGGTTGGTGGGCCGAGGACTTCGCGAGTCGCTCCTTCGCTTCGAGAAACACCCGGGAATCGTGATTGAAGGGACCGTGACGGCTGCGACGGCGTGAGCGCCACTCGCCACTGCGGATCAGGGACGACAATGTCTGCGTGGCTTCGGCATACAACGCATCGGGTGCTGAAATTCGGTCGACCACGTGAGCCGCCAGAGCGCTCGCGGGCTTGTGCTGTTTACCGGTCGAGATCCACTCGATGGCGGTTGCCGCTCCCGCCAGCCGGGGCAGCCGGACCGTGCCGCCAAACCCCGGGAACAGGCCCAGGGAAACCTCCGGCAAGCCGACCTGCGCGGTCGCGGAGATGACCCGGCCGTCGCAGGCCAATGCCATCTCCAGGCCGCCGCCGAGCGCCAGGCCGTTGATGGCGGCCACGCTCGGGATCTCCAGATCCTCGAATGCCGTGAAGATCGAATTCCGCCGGGCTATTTCCGTCGCGATCTCGTTCGCGGGGCGAGCGAACAGCGTCGTGAATTCGAAGATGTCCGCGCCGACGATGAAGGTTTCCTTGGCACTCGTCACCAGCACGCCACGGACGGCGTCGGTGCCTGCGACCGCCTGCGTGGCCGCCGCGAGCTCCTCGATCGTGCGCAGATCCAGTTTGTTGATGGCCTCCTTCCCGGCATCGAAGCACAGCTCGGCGATACCCCCGTCCCGCAGTTGGACGCGGATGGAGTGTCCTTGAAAGATCATCGTTCTACACACCTCTCGAGCGAATCGTCGGCGGCCGGACGGGCGCCAGGCGCAGCGCACCGTCAGCGGCTGAAATCGGGTTTGCGCCTGGCACTGAACGCCGCGATCCCTTCCCGGCCGTGCGCGGTGCGGCTCGTCTCGGCAAGCGCTCGTGATTCCGCCTCCAGGTGCTCCTCGAGGCTGGAGTGACCACTGGCCGAGAGCAGGTTGCGAAGCTTGCCGTAAGCGGCTGTCGGGCCGGCCGCCAGCTCCTGCGCGAGCTGTTGGGCTTGTTCGGAAAGCGCCTCGTCCGCCGTGACGCGTGTCAGGAGCCCGAGTTGCAGCGCTTCCTCGGCGGAGAGCGTCCTGTTGGTCAGGATCAGCTCCTGGGCCCGGCGCAAGCCCACCAGACGCGGGAGCAGCCAGCTCAAGCCGCCGTCCGAGGACAGGCCCAGGGCCGAATAGGCGCTGGTGAACCGAGCACTCCTGGCGCCGAGGACGAGGTCTCCGAGCAGGGCGAGACTGAAGCCCGCTCCGGCGGTCACGCCGTTGACGGCGATGACCAGGGGCTTGCTCATGTGTGCGAGGCGGAGGACGGCCGCGTGAAAATAGGCCGTCATTTCCTTCAGGAGCGCCCCGACCGACGAGCCGGCTTTGACGAAGCTGCGGACGTCGCCGCCGGCGCAAAAGAATCGGCCCGTGCCGGTGAGCAGCACGCAGCGAATCGACTCGTCCTCGTCGCACGTGATGGCCGCCAGCAGCAACTCCCGCGCGAGTGTCAGATCGATCGCATTGGCGGCGGCGACTCGGTTGAGCGTCAATCGGGCAACGGCGCCGCAACGCTCGAAAGACAGCGGCGGATCGGTTGGGACGGAATCGTTCATGTCAGGTGGACGCGCAGTCGAGTCTCGTCACGGTACGTGAACTATGGCTGCGTGAGCCGGTAAAATGGCCGACAATTGTTTGACCGTCCACGACAGCGTGCGCGTGCGCATCTTCTTTGGTGATACGCTGGAGCCGCGGTAACGGCGAATGCGGTAACGGCGAATGCGGTAACGGCAAACGTGGTAACGGCGAACGTGGTGAGGACGAACTGGAGAAGCGCCTGTTGAGAACCCGAATCACTGACCTCTTTGGCATTCGACACCCCATCATCCAGGGAGGCATGCACTTCGTCGGCCTGGCGGAAATGGCCGCGGCGGTCTCGAACGCGGGGGGCCTCGGCATCATCACGGGACTCACCCAGCGGACTCCCGAACGGCTCGCGGCTGAGATCGAGCGGTGCCGGCGGATGACGGACCAGCCCTTTGGCGTGAATCTCACTTTTCTTCCCGCCATCACGCCGCCGGACTATCCGGCTTTCGTCGACGCCATCGTCGCGAGCGGCGTCAAGGTCGTGGAGACCGCCGGAAACAATCCTCAGAAGTATTTGCCGGCTCTCAAGGCTGCCGGCATCAAGGTCATACACAAGTGCACCTCCGTGCGTCACGCCTTGAAAGCCGAGTCGATCGGCTGCGATGCGGTCAGTGTCGATGGCTTCGAGTGTGCCGGACACCCCGGCGAAGACGATGTTCCCAACATGATTCTCCTGCCTCGCGCAGCCGACGAGCTGAAAATTCCATTCGTCGCCTCCGGTGGCATGGCGGATGCTCGCTCGCTCGTCGCGGCGCTCTCGCTGGGCGCGGACGGCATCAACATGGGGACCCGCTTCATCGCCACTCAGGAGGCACCGGTACACCCCAACGTGAAGCGGGCGATCCTGACGGCTTCCGAGCTCGATACCCGCCTGATCATGAGGCCGCTGCGCAACACCGAGCGCGTGTTGCGTAATGCGGCGGTCGAGCGCGTTCTCGCCAAGGAGCGCGAGCTGGACGGCAAGCTCACCTTCGCCGACATCGCTGCCGAAGTGGGCGGCGTCTACCCGCGGATCATGCAGGAGGGCGAGATGGATGCCGGAGCCTGGTCGTGCGGGATGGTGGCCGGGCTCATCGATGACATTCCGACCTGCAAGGAGCTCATCGACCGGATCATCGCGGAGGCGGAGCGCCTGATCCGGGAACGCCTGGCGCGCCTGCTGGAATAGGGTGTCTTTTCGGCCAATAGACCAGGCTGTCGTCTCGTGTCAAGGCAAAGTCGTGGTCGCGCTGCCCGCCGGAAGATAGCTTAGGGCGTGATGGATCCATCGAGCTATTCCAATCTGCGCTTGGAACGGGAGGGGCGGCTCCTGCGCGCCCACTTCAACCGTCCCCAGCACCTGAATGCGATCGACCATGCCACGCACGAAGAGCTGGGACGATTCTTCGCGGATGTCGCGACGGATCCGCTCACCGACGTCGTGATCCTTTCGGGAACCGGGCGCGCCTTCTCGGCTGGTGGGGATCTCGACCACATCCAGCGCCTGATCGATGATCCAGCGCGGTTCGTCGCCGACATCCCCGTCGTGAAACGCATCGTCTTCGGCATATTGGATTGCCCGAAGGTGCTGCTCGCCAAGCTCAATGGGCCGGCGGTGGGCCTGGGCGCCACCATCGCCCTGTTGTGCGATGTCGTCTTCGCGGCCGAGACCGCGGTGATCGGCGACCCGCACGTGAAAGTCGGATTCACGGCGGGTGACGGCGGCGCGCTCATCTGGCCGCACCTGATCGGACACGCGCGCGCGAAGGAATACCTGATGACGGGCCGGACGTTGACGGCCGGGGAGGCCGCGCGGATCGGTTTGATCAATCACGCGGTACCGCCCGCGGACCTGGATCGCGTGGTGGATGAGTTCGCGCAGGAGTTGCTGCGCGGGGCCATGCGGGCGATCCAGTGGACGAAGCTTTCGGTGAATATCGGTTTGAAGCAGGTGGCCCATGCGGTGTTGGATGCCTCGATCGCCTACGAGGCGCTGTCGAATTCGACAGCTGATCATCAGGAGGCGGTGCGCGCATTTCGCGACAAGCGCGAGCCTCGATTCACCGGTCGCTAGGAGCTCGACCCGTGCCTGAGGCATACATCGTCGAGGCGCTGCGTACGGCCGGAGGCCGCCGGGGCGGGGCGCTTGCCGACTGGCATCCGGCGGATCTCGGTGCCGAGGTCTTGAATGCGGTGGTGGAGCGGGCGCGGCTCGATCCCGCGGTGGTGGACGATGTGATCATGGGTTGTGTAACCCAAGCGGGCGAGCAGTCTTTCGCGCTCGCACGCAACGTCGTACTGGCTTCCAAGCTGCCTGACAGCGTCCCCGGTGCCACGATCGACCGGCAGTGCGGCTCGTCTCAGCAGGCGTTGCATTTCGCGGCGCAGGCGGTCATGTCAGGCACCCAGGACGTGATAATTGCCGGTGGCGTCGAGAGCATGACGCGTGTTCCCATGGGCTCCAATTACACGCTGCACGCCAAAGCGGGGCTGGGGACAGGCCCATTCAGCAGGCGTATCCAAGAGCGCTTCGGCGTGGCCGATTTCAGTCAGTTCCGTGGCGCGCAGATGATCGCGGACCGTTACGGATTTTCGCGCGAGGAGCTCGACGCCTACGCATTGACGAGCCACCAAAAAGCGGCTGCGGCGACCACGGCAGGGCTGTTCGACGCCGAGATCGTGCCGCTGGCGGTCAAGGATGGCGTGCACCGCCGTGATGAAGGTATCCGCTTCGATGCGTCCCTCGCGGCGATCAGTGCAGTCAAACTGTTGCAGGAAGGCGGTGTCGTTTCCGCCGCCAACGCCAGTCAGATCTGCGATGGCGCGTCCGCCGCTCTCGTAGTGAGCGAGCGGGCCCTGAAGCAGCATGGCTTGCGCCCCCTGGCGCGCATCCAACAGATGACGGTGACCGCCGGTGATCCCGTCATCATGTTGCTCGAGCCCGTCAATGCCACGCGCAAGGCACTGGCGCGCGCCGGATTGAAAATAGACGATATCGATCTCTACGAAGTGAACGAAGCCTTCGCTTCCGTGCCGTTGGCCTGGTTGCGCGAGCTGGGCGCGGAGCCGGCGAAGCTCAATGTTCACGGTGGAGCGATTGCCCTCGGGCATCCGCTGGGCGCCAGCGGTACGAAGCTGATGGCGACTCTTTTGCACGCGTTGCAAGCCCGCGGCAAACGCTGGGGTCTGCAGACGATGTGTGAAGGTGGCGGGATGGCCAACGTCACGATAGTCGAAAGGCTCTAGCGGACGTCGTGGCGAGCGAGGCTCGCTGCTGTCCGCTGCTACAGGATCGGCTCGATCGCCGCGATGCGGGCGGCAGCGGCCTCCAGTCCTCCGCCGATGTTGATATAGAGCTGGGCGCGCTTCAGGACCAGATGCGGGTCGGCCTCGTCGCTGAAGCCAATGCCGCCGTGAATCTGAATGTTGAGGCGGGCGGATTCCAGGGCGGCGTTGCCTGCTGTCAGGAATGCGCACTCCACCTGCAGGCGCGCGTCTTCGCGGGGCGCTTCCAACGCGACAGCGGCGAAGCTGGTCTGGTCACGAGCGCGGCGCGCGGCCAGGGCCATGTTGGCGCAGTGATGCTTCACCGCCTGAAAGCTGCCGATGGGGCGGCCGAATTGCTCCCGTACTCCCGCATAGGCTACAGCCATGTCCAGGGCGGTTTCCGCGGCACCCACCAGTATCGCCGCATCCAGTAACCGCAGCCGCAACTGATCCGCGCCGGCGAACACGGCGAGCGGCTCGCCCGCGTCGGTCAGGCGTCTGAGATCGGCCAGCCAGAGCCGGCTGTCGAGGCGAGGGGCCGCCTCGTTGGATTCGATCAGGAGCGAACGATCGTCCTGGCGCAGGAGAACGAATCGTGAGCGGTGTTCCGCGATTTTGACGAGGCGCTCTCCGCAGCGGTAGCCGGCGGCGACGCGATTGACCGCAATGTCCGTAGGCGCGGCTGCGAAATCGGGCGTGTGCATCGCGCCCACGGACGCAATGACACCGGGCGCGATCAGCCGCCGGCCGAGGCCCATGACGATCAGCGCTTCCTCCGCTAATCCGAGGCCGCTGCCGCCGTGCTCCTCGCTGCGCGTCATGCCGAACAGCCCCATGTCGGCGAGCGCCTGCCACGTCGCGTCGCTTTCCTCCGGGGAAGCGTGCAGCCGCGAGAGCGGCAATAGGCTCTCCAGCGATGCGGTGACTTCGGTCGCGATCGCCAACTGATCGCGATTGGGGTGATAACGCGCTGCGTGCTCCATCTGTCTTTGAGCCTCGGGTCGAACGGACGATCCTTTCAGGCAGCTTAAGCGAATCATGGGCCGCTGAATTGACGTTGGTGGACTCAGGCTCTACGCCGCGCGACACGCCTCGCGCGGCGCTACATATTGGAGTCGGGACGATCCTCCGCAAGCGATCGCTCGCGCAGCTCGCGGGGCGAGGCGGAGAACCAGCGGTAACAACTGCGTGACAATACGGATTGTTCGGCGTAGCCGAGCTTTTCGGCCACCTGGGTGAGGGGCATGTCGGGGCGCTGCAGGTAGCGCATGGCGACCTCACGGCGAACCTCGTCCTTGATGCTCTCGAAGGATCTACCCTCGCACTTCAGACGGCGTTGCAGGGTGCGGGGGTGCATGCACAGATCGCCGGCGACCCGCTCGTTCGTGCAGTCCTCGCTGCCCAAATACCGATTGATCAGCGCCCGCACCCGGGCGTGCATGGGAGGCGTGCCGGGCGGGTAGCGGTCGGAAATGAACGAGGTCGCCATTTCATAAAGCTGCTCGTCCGGATCGATGACCGGGCAGAGCAGGTCCTGCTCGTCGAAGACGATGCCGTCCGCCTTCGCGCCGAACAACACCTCGCAGCCGAACGCTCCCTGGTAGACGCTCGGCGGGGACAGGGGCAGGTGACGAAACGACACCTGACGCACGTGGGCCGTGCCGCCGGTGACGTCCATGGCGTTCAAGGTGGCGAGCAGCAGGGCGTGCTCCACGACCTGGGACTTGTCGCTCAGGCCGTCTATGAGAATTTCCAACGCGAGAAACAGCTTGTGGTTGGCGCGGTCGGGCATGAACCGGACCCGGGTCGCGAGGCTGTACGCCCGGATCTGTTTGGCGCAGTAGCCCAGCGCCTGACCCAGTGTCTGGGAATTCTTCATGACCACGCCGATCGGGCCCATCACGCGGGTGCCGCCCTGCAGGGCGGCCAGTTTCATGCCGAAATCCGGGCAACGCAGCTCCGCGGCGGCGATCTCGAAGAGTTGCACCATGGAGCGGTATTCGAGCACCGAGCCGCGCTTGGCGAGCACCTGGGGGTCGATGCGCGCCCGGCGCAGCAGGGCCTCGGGATCGCCGCCCAGGTCCTGCACCAATTCGGGGAAGAACCGGATCGAGTCGGCGTGGACGATGTCAAATCGGGCTTCCCGCGCATCATCGGGCGGGAGAGCTTGAACGCGGTTCAGCGTCATAATATTGCGCCTTCTGCCGTGAGCTTCGCTTGGCGTAAGCGGCACTGGAATAGGCAATCGATGGTAGCTGCGGCTCCATCCTGGGGCAAGGGCGCCGGCCGTGCCCCATCCTGGAGGGCAGTCGCCAACTGCCTGCGCGTTGTCGCCCATCATCAAGGCGGCGCGCGCCACAATTCGCTCGAGATCGTTCCAGGAGCGACGTGGTGGAATTCGGCTGGTCGGAAGACGAACGGGCGCATAGGGAGCGCGTGCGCGGCGTGCTGCGGCAGGTGCTGCCGTCCAATTGGGAAGCCATCGCGGCACACGGCCCGGGAAGCGATGCTCAGACCGCTTTCTCACGGGAAATGTGCGCCGCCCTGGCCCGGCACGGGCTGCTGATTCCGCATTGGCCACGTCAATTCGGCGGTGCGGACGAAAGCGTCTGGCGCCAGTTCATCCTGGCGGAGGAGCTGTGGGCGGTCGGGGAGCCGCGCGGCCCGCAGTACATGAACGTCAACTGGGTCGGTCCCGTCATGATGCGCTTCGGCACGCCGGCGCAGATTGACAAATATCTGCCGCCCATCAAGGCCGGCAACGCGATCTGGTGCCAGGGGTTCTCCGAGCCTTCGGCGGGATCGGACCTCGCGGCGCTGCGCACCAGCGCCACACCGGTCGAGGGCGGCTACCGGGTGAGCGGCGCCAAGATCTGGACGTCTTACGCCGGCCACGCCAACCACTGTTTCCTGCTCGCGCGCGTGCCGTCGGTCGCCGGTGGCGCGCGGGGCAAGTCCGCCATCGTCATTCTGTTGGTG
>DASZVD010000416.1:0-5275 GCA_035547375.1 Steroidobacteraceae bacterium
GCGTTTGCCTTCGCCTGCGCCGCCATGTTGGAGGGCCGTCTCGACCAACAGTGGGCGCGTTGGACCCGGCCCTGGACGACAGCGGCCTGGGCGTTCCTGGGCTGCGGCATCGCGCTGGGAAGCTGGTGGGCGTACTACGAGCTCGGCTGGGGCGGCTACTGGTTCTGGGATCCTGTCGAGAACGCGTCCTTCATGCCGTGGCTGGTCGGCACCGCGCTCATTCACTCCCTGGCGGTGACCGACAAGCGCGGGCTCTTCAAGAGCTGGACCTTGTTGCTGGCCGTGCTGGCGTTCTCCCTGAGCTTGTTGGGCACTTTCCTGGTGCGCTCCGGCGTGCTCGTCTCCGTACACTCCTTCGCCGCCGATCCGACACGCGGCATATTCATTCTCGCGTTCCTCGTCATCATGATCGGCGGGGCACTGACCCTGTACGCGTGGCGTGCGCCGCTTCTGAAGTCCGACGCCGGTTTTGATCTCGGCGCACGCGAGTCCTTCCTGCTGTTCAACAACATCCTGCTGGTCATTGCGGCGGCGACGGTATTTGCCGGCACGATGGCACCGCTGATCTCGGACGCGCTGGGGTTCGGCACCTTGTCCGTCGGCGCGCCGTATTTCAATCCGACCTTCCTGCTGTCGATGTTGCCGCTGGCTGCGCTCGTCGCCATTGGCGTGAACGCGAGCTGGAAACGGGGCCGGCTGGGGGAGAAGAAGCGCCTGCTGCTGCTGTCGCTGCTTGCCGCGGCAGTCCTCGGCTGCGTCGTCGTGTTCGGTATCTATTCGGGCCCGAAGGTGCTGTCGCCCGTGGGGGCCACGATCGGCATCTGGATCATTCTGACGTCGTTGGTCGATCCGATCGACCGAATGAGGCGCAAGCTCTCTTTGAGCCGGGCCGTCATCGGCATGGCCGTCGCGCACATCGGCTTGGGGCTGTTCGTGCTCTCGTTGACCACGGTCGAGTCGTTCACGCTGGAGCGTGATGTCTCGCTGGGGCAGGGCGCCAGCACCGCGGTAGGTGCGTACGAGTTCCGCTTCGACGGCGTGAAGCCCATCGAGGGGCCGAATTACGATGGCGTCGGCGGCACGGTAATCGTCACACGGCACGGCTCCCCCCTCACGGTTCTGTATCCTGAAAAGCGCCAGTATTGGGTGCAACATCAGGTCACGACCGAAGCCGCCATCGAGATGCACTATGGCAGCAACATCCTCGTCGCCCTGGGCGAGGACCTCGGGGCGGGTAAATGGAGTGTCCGCATCCAGGTGCGGCCGCTGGTGAATCTGGTCTGGCTGGCTGCTTTCATCATGGCAGCCGGTGGCGGCATCGCCGCCGCGGATCGGCGCTATCGGCTGCCGCAGCCTGTTGAGTCGCCCGTTGTCCCGGGGGCGGCGGGAGAGCACGCCGGATGAAGCGTTATCGTTTTGTCGTCCCGCTGGCGCTGTTTGGGCTGCTGGTGTGGGTGCTGGCCATCGGCATCAAGCACTCACCCGACAAGGGTACGATCATCTCGCCGCTGCTCGGCAAGCCGGCGCCGCAGTTCTCGCTCCCCAGCCTGACCGACGCAAGCCGCACCGTGAAGTCGAGCGATCTGCGCGGCCGCTGGTACATCTTCAACGTCTGGGGCACGTGGTGCGGCGGTTGCCGCCAGGAGCACAGCGTGTTGCTCGAGATGAGCCGCGCGGGCGTCGTGCCGATCATCGGCCTGGATTGGAAGGACAACGCCGATGAGGCCTTGTCCTTGTTGGCGCAACAGGGCAATCCCTACGAAGTCGTGGCGGTCGACAAGGACGGCCGTGAAGCCATCGACTGGGGGGTTTACGGTGCGCCCGAGACTTTCCTGGTCAACGATCAGGGCATCGTGGTCTACAAATACATCGGTCCGCTGACACACGAGGCGTGGGAGAAGGAGTTCCTGCCGCGATTGCCGCGGCGCCAGGCGGCGAAGTCATGATGATCGGAGCATTGCAGGTCCGGCCCGACGCACGAACGGCAGCGGCTTTTCGCCCCGCCAGGTTGGCCTCCGCCGGGGTGGCGTCTCTTCGGCGCAACGCGGGCTCGCTGGTGCGCGCCGCTTTTGCCGCCGCGCTGGTGACGGTGTTATTCGCTCTGTGCGCCCCGAGCGCCTGGGCAGTCGATCCCACGCAAATGCCCACGCCGGCCCTGCAACAGCGCTACCTCGCGCTCACTCACGAGCTGCGCTGCATGCAGTGTCAGAACGAGTCCATAGCCGATTCCCCGGTGGATCTGGCCGCGGACCTGCGGCGCCAGGTGCGCGACATGTTGCTGGCCGGAAAGACCGACGACGACGTCCGCAACTTCATGACGGCGCGTTATGGCGATTTCATCCTGTTCCGTCCACGCATGTCGGCGCGCAACGCCTGGTTGTGGCTGGCGCCGGGCGTACTCCTGCTCATTGGGGCGTTCGTCGCCGTACGGATCCTGCGGCAACGCTCGAAATTCCTGTCCCAGGACAACGAGCCTCTCGAAGAGGACCTGCGCTCCTGATGATTACCTTCCTTCTGTTGGCTGCCGTGCTCATCGTCGCCGGCGTCATTCTCATCGCCGTGCCGTTGTTGCGCCGTTCGCCGACCCAGGCCGCGCCCGCCCCCTGGGCCGCGCTCGCCTCGGCGGGCGTGTTGGTCATCGGCTCCGCGGTGTTGTATGCGACCTTCAGCAACTGGTCGTGGCGCGCGGAGCCGGCCGCCGATTCTCCCCAGACCATGGTGGCGCGCCTCGCCCGCAGGCTGGAACGTAATCCCGATGACCTGCAGGGCTGGTTGCTGCTCGGGCATTCGTACATCGTGCTGGAGCAATATCCGCTTGCCCTGCGCTCGTTCGAGCGCGCGGACCGGCTGGCGGGCGGTAGGAGCGCCGACGCCCTCGTGGGGGCTGCCGAAGCGCTCACCATGAGCAATGAAGCGGAGCTCGATGGGCGGGCGGGCCGGCTCATCGAGCGGGCGCTGGTGTTGGCGCCGAATTCCGAGAAAGGATTGTTCTTCGGAGCGTTCGCGGCGGCGCGGCGCGGTGAGCTCGCGCTCAGCCGGGATCGATTTCAGAAGATCCTCGCCCTGAATCCGCCCGAGAACATCCGGCGGATTCTCGAGCAGCAGATTGCAACGCTCGATCAGCGGCTCGCTGCCGGTGGCGGCGCCAATGGTGCGGGAGGCCCGGGTAACTCTGGCGCCAGTGTCAGTGCCACTACCGCGAGTAACGCCGCTGTTCGAGTGCACATCGATCTCTCACCGGCGCTATCGAAGTCCGCCTCGGAGGCGGCGCCGCTCTTCGTCTTCGTGCGTGATCCCGCACAACCGGGGCCGCCGCTCGCCGCGAAACGGCTCGAGAACCGCTTTCCGCAGACCGTGGAGTTGACTCCGGCGGACTCGATGGTTCCGGGACGCGTGTTTGCCGCGGGACAAAAAGTGCAAGTGATTGCCCGTATTGCACGCTCGGGCAATCCGATAGCGGGAAGCGGCGACCCCTTCGGTGAGGCCGCGTATCTCGTCGGTCACGACGGGCTCGTCAACATCGTGATCGATCATGTGACGCCGTGAAATTTCTTCACGTGTAAGAAATTCAGACAGTTCTCGGCCGCACGGGTTCCCACTGTCCTCGTCCTTTCGAGTTCCCATGGCCCCGTACCCGGTTCCGGCATGGCTCTTGCTGCTAATCCAGCGCTTGCGTGCCGAGGGCTATCTTCACGAGTTTCTGTCCCCGTGAGAGGTTCTTGGTTGCACATCGTTTGCTGCCAAATTTTTGTGGCGCGCGGGCCATAGCATTCACTGCGGAGGAGAGTAACGATGGCTCACGAACCAACTCAGGACGGGCGCACTTCCAATCGCGGATTCGCGTCGATGAACGCGGAACGGCAGCGCCAGATTGCCAGTATGGGCGGCAAGGCGGTGCCCGACGAGAAGCGCAGCTTCTCGCAAAATCGGCGCCTGGCCGCCGAGGCTGGCCGTAAGGGTGGGCAAAGCGTCCCAGGCTCGAAGCGCAGTTTCTCGCAAAATCGCGAGCTCGCAGCAGTGGCGGGCCGCAAAGGCGGACAAAGCGTCCCCGATGAGAAACGCAGCTTCTCACAAAATCCCGAGCTCGCCGCGGAGGCGGGTCGAAAGGGTGGACAAGCCAGTCATGGCGGTGGGGCGGCCAGTACCAGCGGCGACACCCATCAGCGGGAGATGGCAGAGCGGCAGCGCTCTGGTGGAGGGTCTGAGCACTCCTAGGCCAACACGGATAGGCCAACACGGACTGCCTGACGGGCTGCAAGGATGCGGCCCGCACGCGCCGTCACACCCGTCGCTCCATGCGGACTGAGGCCGTGAGGGCGTCGGAGGTGTCGTTGGGCAGTGAAAAGTTTGCCTTCAGATTGCAGATCTTACCGGTCCGCTGCCGCTCGAGGTGAGTTCCCCGCGGGCGCCGGAGGTCGGCTCCTGGGCCTCCCGGACCGGAGGAGGCCCTTATGAATCAGGTTGCTGCATTGCACACTTCGCGTTCGAGCTCACGTCCTCGAGGTCCTGAAGAGCGCGGATGAGGGGCGGAGCGCGCGGATGAGGGGCCCTGGAGCGGGATTTGGAGCTGGGCCTTGAGCGGGTCAGTGGTTCCCCGTTCCGTTTCCACGTGAGCGCCCAGGCAAAAGGGCGGGATGTTGGAAGTTAGACCTGCACCCGCGTGCCGGCGCGACCCATGCATTCGCGCGCCGGCGCAGCCCGTGCACCCCACGCGCGCCGGCGCGTCCGTGCACTCATTCGATCCCGTGCGCTCGGTCGATCCGGGCCGGAATGCAGGGTCGCGGTCATTTGGCAAGTCTTGTTGCGCGGGAGGCGTTTCAGCATAGTGCGCGCCCCGTTTGCGATATTCGCGTTCACCGATGCTCTCTATCGAATCCCGTATCGCGGCGGAGCTCGCCGTCAAGCCGCAGCAGGTCACTGCCGCCGTTGCCCTGCTCGACGCAGGCTCCACCGTCCCCTTCATCGCCCGCTACCGTAAGGAGGCGACCGGCGGCCTCGATGACACGCAGCTGCGCACGCTGGAAGAGCGCCTCGTCTATCTGCGTGAGCTGGAAGAGCGCCGGGCGGCGATCCTCAAGAGCATCGAGGAGCAGGGCAAGCTCACCGCCGAGCTGAAGGCCGCTATCGCGGGAGCCGACACGAAGCAGCGTCTCGAAGACCTGTACCTGCCTTACAAGCCGAAGCGCCGCACGAAGGCGATGATCGCGCGCGAAGCCGGTCTCGATGTGCTGGCCGCGGCGTTGTTGGCCGACCCCACGCTGACTCCCGAAGCCGA
>DASZVD010000417.1:0-3851 GCA_035547375.1 Steroidobacteraceae bacterium
CGCCTTGCTCACGCTGCTGTCGAGCGGGAGGATGACCCCGAAAACCAGCAACAGGACGGCGGCGAGACCGCCGATCAACACAGTGCGGCGGTCGCGCTCCGACAGGTTGTCGAGCGAGAGGCTGGGGGCGGAAAAGTGAGCGGCGAAGGGCAGCTTCATGACAGGCGCCTAGTTGGATTGGAGCTGCAAGCGGCCTTCGTAGCCGTTGCCGACATTGCTTCCGGAAGTCAGCTCGGCCCGCCATCCGTTGTTGCGCAACGCCTGGCCGATTCGGTCGAGGCTTGCGGCATCCGGAGCGTTGATCTGCAGGTCGATCGAGCCGTCGTGGAAATTCAGGGCCTTCAAGGTCGCCGATGGCGCGACGCCGCGCGCCCGCACCAACGCCTCGAGCGCGGGCAGCAGGCCGCCGGAGCTGGCCGCACGCGCGGCTGCGAGGCGTCGCTCCATGATCCGGCGCGCGTCGGGATTGTTCGACTCGCCGGGCATCGCGCTTTGCAGCGCTTCGCGAATCGCGACATCCAACTTGTGCTCGCTGCGCTTCAACAGAGTCAGCTCCGCGGCCTTGCCGGCGACGTGCAGCCCCACGAGGCTGACCAGGAGAATGGCCGCCACGCGCCAGGCCCGGAACCCGACGGCACGCGAGGTGGTGGGGGTATAAGCGCCCTGCAGCAGGTTCACCGGGGTCGCGTTCGGCAGTTGCTGGGCGAACAGGGCCAGGGGCCCGTTCGCCAGCAGTTGGATCTTGATGCCGTCGAAGCGCTCCCGCAGCGCTTCCACCTGTTGCGAGTACTGTTGCCATTCGGCGTGGCCGGTGTAGAGGATGAGTCCGCGGCCGGCGCCGCCGCTCTCCGTACTTCCGGCCTGTGCCAATTCCAGTGCTTCGTGCAATGCGTCCGCGGGCAATGTCACGGGCGAGGCGCCGGGCGGGCGGACGATGATCACGTCCTCCTCCAGCAGCGCCACGGACTGTCCCGGGTTCTGCGGCAGCAGGTCGCTGTCCGCGTACATCACCTCGGGCTCGATCCCGTTCGACTTCAGGCTCGTCAGCCATTCGTCCATCAGCGCGCGGGTCACGACGGCAACCGGCGTTCGCGGCGAGTCGCCCTGGCGCTTACCGATGGCGAAGTGCAGATCGTCGATGTCGTCCGCCAGCTGCTCTTCCAGGGCGTAGGGGACCAGTTGCTGCAGCTTGGCGCCCGCCTTCGTGGGCAGCTCCGGCTCGGCGACCAGCACATCGGTGCCGGGCACGAGCACCCCGACCCGGCGGCCGGCCACACGCGGCGCGGCGAGCGACAGCGGACCGCTCTGCGGCGGTCCCTGGGCAACGCCCCGGGCGTCGGCCACGAGCCAGGTCGCCGGCTGTTCCGGGTTGCGGGGGAGCCTGAGCAGGAGCCAGTCAGCCATGAAAGAGATTTCCGTTGGACCGTTCAGTCCGCAGTGTAGCTGCGCAGGATGGGCCGCACATTGCCCGTGCCGTCCTGGAGCAGAAGACTGTACAAGTTGAATTCCGCACTGCCAATAGTGATGAAGCTGGTGAGGCGGAAATAGGGCGAGTTCTCGGCGAACAGGCCCTGCGCCGCCGTGAATTGCGCGGCCGACTCGAAGGCGGCCTGATAATCGGCGAGCTTCGGGAAACAGCCGTTCGCGCTCGCGCGGTTCTTCTGCAGCCCGTCCGGATCGGCGCCGAACTCGCGGCGCCCGGGCAGGAAGGCATCGAGCACCACGCCCGAGGCGGTGCAGATATTGATCTTCGCATCGATCGGCAGGGCGGTGACGTAAGGCGCCAGCTTCTGGTAGCGGTCGTGCCCGAAGCCCGGCAGCGCGAGCAGCTCGCTCGCGCTGGTGATGTACATGTTGGGGGTGCGGTACGGCGGGTTCTGGCCCAGGTAGACACTGTCCTCGGCGCCGTCCGGGCTCATTGGAGCAATGTCCGGGTCGATCCAGTCGACGATGTACCCCGCCCATTTCGGCTCGAGGTCGAGGCTCGCCAGCAGCTGCTGGAAGGCGGCGAACGTGACCTTGTTGACCGTGCCGTCGGCATTGACGAGCGAGTTGAGATTGAAGCGGCCCTGCAGGTCCTCCAGGGAGGCGACCAGCATCACGCCGGGGACGACCTCGATGGGGCCCACCGGCTTGTCCCAGCCCTGGCCGATGTAGATGTGCTGCTTGTCGGACTGCCAGATGACGCGCAGACCATAGGCCGCGAGCGCCTCCGCCGCTTCGCCGATCAGCACGCTCTCGTCGAGCGCGAAGGTGGCCAGGCCGCGCCGCGCTGTCATGGCGTTGTCATAGGCGAGGGCCGCGGCGATCATCGTGCCGAGCGCCACGAGCAGGATCGCAACGAGGAGGGCGATGCCCCGTTGCTTGACGGGGGACGGCGGCGCGCCGCGGGCACGCCAACGGCCCTGCTGCACGGGCATCGTGTGATGCCGCGCGCTCATGCCGCCATGTTGCATCTGACGAGGCTGCGCGCTCATCCGGCCACCTCGATGATGCGGACCAGCTTGCCCCAGTCCTCGGTATCGAGCGTGATCTCAACGGCTATCGGACGCATGCGCAGCGCGCTCTCTTGTCCGGTCGCACCGGCCACCGCGTTGGGAGGCCATTGCGTCAGCCACTGGCGGGATACGTCCATGAAGCGGAACGTCAGCGACTTGACGTGCGTCAGGAGGTTCTGCTTCTCGGTCGTGTCGGTCAGCGTCGGGTCCAACACGGTCCAATATTCGCGCCGCAGAGTGTTCTTCTCGAGGAAGTACGCGACCCGTTGCAGCCCGGGCCGCTGCAGTCCGGTGGGGTTGGACCAGCCGCCGCGCGTCAGCTGGACGATCGGTTGCACATTCGGATCCGCTTGCCCGAGCAGCGCCGGCAGCCAGCCTTCGCCCACGGGTTGGCGCACCGGACGCGGCGCGAGCTCCACGAAATCCTGTTCGAGCAGGCGCATCGTGGTCTGCATGTCCCGCAGCCGCTGCTGTTGCTCCTTCAGGGCGTCCTGGTTCTTCAATCCCTGATTCAACGCGCCGTAGCCGATGGCGAACATGATCGCAGCGATGAACATCGCCACGAGAAGCTCGATCAGCGTAAAGCCGCGCTGGCGCATCACCTGGTGGTCGTCGTCTTGTTGCCGCCGGACGGGGTCGTGCCGGTGCCGTTGGTCGTGGTGCCCGTGGTTCCGTTGTTGGCTCCATTACCGGTGCCGTTCACTCCCCCGGGGGTGGGGACCGTCGTACCGGAGCCCCACAGGGGAATGTCGCCGCGAGGCGCGGAAACCGCATCCCCTTCGATCGCACTCAACGTGACATACCAGCCGTGATCGTCGTCGGCCTTGATGTCCGCGGGGCGCACCATGACGTCCATGCGGATCATGCCTTGCACGGCCGTGGGAACCGTCACCTGGCGCCAGTGCCATTTCTGTCCGGCATACTCGAGGTCGCCGTTGGTCTTGCCCTGCGGCGGCATCTGGGGCAACAGCCTTTGCTCGGCTATGTGATTCAGCGCGATCCACTGCGCGAGGGTCTTGTCCTTCATGTAGATCACGGTGTTGGCGGAGGAGGTGAGCGCACCGAGCACCGCGGCCATGCCGATCGCGACGATGGCGAGCGCAACCAACACCTCGATGAGCGTAAAGCCGTGGTCCGCGGAATACGCTCCAGCCCGCCTCGAAGGACGGATGCCACGTGCCGGCCGGATGTCGCGCCCCGGACGGATGCCGCGCGCCGACGATCGGACGTCGCGGCTCACGCGCGATTCTCCCTGTCATTCACGTCGACCATGTCATGCGCGACGACTTTCTTGCTGTCCTTGTCCTGATCGATCGTGATGCTGCGGACCCCGCCATCACGCTCCAGGGTCAG
>DASZVD010000418.1:0-6480 GCA_035547375.1 Steroidobacteraceae bacterium
TCATGACCCTGACACCCACTCCACCCGCGGCGGCTGCCGCGGATGCCGCCCGGCGCACCCTGCGCGTGGCTCGCTTGCGACGCCTGGATGCTTGTGCGGTCAGCGACGCGCTCGATCGTCTGCAGCTCGGCGGTGTCGAGAGCAATGTGCCACAGCAATCCGGCGACCACAAAATCGCCGGCGCGGTGGTGACCCTTCGGGTCGGCGTTGGGACTCCTCCGCCGGGCCCCCCGCGTCATCTCGGAACGACGGCGATCGAGCTCGCCAGCCCCGAGCACGTCATCGTCATCGAGCAGCATTCCGGGATAGACGCCGGGTGTTGGGGCGGATTGCTGACCTTGGGCGCACAACTGCGCTCGGTGGCGGGTGTCGTAGCTGACGGCCCCGTCCGCGACATCGACGAGGCTCGTGCGTACGGATTCGCCGTGTTCACGCGGCAGCTCACGCCGCGAACGGCTCGCGGTCGAGTCGTGGAGATCGGGACGAACGTTGCCATCTCGCCCTGGGGCCATCCCGTGCGCCCCGAGGATTTCGTGATCGCCGATCGAAGCGGAGTGGCCTTCATCGCCGCGGCCGACATCGATCGTGTGTTGGACGCCGCCGAGGCGATCGCAGACCGCGAAGCGGCCATGGCCAAGGCGCTGCTGGCGGGTGAGGCACCCGCCGCGGTCATGGCCGGCAATTATGAAAATCTGCTGAAGAGTTCCTCATGAGCGCAGCACTGGACCTTTCCATCGAGCGAGCGGCCCGGCAAGACACCGCCACGTTGAGCGATGCGCTGGATCGGTTGGGCCTGTCGGGTCAGTGTCAGCACATCCGCCCCTGCGACAGCACGTTCCGCACGACCGGCCGCGCCTACACACTCCAATACGGACCCGCCGGCAATCCCGCGGGTACGGTCGGGGACTACATCGATGACGTGCCGCCGGGTTCCGTAGTCGTGCTCGACAACCGCGCGCGCGAGGATGGAACCGTGTGGGGAGACATCCTGACCGAGATTGCTCATCGGCGCGGCATCGCCGGTACGGTGATCGACGGAGTCAACCGCGACATCGCGTTGTGCCTGAAGCTCGGCTATCCCGTCTACAGCCGTGGCTCATGGATGCGCACCGGCAAGGACCGTGTGCAGGTCGAAGGGGTCAACGTTACCGTTTCGATCGGCGGCGCCCGGGTGCGTCCCGGAGATCTCCTCCGAGGCGATGCCGATGGGGTAGTCGTCATTCCGCAGGAACACGAAGCGCGAGTCCTGGAGGCCGCCGAGGAGATCGCCGCGGCCGAGCACAACATTCGCGAAGCGACCCGCCAGGGCGTGCGTCTGGATGAAGCCCGGCGGCAGTTCCACTATCACCAGTTGCAGACACGCCGCAAATGATCGCCCCGGAACGCTTAGACCCCAGTCTTACCACGCGACCATCAACACCGCGCGTGGCACCGGAGCTGGTGGCCGCGGCCAAGGGTCTGTCGGCCGCGACGTTACATGAAGCTTCGGGCAAGCGCGGCGCTCTGCCTTGCGAGATAAAGCCTGCCGCGGAGTCGTTTACCGTATGCGGCCCCGCCGTAACCGTGCACTCCCCGGGAGGCGACAACCTGTGGCTGCACCGCGCCTTGTACGTAGCGCAACCCGGCGACGTCCTCGTCGTCGACGTGAGCGGTCATTTCCAGCATGGATATTGGGGCGAGATCATGTCTGCCGCGGCGCAAGCGCGGCAGCTCGGCGGGCTCGTCATCAATGGCTGCGTTCGCGACAAAACTCTGTTGCGCGAGATCGGCTTCCCCGTCTTCGCGCGCGGATTCTGCATCCGTGGAACGAGCAAGGACTTCTGGAGCCGTGGCTTCATCAACTTCCCGCTGCTGATGGGCGACCTCGTGGTGCATCCCGGCGACTTGATCGTGGGAGATGCCGACGGCGTGGTGGCGGTTGCGGCGAGCGCGGCGTCGGCAGTCATTGAGGCTGCGCGGCGTCGGGATACCGAGGAGGCCGCCATCCTGCGGCGGCTCGAAGCCGGAGAAACCACGCTCGACATCTATGGATGGCAGCACCCGCGGAGGTAGCATCGTGCCGATCGATCCGGATTCCTTCAAACTCGGCATGCGCCGCCTTGCGGCCAGCGTCTGCCTGATCACGACTCAGTGCACGGACGGCACCCGCAAGGGAATGACCGCCACCGCGGTTTGCTCGGTCTCGATGTCACCGCCGACGCTGCTGTGCTGTATCAACCGCAGCAACTCCTCGTACGAGGCCATCAGGCAGTCCGGCATCTTCGCCGTCAACATTCTGTGTGTGGACGACCGGCCGCTGGCCGACCTCTTTGCCCGGCCCGTACCGGCGACCGAGAAATTCGCATCCGGGCTGTGGCGAATCCAGTCGACGGGAGCGCCGATGCTGGAAAGCGCGCTCGTTGCATTCGACTGCGCGCTGAGCCAGGAAGTCGCGGTGGGCACTCACGGCATTCTCTTCGGTGAGATCCAGGCCGTGACCACGCGGAAAGTGGCCGGCAAGCCTTTACTTTACGCTCACGGAGCCTATGGCGGCTTCGCTTCGATGGCCGAAGCGAACGATCTCGCGGGTCTGTGGATCCCGACCTGGGACTACGAACCGAATTGACCGGTCGGGCGCCGCCGCGTCAGGCGCCGCCGCGCAAGGAGCGCAGCCCCCGCAGCCCAGGGAGTCCTGCATCGAAGCGCATCATGGCACGATAGCTGTCCAGGTAGCCGACGGCCATCAAAACGTTGGCCGCGATGATGACCGTTCCCGTGATCAGGCCGAAGAGGTCCTTGTTGAGCGCCAAGTTGACGTAGGCAATCACCAGTGTCACGGGAAGCGCCGCGACAATGGCGAGTGGCACGAAGCGGTGAGCCAACAGCAGGATGCCGACGACCACCTCCACCACTTTCACCCAGGCGAACAACCCCGTCGCGATCAGTGCGCCGATCAACTCATGCGAGAGCACGGAAGCGCCGGGCGGCTGCCTGAAAAAAGTCACGAAATAATTGAGCCCGTGGACCAGGAACCAGGAGCCGAAGAAAGTCTGGACGACGAGAACGATCCAGCGGAACGTCGCATCGCCTCGATCGGCGGTATCAGACAGAAGAACGGAGCTCATATTCGGTCACCTTGGGCGCGCTGCGGTCAGAACATCGGATGCGCGTTGGCGCTGTGCTCGGGCATGGGTTGCAGGACATCCCAGTGCTCGACGATGAGCCCGTTCTTCACACGAAACAGGTCCACCGCGGCGATGGGGGAGTCTCCCGGCTTACGAGTCAGGTAGTGGTGTACGACGACGTAGTCGCCCTCGGCAATGACGTGCCGCACCTCGCTCCTGGGTGCCGCAGTCGTCCAATCCAGGCTCTCCAGCCGGGAGATGACCGACTCGCGAGTACCGGCCACATAGGGGTCATGGTCAACGAACTGCGGCGACATATATTTGAGAACGGCATCCCGCGGCCGGCGCTCCTCGAACGCGAGCGTCATGAACCTCTGCACGACCTCGCGGGCGGGGACGAAAGCCTGATATTGGGCATCGGTGCGCATCGTCGAGATGGTGACGAACAGCACGAGAGCCACTCCCGCGACGGCCGCGATCAACCTCTGTAGTACCGACACCGCTAATCCCCCGCCGTGCCGCTCAAGTCGCAAACTCCTTCTGCAGCGGCACCGCTTGCTGCCACGACTGCCCCGGAGGAAGGATCACTTCGGCCGCCTGGAGCTGACGCCACGGGATGAATTGGTCGGTCACGGCAGCCGGTGCGCCACCGGAGCTCGCAAGCTCCTTCGCCGCACGAATCATCAACCGCCGCCAGGCAACGACCGCGACGTCCGTCGTGCCGAGGTGCTCGGTCGTGCGATCCGTGATCCGGCCCTGAGTCTCGACGACGGCATGGTCCTGCACGAGGACACCGCGGAGACCGGAGAAGGTTTCGTTCTTCATCATCTGGCGATCCTGAAAATACCAGTTGTCGACGCTCGCCTTCTTGCGATAGTCCTCTACGATCTCCAGCCCCGCTTCCCGGATGCGAAAAGCCCGGTCCACCGGTCGAGTCTGGTCGAAGAACCATTGCATGTGCCAGGTGGAAGTATCATCGCGCGGCACGAAGGCATTCGCCATCCGGCGCGTGCTGCGTACCGGATCCTTCGTATCCGGCGGAATGATGGTGTAGAAAGGCAACGGCGCGATAGTGATCCGTGCGTAGGTGCCGCCCCCGGGCAGCCCTCGCAGCCCGGCGTAGCGCAGGCCGTACTTGGTGTACTCCACTTCCAGGCCGGCCTGCAGGACTTTTTCGTGCGGCAGCACGCCTGGATCGTGCCAGCGCACCGAGCGGTGCAGACAGCCGGCGTGCGCCGTGTCTATCGTGCCCTCCACCGCCTGCGCATAGTTGCAGTCCTCTTGAACCTTGAACACCATCGAGTGGCCCGCGGGCATGTTGAGCCACTCGTAGTCCGGAAAGGGCGGGCGCTGGTCGGGCGGCCCCATGTAAGTCCACACCACTCCGCCTTTTTCCACTGTCGGATATGCCTTCGCCCGGACGCGATCCTTGAGAGTAGACCCGACAGGCTCGGCGGGAGTGTCGACGCAGCGGCCTTCGACATCGAACTTCCAGCCGTGATAGAGACAACGCAGGCCGCACTGCTCATTGGCACCGAGAGCCAGCGACGTCCGCCGATGCGGGCACGACTCCTCGAGCAGGCCGACTCTCCCCTGAGTATCGCGAAACGCCACCAGGCGCTCGCCGAGCAACAGTACACGGACCGGCGTACCGTCGTTTTCCGCAATCTCCTCTGACATCAGCGCGGGAACCCAAAAACGGCGCATCAGCTCGCCCATCGGGGTTTTGGGACCCACACGGGTCAGAATCTCATTGTCTTCCGCGCTCAGCATGACTGGCTCCTCGAACGGCGTCGATGGAAAGGCATCAATGAACTCACAGCAGACGATCTCGTGACACGGTACGGCACGGTGGCTAACGGCCTTTGGGCCCGTATTTCGCCGGCGGTGCGCCTGCCAACACCCGTCCATAACCCGACATCGCGCTGTCCCAGGTGAAGGCAACGTGCTGGGCGGCTGCGTTGGCGTCGCGCCAGACTCGTTGCAGTTCCGAATAGTCGTAGGTCGCTCCACCGCCACCCGCCTCGAAGAGACTGGTAACCGCGTGGCGCGAGCGTTGGGCGGCATAGGCCCAATCGCGGGGGATCCGTGCACGCTGCTCCGCGGACAAATCCCCCGGGCTCGCCGCGGCATCTATGCGCGCAGCGTTTTCGATGATCATCGCATAGGACGCATCGATATCCGCCGCCGCCACCGCCAGGCGAGTGAGCGTGGCCGACTGTTCCGCGATCTGCTCGGGCGTGAAGGAGCTCATGGACTTGCGCAGCGATTCGGCAAAGACCGAGACGGCGGAGCGTCCGATCCCGACAGGCACCCCGATGAGGGAGAATGGCGCGACATCACGCCACGACATCCTGTAGATGGCACCGCGGTGCACTCGGGAGCCGGGGGAAGTTCCCGCCGCCATGTCTTCCATGCGCACGGCGCGGTGCTCCGGAATGAATGCCTCCGGCACCTTGATGGTCTTGCTGCCGGTCCCGCGCATGCCGGCAACGAACCAGTCGTCGACGACTTCGGCGATGTCCGATCGCGGGATCACGAAGAAGGTGGGCACCGCGGGCTCGCCGTCGCGCAGCACCTGATTGCCGATGATCACCCAGTCGGCATGATCGACACCGCTGCAGAAGCGCCCTTCCCCGCCGGTCAGCCGGTAGCCGCCGGGAACCGGTCGAACCGTTCCCGCGAACCGGAACACCGTGGCGAGCAGCGCCCGGGTGTTGGTCATGACATCCTGTTGGGCTTCGATCGGGAACAGGTTGAGAAGCCAGCTATGGCCGGCCAACACGCCGAACACCCAGCCGGTCGAGCCGCACACCGAGGCGATCTCGGCAGTCACGTCCACGAGCGTCGCGAGGCCGAGCTCGGAGCCTCCGAGCGTCCTTGGCGCGACGATCCCAAAGAGGCCTGCATCCATCAGCTCATTGACGGTCTCGGTTGGAACACAACGATCCGCGTCCACCTGCCTGGCCCGTGCTCGGATCCGCGGCAACAGCGCACGAACGGTCGCGACCGCCTCCGCGCGCGTCTTCAATGTCGGGAGTGCGGTGGCCGGGGCGCCCGCACGGATATCTACCTGACTGTTCATGGTGCGACTTTCATGGTGATTGCACGTCCATACGGTGACGTTGAGCCGCCCTTCGCTTCAGGCAGTCGCCTGGCTCTTCCAGGTGCGCATTTTGTCCAACACTGTCGCGCGCTCCTCGTCGGAAAGAAACCAACGGTAATGCCCCGCCTTCGAGATGGGCGGCAGGCCTTTGGCGATGCACGACCAGGACACACCGTCATTTTCGGTCAGATACACCTCGCCCGTCGCCGTGCCGGCCAGAATCGCGAGGTAATCGCCCGCGTGATGGTGGGCCATGGCCTCGATGTTGCC
>DASZVD010000419.1:0-11334 GCA_035547375.1 Steroidobacteraceae bacterium
GAGTCGTGTCGACCGGATTGGTTTGTCCGTCCTTGGGAAGGTAGACGGCGCCGGCCAGGTCAGCACTGTTCAACAGCGGCCAAAGCCTCTGCGCTTCGCCGGGGGTGAGGATGTCCACCTCCAACCCGAATGAGCGCGCCATGGAAGCCCCGCGCTTCAGCTCCTCCAGCCGCTCGGGTGTCTGCGCCACCGCCAACGACCCGGTTTGCTTGAAACCGGTTGCCTGTCCCGTCTCGGCCCCCAGGCCGGAATACAACTGGGCGGTGTATTGCGCCAGGCGGGTCAGGTTGAGGGTGGCACGCAACTGTCCCACGAGGCCGGCCGCGTGCCAGGTGGTGCCGCAGGTCAGCTGCCCCCGCTCGAACAGCGCGACGTTGGTGGCTCCACGTTTGGCGAGATGATAGGCGACACTGGCTCCTACGATCCCGCCCCCGACAATGACAATGTCGACTTCAGCTGGAACGCTCTGGCTCACGTCTTCCCCGAAAGGCCTGTAGCTTTACCGCGGACTCTAGCCCACTCATGAAAATATCTCCAGAAATTTCACTGTTGTGAATACGGCGGCCTCACATTAGGATTCAGCGGTATAGAAAGTCACCGCCTCCAGCCGGTAGTCGAAAGGGGTCGTATGGTCGAGCGCGTGCGGGTTCTGGTCATCGGCGGCGGCGCGGTGGGCTGCAGCTGTCTGTATCACCTTACTCGGCTTGGTTGGGCGGACGCCGTGCTCGTGGAGCAAAACGAGCTCACCAGCGGCTCGACCTGGCACGCCGCGGGCAATTGCCCCACCTTCGCCACCAGTTGGAGCTTGCTCAAGCTGCAGCAGTACTCGGCAGCCCTTTACCGCCAACTCGGTGATGAGGTCGACTACCCCATCAACTATCACGTCACGGGATCGGTTCGTCTGGCGCACACCCGCGAGCGCATGGACGAGTACCGCCACGTGCGCGGCATGGCGCAGGCCAACGGGCTCCCCTACGAGCTCCTGACACCCGCGGAATTGCGGGAGCGCCATCCTTTCGTCGAGCTCGATGGTCTGCTGGGTGCGCTGTGGGACCCTTACGACGGCGACATCGATCCCGCACAGCTCACGCAAGCGCTCGCCGCCGGCGCGCGCAAGCGCGGCGCCCGAATCCAACGCTTCACCAAGGTTACCGGTCTGCAGCAACAGGTGACAGGGGAATGGCGCGTCACGACGGACAAGGGCGATTACCTTGCCGACGTCGTCGTGAATGCGGCCGGCTATCGAGCCGGCGAGGTTATGTCGCTGTTGGGTCGGTCACTGCCCATCGTGACGATGTCGCATCAGTACCTCGTCACGGAAGACATTCCTGAGTTCGTGGAGCGCGGGACGCAGCGCGTGCCGCTGCTTCGCGATCCCGACGTGTCGTACTACTTACGCCAGGAGCGCAGCGGCCTGATCCTGGGGCCGTATGAGCACCAGGCGACGCCGATGTGGCTCGAGGGGATCCCGGAAGACTTCTCCTACAAGCTCTGGGACGACGCCCTCGAGCGCCTCGAAACCTATATCGAAGCCGCCTACAAACGAGTTCCAGTGCTCGCCTCGGCCGGCATCAAGCGCGTCGTCAACGGCCCCATACCGTATGCACCGGACGGCCTGCCCTATCTCGGACCGGCGCACGGCCTCGCCAACTTCTTCCATTGCAACACCTTCAGCTTTGGGATCACCCAAGCCGGGGGCGCGGGCAAGGCGCTCGCGGAGTGGGTCGTGAACGGCGGCCCGGAATGGGACCTGTGGTCGATCGATCCGCGCCGCTTCACCGGGTACGCAACCCAAACCTACACGGTGGCGAAGGCGATCGAGACCTACCAACAGGAGTACGCGCCGGCGTTTCCCTACGAAGAACGGCCCGCAGCCCGGCCGCTCCGAACGTCCCCTCTCCACTACAGACTTGCGAGCATCGGCGCCCGCTTCGGAGTGCGCGGCGGCTGGGAGAGAGCCCTCTGGTACGACGCGGACGGAGACAGTGAACAGGCACTCACCTTTCGGCGCGAGCGAAGCTGGAATAAGAGCGTCGCCGCCGAAGTTCACGCCGTCCGCAACACCGTCGGCCTGATGGACCTGCCCGGCTTCTCGAAGTTCATGATCTCCGGACCCGGCGCGGAGGCGTACCTGGACAGGTTGGTCTGCTCGCGCCTTCCCAAGCTGGACCGGATCTCGCTCGCTTATGTGCTGAATGAAACGGGGGGCATTGTCAGTGAGTTCACCCTCACCAGGCTCGGACCACAGACGTTCTACGCCCTTTCAGCAGCCTCGGCCGAGCATCACGACGACGATGTCCTCACACGAGCCTTACCTGAAGATGGCTCCGTCCACATAGAGCACCTCTCGGAACGCTTCGGCACCTTGGTGCTGGCGGGCCCCCGCTCCCGGGATGTGTTGAGTCAGGTCACACAGGCCGACCTGTCGAACGCGGCGTTTCCCTGGCTGTCCGCTCGACGGATCGAGATCGGCTCGACCGACGTTCTCGCGCTCCGCGTGAGCTACACAGGAGAGCTCGGATGGGAGCTGCACGCCCCGACCGAATATCTGGCCAACGTCTACGAAGCAGTTGTCCGAGCCGGCGCACCGCACGACCTGCGGCACTTCGGCCTCTACGCCCTGGACAGCCTGCGGATCGACAAGTGTTACCGCGGCTGGAAAGGGGATCTGGAGTCCGGCTATTCAGCGCTCGCGGCATCCCTCGATCGCTTCGTCGACCTGACCAAGGCCGACTTCGTTGGCAAGAGCGCGCTGCTGGCGGAGAAGGCCCGCGGCGTCAGCTATCGGCTGGTTCCGCTGACGCTGGACCATCCGGGTGACGCCGAAGCGCCCTATTGCAGCAGCGTGTTCTCAGGAAGCGAAGCCGTCGGGATCGTTACGTCCGCTGTCTGGAGCTTCACACTCGAACGCAGCGTGATGCTGGCGTACGTGCGCCGCGAGCTCGCGACGGCGGGCACTCGTCTTTCGGTGGAGATTCTGGGAGAACGATGCCCTGCGACGGTCGGCCAGGAACCCCTGTTCGATCCGCAGAACAGCCGCCCACGCAGTTGACCCAAGTCGCTTGCGCGCCGAGAACGCGAAGTCCCCCGTCCCTGAAAGTCCCTCGCCCCCGGAATGACGAGCTAGAGATAGGCCCCGTAGCGCTCCAAATGGGCCTCGGTGCTGCCGAAGCGAAGCTCGAACGCCAGCAGGCGCTTGAAGTAATGGCTGACAGCCAGCTCGTCCGTCACACCCATGCCGCCGTGCAGTTGCACGGCCTGCTGCCCCACGAAGCGCGCCGCCCGCCCGATGACGACTTTCGCTCCGGACAGCGCCGCCGAGCGCTCGGCCTCGGAGGGGGATTCGCAGCGGGAGGCCGCCAGGTAGGCCATCGAGCGTGCCTGCTCGACCTGCGTCAGCATGTCGGCCATCCGGTGTTGCAACGCCTGAAACCGGCCGATCGGTACGCCGAACTGCACTCGCGTCCGGGCGTACTCGATGGTCATGGCAAGGAGCGTATCAAGCGCCCCGAGCGCTTCCGCGCACAGCGCCGTCAGCCCGTAATCCAACACCGCCGGCAAGTCCGCCGCCACATCGCCGCCTACCCGTGCTCCGGCAGGGAGGCTGACGTTGTCGAGCTCAATATCGGCCGCTCGCTGAGCGTCCACTGTAGTGAAGGACTGGAGCCGGATCCCAGGACTGTCGCGCGGCACGGCGAAGAGGCCCCATTCGCGCCCATCGCCCACACGGGCCGACACGAGAAGTAGGTCCGCAAGGGGCGCGTGATATACAACCGCTTTTTGACCACTGAGCGTCCACGAATCGCCCGACAACGTGGCGCGCGTGTCGATGGCCGAATAGTTGTGGCGTGTGCCGGGCTCGTCGTGTGCCACGATGGCGACCAGCTCGCCGGAGGCGAGCCGTGGCAGCCACGCCGAGCGCTGCTGCTGGGAGGCCAACTTCGCGATGGCGCGTGTCGCGAGCACGGCGCTCGACAAATAGGGCTCGACGACCAGGGCTGCGCCCAGCGCCTGCGAGACCAACATCGTGCCGATCGGGCCGCCGTCGAGCCCTCCTTCGGCTTCGGGAACGTTCAGTCCCAGAAGACCGAGCTCCGCGAACTGTTGCCAGACCGGGGCAGAGCGGCCCTCCGCCGAAGCGATGATCTGGCGGCGCCGCGCCCAATCATAATGATCCGCGACGAAGCGTCGCGTACTCTCGAGCAGCATCTGCTGCTCATCGGTCCAGGAGAAATCCATCGTTCGCCCTCCTACAGCCCGAGGATCATCTGGGAGATGATGTTCTTCTGGATCTCGTTCGAGCCGCCGAAGATGCTGAGCTTGCGCAGGTTCAGGTACTGGGCGGCGAGACCCTGCGCGTACGCCGGCCCCGGCAGCCCGCCGGGCGGGGCTGCGAAGGCGAGCGCCCGGACTCCCACGGCCTCCACCAACAACTCGGAGATCGCCTGCAGGATCTCCGTCCCCCGCACTTTCAGGATCGACGCCTCGGGCCCCGGAGCCCCCTTCTTCTCATCCGCCGAGATGACGCGCAGATTCGTGATCTCCAGCGCGTTCAGATCGATCTCGACCTGCGCAAGCCGCGCGCGGAAGCGGGGATCCTCGAGCAGCGGCCGGCCCTCCCGCAGCTCGCGGGCCGCAATGTCCTTCAGCCGCGCGAGCTCGCGCCGGGACGTGCCGACCCCGGCAATGCTGGTGCGCTCGTGCCCGAGGAGGAATTTCGCGTAGGTCCAGCCCTGATTCTCCTCGCCAACCCGATTCGCGACGGGCACCTTCACGTTCTCGAACCAGATCTCGTTCACCTCCGGCGTGCCATCGAGGAGCACCGTCGGCTTCACCGTGATTCCCGGCGACTTCATGTCGATCAACAGGAAAGAGATGCCGCGCTGGGGCTTCGCCGCCGCATCCGTGCGCACCAGGCAGAACATCCAATCCGCATACTGGCCCATCGTGTTCCAGGCCTTCTGTCCGTTGACGATGTAATGATCCCCTGCGCGGACAGCCTGGGTCTTCAACGACGCCAGGTCGGATCCCGCTCCGGGCTCGGAATATCCCTGACACCACCAGTCCTCGCCGCTGCGAATGCGCGGCAGGAAATACTGTTGCTGCGCCGGGCTGCCGAAGCGCATCAGGACGGGGGCCACCATTTTGACGCCGAACGGCAGCTGCGCCGGCGCGCCCGCCACGGCGCACTCCAACTCGAAGAGATACTGCTCCACTCGAGTCCAGCCCGTGCCGCCGAACTCCACCGGCCAGGACGTCGCACCCCAGCCGCGAGCGTGCAGGATGCGTTGCCAGCGGCGGACGTCCTCGGGCCCGGCGTAGCCTCCCTTCAGGAGACGCGCGCGGATGTCTTGCGGAAGCTCCGCTTTGAGGAAGGCCCGCACCTCGTCTCGAAAGCGTAATTGCTCCTGCGTGTAATTCAGGTTCATCGGCCACCCCGGCAAGCCTTCTGCGGAACTCGGTTCCGTTATACAGAACTCAGGCTGGCATTGCCGCGGATTCTGGCTTTCAATGGCAGCCGTCGACCTCGTCCGGGCCGATGTAAACGCGCGGGACCCGCGTGTTGATGTTCGTGAGGATCTCGTGAGGGATGGTGTTGGCCCAGGCCGCCAGCTCTTCGATACGAATGGGCGAACCGGTGCCCGCCCCGCTCTCTCCGAGCAGCACGACCTCATCGCCGTTGTAAGCGGTTCCGTTGCCGATGTCGACCATGACCTGGTCCATGCAGATCCGGCCGACGACGGCAAACCGCTGTCCGTGCACGATGACTTGCGCCTGCCCGCTCATGGCGCGCATGTAGCCATCGCCATAGCCCACCGGCAACGTAATGACGCGGGTGTCCGCGGCGGGTCGCCACGTCGAGCCATAACTGACGGGATTGCCGGCCTTCACGACCTTGAAAAAAACTACCCGGGTGAGCCAACGCAGCGCCTGTTTCACCGGCAAGGTCAGTTCCACTTCCGGCGCCGGACTGGCGCCGAAGAACAGAATGCCCGGCCGGACGATATCCAGGTGACTCTCGGGAAGCTGCAGAATGGCGCCCGAGTTGGCCGCGTGGCGCAGCGGCGTCGGCAAGGAGCGGCGCTCGTAAAAGCGCAGCACCTCCTGAAACCGCTCGAGCTGCAGCCGTGCCTGTGTCAGGTCGGCGGCATCCGCGTTCGCGAAATGCGTGAAGATCCCTTCGACTTCGACATTCGGGACGCGCAGCGAGGTCTCGAGCAGCCGCTCGGCGCTGTACCAGTGCGTGCCGATACGCTCCATGCCGGTATCAATCTTGAGGTGCACGCGCGCTTTGGTCCGCATCGCGGCGGCACAGGACTCGATCGCCAGCAATTTATCGACCGACGACGCTGTGAGTGTGACGTCTTGCTCGATGAAGCGCGGGATTTGTTCACCGACAATACCGCCCAGCACGAGGATCGGCATACGCACGCCCGCCTTACGCAGGCGAGCAGCCTCTTCCAGGTACGCAACCGCAACCGCGAAGGGCCTCTCCCGCTCGAGCATCTGCGCCACGGCCACGAGTCCGTGGCCGTAGGCATTCGCCTTCAGCACCGGCATGACACGCGCCGGCGCGACGCTCCTGGCGATGATTCGGTAGTTCTCGCGGAGGCGTGCGAGATCGACCTCCAGACGCGTCGGGCGCAGATCCTCCGGCACGCCGATGCTCATGCCGCCACTGGAAGCGTCCGGGCCACTGGAGGCGTCTGGCTTACTCATTGATCAATGATTGCATTTTAATCGTTGAGGGCAAAGTCTCAAGCCCGCTGCGTCTGCACATTCCGTTCGCATTTCGAATCGAATCCGCACGGGGCTCCCCGGTAACGTACGGTGCGTGAAAATCAAACGCATCAAATTCATCCTCCCCGTCCCCTTGCCGAACAAGGCCCTCGCCAACTTTGCCTCCCAGATTCCGCCGTCACTGAGACGGCCCGATATCGCGCTGGACTTCGTGGGGTGCAGAGCCGGCGCAACGTGGTTGGACAGCGAATACGAGCGTACTCTCTCGGACGTTTTTGTCCTGGAGGCCGGGGCCAGCGCAGAGGCGGACGGTTATGACGCCGTGTGCAGTTTCTCGACGAGCGACTCGGGACTGGAAGCACTGCGTTCGCGGCTCGAGATTCCGGTAGTCGGATCCGCACAATCCGCATTCACGCTCGCGACACAACTCGGCAGGCGCTTCTCCGTGATCACGACGTGGGAGCCGTGGCGCCGGGAACTCGTCGACATGGTTGCGAAATACGGGCTCTCTCACAAGCTCGCTTCCGTCCGCGGACTCGACATTCCACCGGATACCCACGAGTTGCTCACCGGCAAGGAGGACTTCGTGTTCGGCGCGCTGGAAGAGATTGCCCGGGCGGCGATCACACAGGATGGGGCGGATGTCATCGTGATCGGCTCCACGACGATGTTTCAGTCTCACGACCACCTCGTGCGCTCATTGCCCTGTCCCGTCGTGAATCCGGGATCGGCGGCGTACAAGGTTTGCGAGATGCTGCTCGACCTCGAGCTCGCTCACAGCAAGCTCGCTTACCCATCGCCCGCGGTGACCGTGGACCACCTCTTCCAATCGATCACACCGGTGTACACATGACGACCGGCTTCGTCTGGGACGAGCTGTACGCGTGGCACAACACCGGCAACTTCGCGCTCGTCGCGCCCTACGGCTGGCCGGTGCAGCCGGGACAACACGCTGAAGCACCCGAGACCAAGCGGCGGCTGCGCAATCTGCTCGATGTCAGTGGCTTGCTGAAGCACCTGACACAGATCCCTCCCAGGATGGCGCGCGACGACGAGATACTCCTGTTTCACACGCGCGAATATCTCGATAGAGTGAAGGCGCACGCCGACAGCCTCGCATGGGACGCGGGAACCCTCGCCTTGATGGGACGCGGCAGTTACGGAATTGCCGCCCTGGCGGTGGGCGGCTGCATCGAAGCGATGGACGCGGTACTCGATGGCCGAGTCCGCAACGCCTACGCGCTCGTGCGCCCACCCGGACATCACGCGCTGGCCCACGAGGGAATGGGCTTCTGCATCTTCGGAAACGCCGCGATCGCAGGACTTCACGCTCTGGAGCGACGCGGGCTGCAGCGCATCGCATTCGTCGATTGGGATGCCCACCATGGCAACGGGACACAGTCGGCCTTCTACGCCGATCCCCGTGCGCTCACCATTTCCATTCACCAGGATAGATGCTCCCCGCCCTTCGAGGGCCATGTGACCGAGAGCGGTGCGGGCGCCGGGATCGGCTATAACATCAATATCCCGTTGCCGCCGGGATCCGGCTCCGGTGCCTATGCGGCAGCGTTCGAGCGTGTGGTGTGTCCCGCGCTCGAGCTGTATCGCCCGGAGGTCATCATCGTGCCTTGCGGATTCGACAGCGGCGGGCTGGATCCGCTAGCGCGGTTGATGCTGTCCAGCAGTGCCTACCGGATGCTGACCCGCAAGCTCATGGACGTCGCCGCAAGGGTCTGCGGCGGACGCATTCTGATGACTCACGAAGGCGGTTACAGTGAGGCGAGCGTGCCGTTCGCCGGACTGGCCGTTCTGGAGGAGCTCTCCGCAATCCGCACAGGGGTCGCGGACCCTTTCCAACCCATCATCGACGGCATGGGACAACAGGAGCTGCAGCCGCACCAGGATGCAACGGTCCGCACCGCGGAGGCCCTGCTCAAGGCGCTGTCGAGCTAGCCGGCTCGGCGGCTCCACGGCCCCGGTAAGCCATCGGCAACGCGAGAATCAGTGACAGGATCGCGAGCGACACGCCGATCAGCAATGTGCCGGAATAATCGGGAGCCCGGTGTAATGACAACGCCGCAAGCGCGGGACCGGCTGCAAGACCTACGATGATGAGAAGATTCGCGGCCACGATGACGCGGCCCGTCGGATCCCGCGCCGCCAAGGAGGCGAGCACGAACGGCAGCGCGAAAGTCCAGGCAAACTTGAACGCGCATGAGCCCAGCGTGTAGGCCGATACGCTGCCGTCCACTGAGAAGAGACTGGCCAGGGCGCCGATCAAAATGGCGTACCCCAGACAGATCGGCGCCGTTCGGCCCCAGCGTCCGCCGAGCAGCGAGGCCGCGATAGAGCCCCCCACGCCGAACAGACTCGCCAACGCCAGGGCATCGGCAATCGTCTCGCGTTGGAATCCGGCACGGGTGCCGATACGCTCCAGGTACGCCCACACGGCACTCAGCGCGATGTAAAAGCACAGGATGCCGCCGAGTCCCATGAAGGCCCGGCCGTCGATCCATTGCACGACGCCCGCTCCGCGGCCGGTCCGCGACCCGGGCTCCGGCCGCCCTGACCGCGGCAAGCAGCCCACCAGCGGCACCAACGCCAGCGTACCCAGAGCGAGAGTGCCGTAGAGTGCAATCAGGCCGTGGCGTGCAATGAGACCCGGCAGGAATTTGACTCCCAACACACCCAGCACGAGCTGGCCGACCACGTAGAAGCCATAGTTGCGCTCCCGCTCACGGGTCATGGCCACGGTGGCGCTGCACACGAGAATGACCGATCCCGCGCCAATGCCCGTCAGCGAGCGCAGGATCGCCAGGGCCAGGAACGAATGCGCGCAGGCGGAAGCTGCGTTGCCGATCGCCACCAGCACGAGACAGGCGACGGTCACACGACGCCAGTCCCAGCGCGCCATCCACCAAAACGCAGGCGGCACGACGACACCCATGGCGGCAAGCTCGATCGACAGCAGGTAGCCGGCTCGCGCCGGAGGGAGTCCGATCGTGTTGACGAGGGCGCCGACCACTGCGGGCGCGACCAGCAGAAACGCAGAGATCACCGCCGCAATCGGCACGACCGCCGCCATCACGGACGGGCGATCGATATCGAACTCATCGCAGGGCAAAGGCCTCGCTCCGGGCAGAAGATATATCTGGCTCGAGCGAGGTTAGCAGCGGATGTCGCGCGCCTTCGATGCCGCGGGCGAAATCGAAGTGCAAAATCCGAACGCACCGCCATTCCTCGGCGCATCCGTACAACTAATCCGTACAACCAATCCGTGCAACTAAAAGGTGCGCCGGGGACGCCCCTGCCGAAGGTGGCCTGGTCGAAGCGATGCGCCCGGATCGTGTGCCTGCGCCTTGCGCCGGGTCGCGGACGGGGTTTCACCGAATCGCTCCTGGTAGTAGCCCGAGTAGCGGCCGCTTTGGTTGATACCGACGCTGAGCATCAGATCCATGATGCTTTCGCGCCGCTCGCCGGCCAGCAGCAGCTCCCGCAAGCGGCTCAAGCGGCGCTCCCGCACGAACTCGGCGGGCGACAGGCGCAGGTAACGTTGGAAAGACTTCTGCAGGCAGCGTTCCGTGACGCCGACCGCGGCGGCCACCTGCTCGATGCTCTCGATCTCGTGCAAGGCCGACTCGATGAATTGCGTGGCACGCTGCAGATGCCGCGGAGTATCCGCAAGGCTGCGCTCGAGGCGACGGCCCGAATAATTGTGAGGGTGCAGTTCCAGCAGGAGATCCGCCATCATGTTGGCGTAGCCGGCGGCGATGTGCCGGCGCGAGAGTGCCGCGGGCGCCGCGCCCGCGACGGCGCAGATGTGTTGCACCAACTGCGCGAACGTCGCGCCGAATTCTCCGGAGACAGAGGATTCCAGGTCGAACTCGATGGGGTGCGCCGCGTCGTAATAGAACAGCTCCCGCGCCTTGGTCTCCAGCTTCTGGCGAGGGATGCGGATCGTGATATTGCGGGAGTCCTCGGCTATCGCGTACCGCGTGGGCCGTCCCGGTGACGGGACGATGATCGACCCGGGGACCGACACGGCCCGCCGCATTCCGTTGCGTGTCTCGGCGGCACCACTGAGGCAGATCGTGACCAGATACACGCAGTCGATCACGCCCGCATCGATCTCTACCATCGAGTCGTAGTTCAACTCGGCTATGGAGCAATCGCCCACCTGGAGGGTGGCGAACCGCGAGCGGAAATCGCGCTCGCGCGTCGCGATCCGCAAAGAGTGGGGCCACAACCGGCGGCTCACGAGAGCCGCGCAGTCATTGGCGGTCGTCGTCATGATCGCATCACCAGGGACGTTGATGCTCAGGCCCATCGAAATTCTTATAGCACAGGCCTAACTCCTACGCAGCAGCGGCCGGCTGCAGCCGCGACCTCCACCGTCAGCCGCGGCTTAGGTCCACGGCGCCTCGTCGAGGACCTCCCCGGCGCGCTCGACCGCGGCACGCTGGTGCGGCTGCAACTCCTGCTGCCCCATGGAGTCGATGACCGCCTGGAAGGGGTCCACGACCTGCGTCACCTCCCCAGACAGCTCCTCCAGTACCGCAAGTCCGTGAAACGGCACGCTGGCGGCGCTGTAAC
>DASZVD010000420.1:0-2175 GCA_035547375.1 Steroidobacteraceae bacterium
TCCATCATCAATTTTTTTGTCACCCCCGTGACCCGAACGGAATTTCTCCTCGGCAAGCAGCTTCCCTATGTCGCGCTCGGGGTGTTGAACTTCATGCTGTTGGTGATGCTGGCGGCGACCCTCTTCGGCGTCCCCGTGAAAGGCAGCATTCTCACCCTGACCGCGGTTTCTGCGATCTTCATCCTGTTCTCGACGGGATTCGGGCTGCTGTGCTCGACATTCACCCGCACGCAGCTCGCCGCGATCTTCGTGACCATGCTGCTCTCGCTGCTGCCGGCCGTGCAGTTCTCGGGATTGATCAACCCGGTCTCCTCGCTCGAGGGCGCGGGCGCCTTCATCGGCCGGATCTTTCCGGCGACCTACGCCCTCACGGTCAGCCGGGGCGTGTTCAACAAAGCGCTCGGTTTCGGCGACCTGCAGTCTTCCTTCTGGCCGGTCCTGGCCGCCGTGCCCGTGGTCCTCGGCATCGCCGTGCTGCTCTTGCGCAAACAGGAGACTTGAGGTGGCGCGGATGACGAACATCTCCGCGCTGGGCGTGAAGGAGCTGTGGAGCCTGTGGCGCGATCCGATGATGTTGGTACTGGTCGTCTATGCGTTCACGTTTTCCATTTATATCGCGGGCACCGCGGCGCCTGACATCCTGCACAGGGTACCGGTCGCCATCGTGGACGAGGATCACTCGCCCTTGTCGGCGCGAATCGAGTCCGCGTTCCAGCCCCCTTACTTCGGCGCCGTGCAGGGGCTTTCCCTGTCAGAGTTGGATCCGGGGATGGACGCCGGCAAATTCACCCTGGGGCTCGTCGTCCCGCCGAATTTCCAGCGAGACGTGCTGCGGGGCCGGAATCCTGAGCTGCAGATCAACGTAGATGCCACGCGCCAAAGTCAGGCGTTCTCGGGAGCGGCGGCCGCGCAGCAGATCGTCGCCGCCGAGGTGACCGAATTCGTGCAGCGCTACCGCGGCACCACGCCTCCACCGGTCGATATAGCCACCCGCATGCGCTTCAACCCGACACTGGAAATGTCGTGGTTCGCTGCAGTCATGGAAGTCATTAATGACGTGACGATGCTGTCGATCATACTGACGGGTGCGGCGCTGCTTCGAGAGCGGGAGCACGGCACGGTGGAGCACCTGCTCGTGATGCCGGTGACGCCTGCGGAAATCATGACCGCCAAGGTGTGGTCGATGGGGCTGGTCGTGATCGTGGCGGCGGCGCTTTCGATGTCGGTGGTTGTCCAAGGCGCGTTGCAGGTGCGGATCCAGGGCTCGCTGTTGCTCTTCCTGGCGACCGCCGTCCTGCATCTGTTCGCAACGACCTCGATGGGCATTTTTCTCGCCACCGTAGCCCGGAGCATGCCGCAGTTCGGACTGCTGGTGATTCTTACGCTCATGCCGTTGCAGATGCTCTCGGGCTCGCTCACGCCAAGGGAAAGCATGCCGCAGGTCGTGCAGACGCTCATGTTGGCTGCCCCAACGACCCACTTCGTCGCCGCTGCGCAGGCGGTCCTTTATCGGGGCGCCGGCTTGGACGTGATCTGGCCGCGTCTGGTGGCCATCGGCGCGATCGGCGCTGCTTTTTTCGGGCTCGCGCTGGCGCGATTCAGGCGAACTTTGAGTCTGATGGCGTGAGAGGATGCTCGGCTCGCGCGTCAGGCGTCCTTCCTGCCCTCATGACCGATTGAGCTTCCGAGTTATTTCAGGTTGGTGCCCGGAGCCGGACTCGAACCGGCACGGCCTTGCGGCCGAGGGATTTTCGTACCCGCTACAGCTTTCGCTGCTGAGTCCGGCGACTCATTTGGGGTCTGGACTTTCTCTTTGCCATCGCTCAGCGCCGGATCGCGCTCAACATTAGGCAGGGGCCGTCAAGTCTCTACACTTTCCCGCGGAGCAGCGGTTACGCGGCAACGGCGCGGCGCGCCGTAGGGTAAGGGACGCTCCACGGGCTTAGCTCGGGATTGCAGGCACCGCGGCGGGCGGTGGGGCTGGTTCCCCGAATTTGACCCCATTCACGCCGGCCGTTTCCGCGCCGGGTGCTCAATTTCTCAAGTCCCTTGCGTCTACCTATTTCGCCACCCGGGCATCGGGCGCGCGCGATTGTAAGCCAGGTCGCCGGTCATCGGGTGGGATACGTACTCATGGCGCTAAATCACTGAATTTGCGAGACTCGCGCGCCAGCT
>DASZVD010000421.1:0-10892 GCA_035547375.1 Steroidobacteraceae bacterium
GAGCAGCCACAGCACCCACGACCGCCGGTTGATGGCGAGTGCGTAGCCGCCAGCGGCGATGATCGCCGCGGTGAGGATGAACGGGTACCCTTCGCGGGCAAAGCTCACGTCAGCTCCGTCAGGTCGAGGGGGGCGCCGGTGATGCGGCCGAATGCATCAAGGTAGCGTTCGCTGGTCGCGTGCACGACATCCGGGGGAAGCGTGGGCGGGGGCGCCTCGCCATTCCACCGGCCAGCGCGGCGCTCGGCGTCCAGGTAATCGCGGAGCGGCTGCTTGTCGAAGCTTGGTTGCCCATGCCCCGGCTCGTACGACTCGGCGGGCCAGAAGCGGGAGCTGTCCGGGGTCAGGACCTCGTCGATCAGCGTGACGCGCCCGCTGCGGTCGCGCCCGAACTCGAACTTCGTATCGGCGATGATGATGCCGCGATCAAGCGCGTGCTGAGCCGCGAAGTTATAAAGCGCGATCGCCGTGTCACGCACGCCAGCCGCCAACGCCGGTCCGACCAGCCGTTCCACTTCCTCGAAAGTGATGTTCTCGTCGTGCTGTCCGGCCGCCGCCTTGAAGGCTGGCGTGAACAACGGCCGCGCCAGCTGCTCCGCCTGACGCAGGCCCGACGGCAAGGCGATGCCGCAGACCTTCCCGGTTTTCTGGTAGTCCTTCCAACCCGAGCCGATGAGGTAGCCGCGCACCACCGCCTCGATCGGCAGCGCTTTCAGCTTGCGAACGATGGCGGCTCGCCCTTCCAGCATCGTCAGCTCTGCCGGATCCTTCACCACGCTGGAGAGCGGCCTCTGCGTCAGGTGATTGGGCACGATGTGCTGCGTACGTCCGAACCAGAAGTCCGAAATCTGGTGCAATACGCGCCCCTTGTTCGGAATTGGATCCGGCAGCACCACATCGAAGGCGGACAGCCGGTCCGTCGTCACGATGAGCAGGGCGTCGTCACCCACGGCATAGATGTCGCGCACCTTGCCCTCGTGGATTTTCTCGAGCCCGTTCAAGGCGGTACGGTAGACGGTCGGCGTCGGCATGATGCGTCATTCTGGTGCGCCGGGGGGAATCCCGGCGCTTGGTACTATATCGAAAGTGGCGTTCGCTGCAGTGGCCCCTGAGGCAACCGGCGTCCGGGGCACCCGACTGAGACGGTGATGGAACGGTGATGGAACAATGGCGGTGAAGTGGACGGGCAAGATCGTGGGCGGCGTGCTGGGCCTGCTTACGCTCGGCCCGATCGGCGCGGCCGTGGGCGTCGCGATCGGTCACCAGTTCGACGAGCACAGCGGCGACCCCGATGCCGATGCGCGGGCGCGCATGAATGAAAACCTCACCGAGATCGGCGAGCGCTTCTTCCGCGCCACTTTCCGCGTCATGGGGTATCTCGCCAAGGCTGACGGCCGCGTATCGGAGAGCGAGATCTCAGCCGCGCGCGGCATTATGTTGGACCTGCGCCTGAATCCGACGCAGGTGCGTGCCGCCATCGATTACTTCACCGCGGGCAAGCAGGGTGATTTCGATCCCGCGACAGAGCTCAGTGGCCTACGCCACGTCTGTCAGGGACGGCCCGAGCTGCTTCGCGTCTTTATGGAGATCCAGGTACGGGCCGCGCTCGCGGGCAACAATATGCAAGGCCCCGTGCGCGACCTGCTCCAGCGCGTTGCAGCGCGCCTGGGCGTATCCAACCTCGAGCTGGCGCAGATCGAGGCCATCCTTCGGATCCGCACCGGGAGCTTCCACCAGGGACAAGGCCCAGGCCAAACCAACGGCCACGCCAATGGTCGTTTCTACAGTGCCGAGCAGCTCGACCAGGCTTACAAAGTCCTCGAGGTGGCCCCCAACGCCGGCAAGGAAGAGATCGTCAAAGCCTATCGCCGCCAGCTCAGCCGGCATCATCCCGATAAGCTGAAAGCCAACGGCCTGCCCGACTCCATGATCGAGCACGCCAAGCAGCGCACCCAACTCATCATCGAAGCCTACGAGCTGATCCGAGAGCGCCGGAATCTATAGTCTCTAATGGGCTCAAAGTCGCCTGCGGCGCTTTGAGCGAGACCCTACGCGTCGGCCGCCAGCAAAAAGCGTGGTTTTTGCTCGCTACCGTGTCAGGGGGCGCCTGACGGCGCTTTGGCGCGGCGCTTTGAGCGAGACCCTACATGTCGGCCGCCGGCAGCGCAGCGATGTCAACTCCGCGCCGCCCACTCCTCGATCACGGCCTGCACCGCCCGCACTCCATCGGTCAGCGCCGCCGGTCCTGGCTGCAAAATGATCGGCGACTTGATCTCCCGCACGAACCCATCACGCACCGCCGGCACGTCCGCCCAGCCCGGTCGCGCGGCAACCTCGCTCGGCTGAAACTTCTTCCCGCACCACGACCCGAGAATGATGTCAGGCGCCCGCCGCACCACCTCGAGCGGATCCGCCACGATCCGATGACGTCCCAACGCTTGCGTCGAGAGCTCCGGGAAACAATCCTCGCCGCCTGCCAGCTCCACCAGCTCCGAGACCCAACGGATGCCCGAGATCAGCGGCTCATCCCACTCCTCGAAAAACACCCGCGGCTTGCGCGGAAGCGCCGCCGCGCGCTCGCGCACCTGCGCCAAGCCCGCGGTCAGCTGCCGAATGAGATCGAGCGTCTTGGCCTCGCAGCCGATCATCCCGCCCAACGTGCGGATCATTCGGAGGATGTCCTCGATCCCGCGATGATTGAAGACGTGCACCTCGATGCCCGCCCGGATGAGATCCGCGGCGATATCGGCCTGGAGGTCGGAGAAGCCGAGAACGAGGTCCGGCTTCAGCGCGAGGATCTTGTCGATTTTGGCGCTCGTGAACGCCGACACGCGCGGCTTCTCCTTGCGGGCCTGCGGCGGCCGCACCGTGAACCCGGAGATCCCGACGATGCGCCACTCCTCACCCAGCAAGTACAGGGTTTCAGTGGTCTCCTCGGTGAGGCAGACGATCCGCTGCGGAAATCCGGTCGGTATGCTCATCATGATGGGCGTATTGTCATTCCAGCCTGTTACTCTGCCCGAATGTGGGCGCGAATCTGGGCTTTTCTCGACGGGTGCTTCTTTGGACCGCATTCCGAGCGGCCGGGCACCCTTGGGCTCGTTCTGCGCATTCTTCGTTACCCTTATGCGGTCATCCGCGACCTGTGGCGAGGGGAGATCAACCTGCGCGCCATGGGGCTCGTCTACACGACGCTCCTGTCGATCATCCCGCTGGTCGCCTTCGCGTTCGCCATCCTAAAGATTTTTGGAGCGCGGCACGACCTCGAGCCTATCGTCTATGAATTCTTCCGTCCCGTCGGCGGGGCTACCGCGGGCGAGCTGGCCTCGAGCGTCGTACAGTTCGCGCGCCGCGTGAGCAGCGGCGTCGTCGGATCCGTCGGTTTCGCTTTCCTCGCCTGGACCCTGCTCGGAACCATAAAAAAAGTAGAGGACAGCTTCAACTTCGTCTGGCACGTCGACCATCCACGAAGCCTCGCGCGGCGGACTGCCGAATACCTCACCCTCCTCATCATAGGACCGCTGCTGCTGGTGGGATTCATCGGCCTTTCGCACGCGGCGCTCGACACCGCAGCAGTGCAAGAGGTCGCCCGATCACGACTGCTGCGTCATGCGGCTATCGCTATAGCACCTTACGCGATGGTCACCGTGTTCTTCACGGGGATGTACATGCTCATTCCCAACACTCGGGTGCACTGGCGCCCGGCCCTCATAGGTGCGGTAGTCGCGGGTGTCTCGTGGGCAGCCGTAGGCAAGACGTTCACGGCGTTCGTCGTGTACTCCACGCGTCTACAAATCGTTTATGCCGGCTTCGCGTTCATCGTGACGGCACTGCTGTGGACCTATTTCGGGTGGCTGATCCTCCTGGCCGGCGCGCAGTTGTCGTTCTACATCCAAAACCCGACTTATCTGCGCACGGGCCTGCGCGAGCTGCGCCTCTCGAATCTCGAGACCGAGCAGCTTGCGCTGAAACTCATGTATCTGGTGGGGCGCTCGCACCTCCACGGCAACAGGCACTGGACTGCGAATCAGCTCGCGACCGAGCTGGGATTGCCCGGTACCACGCTGGGACGCCTGATCGCGGCCTTGGAAAAGGGCCGCCTGCTCAGTCTCACGGACAATGACGAGCTTGTCCCTGCGCGCGACATCGGCCGGATTACCGTCGGAGAGATTCTCGATATCGCCCGGAATCAGCGCAGCGGGGACTTCGAGCCACGCAACCTGCCGATCCCGTCGGTGGACCGCATCGTGGCCGCCATGGAAGAAGCGCGCCGCAACCGTTGTGGGAGCCTGACTCTGCGAGATTTGGTGGAAGAGACGCCACGCCCGGCACTGACCCTGGCGGCGTCACGCACCCAGCCGTACTCCCGGAGCCGAACCGACTCCTGAAGAACTCCGCCAACCCACGAGACCCCCGCTTACCGGATCGCTACGGCTCGATCTCCAGCTCGATGTCCGGCGCGAGTTCAGTCTCCGGCGATCGTCATCTCCCCAATCAGTACCGACCCCGTCCGGATCGTGCCACGGATATCGACATCACTGCCGACCGCAACGATGTCGTGATACATCTGCCGCAGATTGCCGGCGATGGTCACCTCGTGCACGGGATACGCAATCGCACCGTTCTCAACCCAGAATCCACTCGCGCCGCGCGAATAATCGCCCGTCACGCCGTTCACGCCTTGTCCCAGCAACTCGGTGACGAGCAGACCGGTATGCATGCGTGTCATGAAGCTCTGTGGATCTAACGCGCGACCCGGCGTTGCGACGATGAGGTTGTGTACGCCACCAGCATTGCCTGTGCTCTTCAACCCCAATCGGCGCGCCGAGTAGCTGCCGAGCACATAGCCGTCGAGGATCCCGTCGCGCACCAGATCGCGATCCTTGGTTGCACCACCCTCGTCATCGAACGGGTTGCTGGCGAGACCCTTGGGGATGTGCGGCCGCTCATAAATCTGCAGGAATTCCGGGAACACCTGTTTGCCGGCCGCACCGAGCAGGAACGAGGCCTTCCGGTACTGTGCCGCCCCCCGGATCGCCGCCGCGAAATGCCTGAACAAGCCGCGCGCCATGTCAGGTGTGAACGCGATCGGCGCCTTGCGCGTGGACAGCTTGCGCGAGCCGAGCCGGGCAACGGCCCGAGTCCCCGCGGTACGACCCACGGCGTCAGCGGGATCGAGGTCGGCCGCGTCGCGGGCAGTGGTGTACCAATAATCCCGCTGCATCTCGTCGTTCTGCTGCGCGATGAGCGAGCAGCTGACGGAGTGGCTCGTGCTCGACACGCCGGCGAGAAAGCCCAGCGAATTACCGTACACGCCTGTGTGGCGCTGGCTGCTGAGAGAGCCGCCCTCGGAGTTCGTAATGCGCGAATCGACAGCAAGTCCCGCCGCTTCGCAGCGCCGGGCGATGTCGATAGCCTCTTCGGGCGTGAGGCTCCAGGGATGGTCGAGATCGAGGTCGGGAATGTCGCGGGCGAGCGCCTCGGGATCGATCAGGCCGGCGTACGGATCCTCAGCCGTATAACGCGCAATGGCGCAGGCCTTTTCGACGGTTTCGCGCACCGCCTTGCGGCTGAGGTCGGCCGTGCTGGCGGAGCCCTTGCGCTTCCCAAAGTACACCGTGACCCCAAGGCCGCGATCACGCTGGTACTCGATCGTATCCACCTCGCCGAGGCGGACGGTTACGCTGAGCCCCTGGCTTACGTTGGCGTCGGCCTCGCACTGGGAGGCCCCCTGCCGGCTGGCTTCTTCCAGCACGAAGCTGACCACGTCCTGTAACTGCGGGATTCCCTTGGGTTCGGCCACCTGTTGCATTACTTCCGCTTGTCTGTTGAAGGACTAGGGCAGAATTGTAGCGCCATGAGCGCCATATCGGGCGCCAACGGAAGATGAACCGTGACCTCGGAACCTCCCAAAAAACGCTCCGTAGCCCCCAGTGACGAAGATGAGGGTCCCAGCAAGAGCGCCCGCAAGCGCGCCGCTCATGCGGCCCAGGACCTTGGTGAAGAGCTGATCCGCATGCGCGACAGCGACCTGGATGCCCTGAACCTGCCGGAGCGCCTCGTCGACGCCGTCCGCGAAGCACGCCGGATAACGAGCCGCGGCGGTGGAGCGCGGCAACGGCAATACATCGGCAAACTCATGCGCGATATCGACCTCGAGCCTATCCGCGAATTCATCGCGTCAAAAAGCAAGGTCGACGCGCGCGAGGCCGAACGCTTCAAGCGTGTCGAGGCCTGGCGCGAACGTCTGCTCGTCGAAGGCGGACCCGCTCTGGAAGAGCTCGAGCGGTGGCGCCCGGGCATAGACCGCGACGAATGGGCACGTCGACTCAGTGCCGCGCAGGCCGAACGCGCCCGGACGGGCGCCTCGGGAGTTGCCAGTCGAGAGCTGTTCAGAGCGCTCCGCGCCCTGTTCGATCAGGAAAGCGCCCCGGGAAGCCTGCCGAACTCCTGACGCAACCGGCTGCGGGCCCCAGGACGGAGTGACGCGTGCCCGTTGTAAGCGAATTTCCTCCAATCCGGTACAATGGGTAGATGAAAGCGCTCGTCGGCATCATCATGGGCTCGTCTTCCGACTGGGAGACCTTGAAAGCGGCTGCCGACATGTTGGAGAAGCTCGCCGTCCCGCATGAGCTGCGGGTGGTGTCCGCTCACCGTACGCCTGACCTCCTGTTCGAATACGCCGCCACCGCGCGCGAGCGTGGCCTCGAAGTCATCATCGCGGGAGCGGGCGGAGCGGCGCACCTTCCCGGAATGACCGCGGCGAAAACGAGCCTGCCCGTCCTGGGCGTGCCGGTGCAGTCAAAGGCGCTGAACGGCATGGATTCGTTGCTCTCCATCGTGCAGATGCCCGCCGGCATTCCGGTCGCGACCTTCGCTATCGGCTCGGCTGGAGCCGCCAACGCGGCGCTGTGCGCAGCGGCCATTCTCGGCAACAAGTATCCGGCCATTGCCAAGGCCCTCGATGCCTTCCGCGAGCAGCAGACGGCCGGCGTGCTCAGCAAGCCCGATCCGCGCACACCTTCCCACACATGACTGTTGGCATTTTGGGAGCCGGCCAGTTGGGCCGCATGCTCGCCTTGGCGGGCTATCCTTTGGGACTGGATTTCCTGTTCCTCGATCCCGCCGTGGACGCCCCGGCCGGCCGGCTCGCGCCCGTATTGAACGGCGCCTTCACCGATGCGAGGCTCCTCACCCAACTCGCGAAGCGCTCGGAAGTCATCACCATCGACTGGGAAAACGTATCGGTCGATGCGCTGCACACCCTGGCCGCGGTGTCTGGGAAGAAAAGCCGCAAGGCCGCTGCGGCGGCCGCCCGCGTCGCCCCACCCATCCCGGCCGTGGCGACCGCGCAGGATCGAGTCAGCGAAAAACGCTTGTTCGAGCGGTTGAGGATTCCGACGACCCGCTGGCAGGCCGTCGGATCCCGGGCGCAACTGGAGCGCGCCCTGCGGGACATCGGGCTGCCGGGCGTCCTGAAAACCCGCCGCCTCGGTTATGACGGAAAGGGTCAGGCCGTCGTCAAGACGCGGGAAGACGCCGAACGCGCCTGGCAACAGCTCGGCCAGGCGGCCTTGATCTACGAGGAATGGATCCCGTTCGACTGCGAAGTGTCGATCATTGGCGCCCGCAGCCGCCGTGGCGAAGTCGCCATTTACCCGCTGAACGGTAACGTGCACGCACAAGGCATCCTGCGCCTCACGCGCGCACCCTATGGCCCCCCGCGTTGGCACCGGCTGGCGTCCGAGTACCTGGAGCGTGTCCTAACACACTTCCGTTACATCGGTATTCTCGCAATCGAATTTTTTGTCTGTGACGGACGTCTCATTGCCAACGAAATGGCGCCACGAGTTCACAACTCCGGCCACTGGACGATCGAAGGGGCGGTCACCAGCCAATTCGAGAATCACCTGCGCGCCATTCTCGATCTGCCCCTCGGCTCGACGCGAGCGACGGGCTACAGCGCAATGCTGAACCTCATAGGCTCGCTTCCCCCGCGCGCGACCGTGCTGGGCTGGGAGGGCGTGCATTTGCATGATTATGGCAAAGAGGCGCGCCCCGGCCGTAAGGTAGGCCATTGCACGCTGGTGGAGCCCACGGCACGGCGCCGCGACCGGCGGGTACGGCAATTGCTTTCCGAGTTGGCCCCCGGGACACGCATCCCTTAATATCAGGCTCGGCGTTTCGAGTCAGAAAATGCGGCTCCCGCTGTTACTGAAGCTGAAGGAACCGGACGGAAGGCAGGACACGGCGACCGCGAGCTTCGTGTCCCCGCGAGCACCATGTACCTCGAACCTTTCAAACTCAAAGAGCTGCCCTTCCGGCTGAGCCCGGACCCTCAATTCCTGTACCTGTCGAAGCAGCACGCCCGCGCCAAGGCGTACATGGAATCGACGATCTGGTTCACGGACGGGTTCGTGGTGATCACCGGTGAGATCGGCGCCGGCAAGACCACTCTCATCGAGTCCTTCCTCAAGGAAGTGCAGACCGACGTCGTCGTCGCCCAGATCAACCAGACGCAGGTATCGGCGATCGACTTCCTCCAGGCGGTGCTGGTGCAGTTCGGCTTCTCCCCCTTCAAGATGAAGAAGGCCGAGCTGATCGCCACCATCAACAACTTCCTCATCGAACAGTACGCCGCCGGCCGCAAGGTGCTGCTGATCGTCGACGAGGCCCAGAACCTCTCGATGCGCGTGCTGGAGGAGATCCGCCTGCTGTCCGGCGTCGAGACGACGAAGGAAAAAGTCCTCCGCATCATTCTCGCGGGCCAGCCCGAGCTGAACGAGAAGCTGGACGCTCCCGAGCTGGTCCAGCTGACGCAACGCATCCGGCTGCGCTTTCACCTGAGCACCCTCACGCAGCAGGAGATGCGCGCCTACATCCAACACCGCCTGGAAGTCGCCGGCGGCGGCGACCGGCAGATCTTCGTCGAGGACACCTTTCCGGAGATTTTCCGCTACACGGGCGGCGTGCCGCGGCTCATCAACACCCTGTGCGACACCAGCATGATGGCCGCCTATACCGGCAACCGGGACACAGTCACCCTGGAGGACGTCAGGGGCGCGGTGGAAGAGCTGCAGTGGGTGGAATACGCCGCCCGTCCGCAGCACAACCATGAAGTTCTGCCCCAGCTCGCGGCTCATCAACGCGCGAGCCATTTTGCCGATGCGCAGCCCATCGTCGGCCGCCTCTTGGTCGCGACGGATGGCCGCACGGTGCAGGAAATCACACTGCACGTCGGCCGGATCATCGTCGGCCGTACGGCTGACAATGACCTACAGGTCGATAGTCGTTTCGTGAGCCGTCATCACTGCCAGATCGTCACCACGAACAACTCGTGCGTCATCGAGGATCTGAACAGCACAAACGGGATCTACGTGAAGTCGAAGCGCGTGCGGCGCCACTACCTCAACGACGGTGACGTCGTCGTCCTCGGTAAGCACGAGCTGATCTACGTCGACGAGAAGGCCTCCAAGATCCGTAACACACTGAGCGAGACGGTGCCGGGATTACACGTCCTCGGCGGCACTGTGGAGTTCGACGGCGGAGAAACGGAAGCGGCCCTCAAGACCGGCGTCGAGCCGCTGGTAAAATAACGCTCGAATCGCTGGCGAGTGACCCGCCAGCGAATCAATCCCGTCCGCCACCCCAGCCCGAATCCCGCTCTTTCTCACCCGGCGGCGCAAGATTCAGGGCATCGGGATCGGCGTACTGGGAACGCATCTCCCGGTAATCCCGCCGCCGCAGCAGGATCACGACCCCGCCGAGCAAGGCCACCAACCCCGCCAGGCCGATCAGCAGACCTAACAGTCCCGACGGGAGCAGGTAGCTCCCCACGAGCGCGGCCGCGCCGCAGGCCAGATAGAGCCACGGCAGGCCTTCGTAGACCGGACGGGAGAAGCGCTGACGGGAGGGCTCCATGCGGCCATCCTACGCGCTCAGGTGCCCGAGCGAAACCTTGGGCGGGCCAGATGCGGCGGCCGGTACACGACGGTGCAGTCCTTGTCCTGACGCCCTGAAGACCCGCCCCGGCTGCCGGTTTCCTCTTCGGCGTCCGCTCTTCTTCAGCGTCCGCTCTTCCCGCCCAACAGCTTTTCGACCAGGCGCCCCAACAGCGACGGCTTCGTCATCCCTTCCACGCCGAAATCGGTCTTCGACCGGGGTCCGCCGCGCTTGACTTCCGTCAGCAGGTCCTGGGGCAGATTGAGTGTCGGCAACTCGGTGGTCGCGGCGGTGTCGGCATGCATCGGGCTGTCCTTCCTCGAAGGGGGTGAATCGCTGGGAGCAAAGTACGGACCCACGCCCTCCCGTGGTGTGCAGGAATTCACAGCTTCATCAGGGCTGCGCTCAACGTCGCGGAAGTCAGACACAACGCTCGCCGCCGTGGTTGGATTATGTCCGCGATTCGACCGCGCGCGCCCGATCGAGTTCGGCGATGCACCGCAAAAGTGCGGTGAGATTCTATTCCGACGGGGGCTGTGCATCCTTACGGGTTGCGCATCCTTGCGCACTGACGAGCTTTCCTGCCCGACCCGTGCGCACATGATCGCCCGTGACTGCGGAAAACGGCGAGCCTCCATTCCCTGCCCGTTGGCACAGAAAAGCCCGGTCAAGCCGACTGCCGGCGGCTTTGTTCGCAAAAACCGGCAGCTCTGCTTAGAAAGGCGCGCCTCAGCCCGCGCCGCCGACGGTCAGCCCGTGCCGCCGACGGTGAGCCCTTCGATCTTGAGCGTCGGCTGGCCGACGCCAACAGGAACGCTCTGGCCTTCCTTGCCGCACGTTCCGACTCCGGCATCGAGCTTCAGATCGTTGCCTACCATGGCCACGCGAGTCAGAACATCCGGACCGTTGCCGATGAGCGTGGCGCCCTTGATGGGCGCGCCCAGCCGGCC
>DASZVD010000422.1:0-7881 GCA_035547375.1 Steroidobacteraceae bacterium
ATCCGCGAGCTCACCAGCAAGCGCTGGCGCCCGGTGGCCGTCGAGCTCGAGCACGATGTCAGCGATCGCAGCGGCCCCTTGACCGAGTTCTTCAACGCACCGGTCCATGGCAACTGCGGCGCCAATCAGCTCATCATCGCCAACTCGGATCTGGACAAGCCGCTGCGCTGGCGGTTCGATGCCGGCGAGCACGATGTCGCTCCGATCCTCGAGCGCCACCTCATGGAGCTGCTGGGGCCGTCCGACAGGAAGGCCGCGCAGACGGCGGCGACCCGGGTCGATGCGCTGATCGCCCGGCGCCTGGGCCGCACCGAGGTCACCATCGAAGCCGTGGCCGCCGAAATGAACATGTCGGTGCGCAGTCTGCGCCGGCACCTCACCGAGGAAGGCACGTCCTTCCGCCAGATCCTGCAGGCGCACCGCCGCACGGCCATCGAGGCGATCCTGCGCTCGAACGGCGCGCGGCTGTCCGACCTGGCCAGCCGCCTGAGCTACTCCGATTCGGCCGTGCTGTCGCGCGCCTTCAAGACCTGGACGGGCATGTCACCCCGGGCGTACGCCAAATCGCAAAAACGCTGATCCGACCTCAGGCGATGTCCTGCAACGAGAGGATCGCCGATTTCAAATGCGTATGGTGGCGGATCGCTTCCTCGCCGAGCTCGTGACCCACACCCGACTGCTTGACGCCACCGAACGGCACCGCCAGATCGAGCACGGCGTGCGTGTTGACCCAGACGGTGCCCGCCCGGAAATTCTTGATGAACCAGTGGGCTTTGTTGAGATCACGGGTCCAGACGCTGGCGCCCAGCCCAAACTGCGTATCATTCGCGCGCCTGAGCACGTCATTCACGTCGCTGAACCGGGCGACCGTGAGCACGGGCCCGAAGATCTCCTCCTGCACGACGCGCATTTGCGGATTCACGTTCGCGAACACCGTCGGACGCACATAGGACCCCGGCCCGCTCAATGCCTCGCCGCCGACCACGAGCTCGGCGCCCTCCTCCCGTCCGGACTGAATGTAGCCCATGACGCGCTTTTGCTGACTCGTGGAGACGAGCGGGCCCATTTGCGTTTGCGGTGAAAGCGCCGGCCCCAACTTGATGCCCTTCGCAATCTGCGCAATGCCGCTGACGACCTTGTCGTAAACGGCTTCGTGGACGAAGAGCCGCGAGCCGGCGCAGCAGTTCTGGCCGTGATTGGCGAAGATGCCCATCGCGGTTCCCGGAATCGTGACCTCGAGGTCTGCATCCTCGAGGACGACCATGGGTGACTTTCCGCCCAGCTCGAGCGTGAAGTGCTTCATGTTGCGGGCCGCGGCCTCGCCAATGAGACGCCCCACCTGCGTCGAGCCCGTGAAGCTGATCTTGTCGACTTCCGGGTGCGCGACGAGCGCCGCTCCGGCCGTTTCGCCGTAGCCGGTGACGATGTTGATCACCCCATCGGGAATGCCCGCTTCGGCCACCAGCGAGGCGAAACGCAACGCTGTGAGCGGGGTCTGCTCCGCCGGCTTGAGAACCAACGTGCAGCCGGTCGCCAAGGCCGGCGCGATCTTCCAGATGGCCTGGCCGAGCGGCACGTTCCAGGGCGTGATAGCGCCGACGACGCCGATCGGCTCGCGGATCGTCATGCCGAAGAAGTTGCCACCGGGCACGTAGGGGACCGAGGGCTCCAGGGTCTGTCCGTGGATCTTGGTCGCCCATCCAGCCATGTAACGCAGATAGCTGACGGAGAGATCGACGTCGAACGCGCGCGTCGCCGGCAGAATCCGGCCACTGTTGACACTCTCGATCTCCGAGAATTCTGCGGCGTGCGCTGCGAGGAGGTCCGCCAGCCGCAGCAGTAACTTCTCTCTATCCGGCCCCCGCATCTTGCGCCACGGCCCGGACTCGAACGCGCGACGCGCCGCCTTCACGGCCCGATCGATGTCGGCGGCATTGCCCGCCGGAACGTGGCCAACGGTCACGCCGCTGGTCGGATCGACGACGGCAATGGTCTCGGCAGCGGTGCCGTCGACGAACTTCCCGTCAATGTAGAGCCGGTGCGGCGCGCCGAGGAAGGCGTGGCTGGCGCTCCCCAACACGGAGAGATCGTTTGCGAGTGCGTTCATGATACTCACCACTTGTAGCCCAGGCTCACGCCATACCAGCGCGGGGGCCCGTACATCTGTTGCTCGAAACCGAGGCTGGTGACCGGGATCGCGTACAGGCGGTACTGGCGGTCCGTGAGGTTCTTCACCCACAGGGACGCCGTCAGGTGGCTGCCGGGATCGGTGAAGCTGATGGACGCGTTGGTCACCGCGTGTCCGTTCTCGGTCGCGATCGGGTCGTTATCGAGATCGAAGTACTGACGACCGGTGTAGTGTGTGTCGAGCTGGAAAGCGAGCTCGCGGTCCCCGACGACCCGGAAGTGGTATCGAGCGATGCCGTTGAGCGAGAAGTTCGGCGCCAGCACCATGTGACGGCTTTCCGTGACCGTCGCTGTGGAGCCGACCACGGGAGTCACGACCCCTTTGACTCGCGTCGACAGATAGCTTCCCCCCAACGTGAGATCCAGGTGATTGTCGGGGGTTATGACCAGCTCCAGCTCAGCGCCTTGCACGCTCGCGGGCAGATTGCCTATCTGCTGCGTGAGCCCGGTGAAGGTGAACGCCTGGAAATCCTTGTAATCGTAATAGAACACCGCACCATTCAACCGATAGATGCCGCGCATCAGCTGTTTGAAGCCCACCTCGTAGGCGAGCAGGTTCTCGGGCGCGTACGGCATCTTGTCGGGAGTGCTGACGCCCAGCAGGCCCGAGCCGTCGATCGCGGCGTTCCAGCCGGCGCTCTTGGTGCCCTTGGAGATCGAGCCGTAGAGCAGGAAATCCTCGGTGGGCTTGTAGTTCACCTCGCCACGGTAGGTGACGAGGTTGTCCGTGCGGCTGTCGCGGTAGGGAGTCAGGTCGGCCGTCGTGCCGCCGGTGAACGGAAACACGTTGTAATCGGGCACCGGCGCGGAGGTGATTCCGAGAATGACCGGGGTCAGCCCGGTGCGATCCACGCTCAGGAAGCTGAAGCTCTGGTCCTCGTAGGAGTAACGCAGACCGCCGATCAGGGTGAACTGCGGCGTGATCGAGTATTCCAGCTGGCCGAACACCGCGGCCGACTTGCTGCGCAGCTCGTCGTTGAAATCGTCATCCACGAAACCGAACCCGGAAACATCAGTGTCGGAACCCGCGCTGATATCACGGTAGAAGTAGTAGAGCCCGGCCGTCCAGAAGAGCCGCTCACTCTTGTTACTCAGGCGCAGCTCCTGCGTGAGTTCCTTGCTCTCCACGGGATTGGTCACCGCGATCCCCGGATACGGTCCGCCATCCGTATCCTCGCCGTAGTGCTTATGAACGCGCTCATACGCCGTGATCGATGTGAGGTCGGCTCCAAACACCTTTGAATCCACCGTCACCGACAACCCGTTGGTATCGAGGTCCTGGAAAGATTGGCGATTGTTGTCGAACACCCAGGGGCTCGAATGCGTGTCACGATAGCCGAAGCAATCCTGGCCCGGCCCCGTCAGGCCAAACACGCCGGCACAGGTGGGATTCACAACGTTCGCCGGCGTCGGAATCTGCGTCACGCCGTCAGGCGCATACATGGTGGCGAGCGGAGTGTAAGCCGGCCCCGTGGCGTGGTTGGTAGCAGCGTGCACGTTGAGGAGCACGGACGTGTCATCGTTGGCCAGCCATTTGAGCATGATGCGCCCACCCAGCTGGTTCAGGCCGTTCGAGGGCGCTACGCCCGGGACCGTCGAAGGCCCCCAGCCATTGTTGTGGTCGTACAGCCCCGAGACGCGAAACAACAGGGTGTCGGTGATCGGGCCGCCGATGGCGCCTTCGAAGCGCTTCTCCGAATAGCTGCCGTAGTCGAAATCGGCGAAACCGTCCCAGTCGGCCGTGGGTTGCTTGCTGAAGAACTGCACCAGGCCGCCCGTGGAGTTACGGCCGTACAATGTGCCCTGCGGGCCGCGCAGGACCTCTATCCGATCGACGTCGAAGAGCGCGGAGTTGATGCCAGCGATAGTGGCTTGATACACGCCGTCCTGGTAAGCCGCGACGGGCGACTCGTTGTGCTCGGAAAAGTCGTTGAGGCCGACACCTCGAAGCGTGAAGTTCTGGTTGCCGCTCGACCCGAGGGGCGCTGCGACCGACAGGCTCGGCGTTTGCGCGGCGACATCCGTCAGATCGCGCAGACCGAGCTCCTTGACCTGGTCGCCCGAGAGAGCCGTCACCGAGATGCCGACATCCTCCTGGCGCTGCTCGCGCTTCTGCGCCGTGACGGTGACCTCCTCCAAGGCCTGTTGTGAAAAAGCCACGGGAATGGCCGCTACGACACCGTAGAGGGACGTAGCGACAGCGAACCCGATCCTGCCTCGAGAGAAGGCGCGTAAATTCATGTTGGTGCCCCGCCGGATTTATGAGTGACGCCGCCCGGGCCGGGCCCGCCCCCCTTGGCCCGTGCACCCGTCCGCGCTGTGTTTCGCAGCCGATCTTGGCACCGCCGTCACGATGGTTTTGATTGCAGAATCGGCAACAGTATTTGCATAAACGGCCACCGGAGCACCCCCGGCCCGCGCGACAGTGTTGCGGTGTTTTCCCAACAGAGGATCGCGGGATGAATTCGCCACTCGAGGGGCCGCACCGCTGGCTGGCTGCGCTCGGCCGGCCGCTGCGGCTCGCCGGAATCACGCTGCCGAATCGCCTGATGATGAGCGCGCTCACGCTGCAATACGGCGTAGACGGCCTGATCTCGGACCGCCACGTGGCGTTCTATCGAGAGCGTGCTCGTGGCGGAGCCGGCCTGCTATTCAGCGAGCAGCTCGATGCCAGCCCGCTCAGCGCCAGTCCCTTCACACACGCGCTCAGCGCGTACGACACGAGACAGATTGGCCGCTTCGCGCACCTGTCCGCTGCCCTGCGCCCTTTCGATACGCGCTTCTTCGCACAGCTCTTCAGCGCCGGTGCGGCCGGGAACAGCACAGTTGGAATGTCCCGCTGGTCCGCCCTGCGCGGCCCCGCGGGTGTTCCCGCGCCCGGCGGCGAGCCGCCCAGCCCCCTCTCTGAAGAAGAGATCGCGCAACTCGTGCGCGACTACGCGGACTCCGCCCGGAACGTGCGCGAAGGGGGACTGCACGGCATCGAGGTCCATGGCGCACACGGCTGGCTCGTGGGACAGTTCCTGAGTCCCCTGTACAACCGACGGCAGGATCGGTACGGCGGAACCGTCGAGAATCGCTGCCGCCTGGCGCTGGAGATCGGCCGCGCGATCCGCGCCAGGGTCGGGGCTGACTTTCCGGTCGGCCTGTCACTCACTTACGATGAGCTGATGGGACCGGCGGGCATCACGGAAGAGGACACGCTCGCCCAGCTGCGCTGGCTGGACCAACATCGCGTCTTCGATTACTTCGACCTGTCCATCGGCTCCTCGCACCAGCAGCATTACACCATCGCCTCGATGGCGGTCCCGGAGGGTTTCTCGCTGGCCTTCGCGGCAAGAGCCAAAGCCGTAGTCCACCCGCAAACCGCGATCTTCACGAGCGGCCGGGTCGTAGACGTCCTTCAGGCCGGACGGGCTATCGAAGAAGGACACGCGGATGTGGTGGGGATGGCCCGCGCTTTGCTCGCGGACCCGCATCTGCTCGCGAAAGCCCGCGCCGCTGCGGCCGGACACAGTGACCACCGCACGAGCCGCATTACGCGATGCGTAGGCGCCAACTATTGCGTCGCTCGCGCACTCGTCGATCAACCGGTAGCTTGTGTGCTCAATCCTGCGACAGGTCGCGAATCCCAGTGGCCGCAGATCAGCGCAGCGCCGACGCGGCTGAGCATCACCGTCATTGGAGCGGGACCTGCCGGCTTGCGGCTTGCCGGAATCGCCGCCAGCGCCGGACACGAAGTCACAGTACTGGAGCAGCGCGCGCATCCGGGAGGCCATGTGGCCCTGCTGGCGCGGCTGCCGACACGCGAGCCATGGAATCGAGCCATCGAAGACCTCGTCGGGACGCTGGAGCTCCATCGAGGACGCCTGCTGCTGGGCGTCACAGCGACGGTGGATTCCGTTTTGCAAACCGCGCCCGATGTGGTCGTCGTCGCGACTGGCGCCTCCTGGATCCTGCCATCATACGAGCTCGCGCACTCCATTCGGTTTCTGACGCTGGACGCGGCGATCGAGGACAGCAGCAACGGAGCCACAACCGGGGAACACGTCCTCATCGCCGACGCGACGGGCACCTATGCTCCGCTCGGCCTCGCCGATGCGCTCTGCGCCCGCGGCAGTCGCGTAACCTTGGTCACACGCAACGAGTCTCTCGGTCACATCTCGTGGCTGGAGCTTGACCTGCAACACGTCATGCCACGGTTGACCCGGCGCGGAGTACGCTCGATCGTCGCCCATCAGATCACACATGCCGAGAGGGATTGCGTCATCCTCGAAAGCATCTGGGGCGGCCTGCGCCAGGAGCTCGCGCCGGTGGACGCCGTGGTATTCGCCGAGACCCGGCGCGCCAACAGCGAATTGTTCCGGCAACTCGGCGGACGCCATTCGCGGGTGTATTGCATCGGTGATGCCAGGTCCCCGCGATCGACCGCGGCCGTCATTCACGAAGCCGAGACGCTCGCGCGCTCGCTTTGAGCAAGATAGACGGTGCCGTCGGCGGCAAGATCATCGACCTCGGCATCACCGAGTCCTATCTCGTTCAGGAGGCTCCGGGTGTGCTCACCATATCGCGGCGGAAATGACAGCTCGCGAGGAGGCTCCGGCCGGTCCACCGGCAAGGGCTGCAAGGCCAATCGTCTGCCATCCGGAGCGTAGGACGTCGTCAACTTCTCCCGGATCGCGGGCAACGCGGCCGCGGCGTAGACGTCGTTGACGCGAGCCCAGGGAATGCGCGCCTTGGTGAGGTCCTGCGCCAGCTCCTCGGTGGGATGTCTGGCAAACACACGACGCACATCCTCGAACATGGCGGCACGCTCGGCATGCCGTCCGGCATTCGCGTAACGCGCAGGAGTCGCGCAGCAGCTGAACTTCTCGATCTCCACGAGCCGGCGCCACTGGATGTCATTACCGACGGCCATGTAGATGTAGCCGTCGAGCGTGCGAAAGACATCGGTCGGAATGAACTTGCGATGCTGGTTGCCGCTGCGCGAGACCTCCGCAGGCTGGTGCGGATAATTGAGCAGCGGCAACGTCGTGATCAGCCACGAGGCGGCGGCCTGCAGCATCGACACATCGATCCGCTTGCCCTGCCCCGGCTCACGGTCCACGAGCGCCTCGAGCACCCCGGTATAACACTCGTCACCGGCCTTGAGGTCGATCAGCGGAATGCCCGCCAGCGTGGGGGAGCCGGCCGGATCGCCGGTCAACTCCATGAAGCCGACCATCGCCTGGATCGCGGGATCGTAACCGGGCACGGCCGGATAGGCCGGCCCCATGGCCGAAATGCCGGCCCAGATCAATTCAGGCCGGATGCTGCGCAGGCTGTCGTAGTCGATACCGAGGTCGCGGTACCGGCCGGGCAAGGTATTGCAACAGAACACGTCCACCGACAGCTCGTCCATCAGCCGGTGCAGGACGGCGCGGCCCCGCGCCGTCTTCAGATTGAGCACCAGGCTCTCTTTACCGACGTTCTGCGCGAGAAAGTAGCTGTGCCGGTCGTAGCCGGCGACGGGCGAGCCGATGTAGCGGTTCGGGTCGCCCGGGTCGGCCTGTCCCGTGGGCGTGGCTTCGATGCGAATCACCCGCCAGCCCAGATGGGCGAAGCGCCAGGTGGCGTAGGGCAGCGAGAGGGCCTGCTCGAGCGAGACGACGGTACGTTTACGGAGTGCCATGGGATTTTCTTGACTGCGCAGTC
>DASZVD010000423.1:0-12181 GCA_035547375.1 Steroidobacteraceae bacterium
GGGGACCGGGCTCGGACTCACCATCACGAAGCTCCTGACTCAGATCATGGGTGGCGAAATCCTCGTGCGCAGCACGGTCGGTGAGGGAACGACGTTCGTCGTGCGCCTCCTCCTCTCACAAGCGCCGCACGACCTCGCGGAGCCGTCGAGCCGGCGGCGGGCTCGCGGGTACGCCGGGCCGCGCCGCGTCATCCTTCTCGCGGACGATGACCCCGCACACCTCGAGCTGTTGAAGAATGTGTTGGCGCCATTGGACTTCATCCTGCTGGCCGGCCACGACGGCAGGTCCACTCTCGCGCTGGCGGAGCAGCACGCTCCGGACCTCGCCCTCCTCGACATCTCACTGCCTGACATGACCGGCTGGGATGTGGTGCGGCAGCTGCGCGCGGCCGGCGAAAAAACGCGGCAGCCGCACGTTCCCAAGATCGCCATGGTCTCCGCCAATGCCTACGAATACAGTCCCGGCGGCAACGGCAATCCGCTGCACGACGCGTTCCTGGTCAAGCCCATCGACATCGACGTGCTGCTCGAATGTGTCGGCACCTTGTTGCACCTCGAGTGGCTCTATGGCACGCCGCCCGAAGCGCCGCAACCGGCGCCCCATCCGCTCGACGAGCCTCCGGCCCAGTGCCTGCACCACGTGGGCGCGCTCTATGAGCTGGGTCGCATCGGTCATGTGCGCGGCATCGAGGCCAAGCTGCGTGAGATCGAAGCCGAGCACCCGGCGAATGGCCCGTTCGCCGCGCACCTGCGCGGCTACATTGCCAACTTCGACTTGAAGCGCTACATGACCGCGCTGGAGTCACTGCAGAAACATGGTTGACGCAACGACACGCCGGGACACGATACTCGTCGTCGACGACACGCCGGAGACGCTCGGATTTCTCACCGACACGCTCGATGACGCGGGCTTCACGGTACTCATCGCCACCGACGGCGAGAGCGCGTTGGCCCTCGTCGACCAGATTACGCCCGACCTGATACTCATGGACGCCCTCATGCCGGGCATGGACGGCTTCGCAACCTGCCGCCGCCTGAAGAACGAGAAGCTCCTGTCGCACGTGCCGGTGGTGTTCATGACGGGACTGAGCGAGACGGAGCACGTCGTCCAGGGACTCGCCGCCGGCGGCGTTGATTACGTGACGAAGCCGATCATCGTCGAGGAGCTTCTCGCGCGCATCCGTGTGCACCTCACGAATGCCCGGATAGCGCACGGCACGCGCGTTGCGCTGGACGCCACGGGACGATTCCTGCTCGCCACGGACCAGGGCGGCCGCCTCCTGTGGTGCACTCCGAAGGCCAAGCAGCTTCTGGCCGACTTGTTTCCCGCCGTGGCCGATCACGGAACGACGCTCCCCCCGGCCGTCGTCGAGATTCTCAAACAACTACGTCAGCCGGCCGGCCGTTCGAGCTCCAGGTCCTGCCTGGAAGTGGGCGCCCGTCGCGTGGAGCTGTCGTTCCTGAGCTCGATCGGCCCCGACGAGCTGCTGTTCCGGCTCGCGGAAATCACCGTCGGCGGCGATGAGCAGATCCTGCAGCAGACGTTGCTGCTCACCTCGCGGGAAGCCGAAGTGCTGCTGTGGATCAGCCGCGGCAAATCCAATCGCGAGATCGGCGAAATCCTCAACATCAGCCCGCGCACCGTGAACAAGCACCTCGAGCAGGTCTTCGTAAAGCTCGGAGTCGAGAACCGGGCATCGGCCGCCGCACGGGCCGTGCGTGCGCTCGCCCGCTGAGATCCGGCTGCCCCCGCTACTCCATCTCCGGATAAGGCCCCTTCCCGCCGCCGGCGATGAATCGATCGATGTGCCGCTCCAGCACGGGAAGCGGCACCGACCCCAACTCCAACACCGCGTCGTGAAAGGCGCGCACGTTGAACTTCTCGCCAAGGGCCTTCTCGGCCTTGGCCCGCCCCTGCAGAATGGCCCGCTCGCCCAGATAGTAGGACAACGCCTGCGCCGGCCAGGCAATGTACCGGTCCACCTCGGTCTCGATCTCGTGATCCGCCAGCGCGGTGTACTGCTTCAGGTACGCCTGCGCCCGTGCCCGTGTCCAGCCCTGCGAGTGCACTCCCGTATCGACGACGAGCCGCGCGGCGCGCCAGATCTGGTATCCCAACATGCCGAAGCGATCGTAGGGCGTCGCGTACATGCCCATTTCCACGCCCAGGCTCTCGCAATACAGAGCCCACCCTTCGCTGTAGGCCGACACGTAAGTCTGCTGGCGAAACTCGGGCTGGTCCTTGTGCTCCAGCGCAATGGGAATCTGGAATGCGTGCCCGGGCGCCGACTCGTGCAGTGTCAGGGCGGTCAGGTTATAAAGCGGCCGGCTGGGCAAGTCGTAAGTGTTGACGAGGTAGAGCCCCGGGCCGCCCCGCCCGGCCGTGTAAAAGGGTGCGAGATCCTCGGGGACCGGCTTGATGGCGAAGCGTGCGCGCGGCAGATAGCCGAAATACTGCGCCGCCTTGCCGTCGAACTGCTTGGCGATCCAGGCGGCGCGCATGAGGAGCTCTTCGGGCGTCTTCGCGTAGAAGCGCGGCTCATGGCGCAAATACTGCAGGAAAGCGGCGAAGTCCCCTTGGAAGCCGGTTTCCTTCATGACGTCGAGCATCGCATCGTGCAGCCGCGCCACTTCCGCCACGCCCAGCTCATGAATGGCCTCGGGCTCCATATCGAGCGTGGTGAACTCACGGATTTTCGCTTTGTAATAGGCCTTGCCGTCGGGAAGATCCTGTGCGGCAAGCGTGGTGCGCAGGCCTGGAACGTATTCCTCGCGCATGAACCGTAACAACTCCACATACGCCGGTTGAACGGCGGAGCGAATCGCTTCCACGGCGGAAGCGCGTAACGACGCCTGCTCCGCTGGCGCGATACCTGGCATTTCCTTGAACGGGGTATAGAACAGGCTCGCTTCGGGTGTTGCATTCGTGACGGCAGTGATGGACGCGTCGCGTCCCTCCATCGTGACGCGAGGTGGCGTGAACCCGCGCTTCATGCCGGCGCGCATCTCATCCATCTGCTCGTGGAAGTAGCGCGGAATGTCCCGCATCTGCGCGATCCAATTGCGATAATCCTGCAGGGTGCGGAAGGTGCGCCGCGCGGTGTACCCGATGTCGGTCCAGAACGTGGTGTCCGAGTTAGCCGGCATCTCGAAGTCGCGGAAGCGCTGATTGGCGATCAACACCTGGATCTGCGGATAGTAGATCTCGTAGTTGAGCTGCTCGGCGGGCGAGAGCTCGGCGCGAGGCAGCGCGTCGAGCCGCTTCTGCACCTCCTCCCAGTAGCGCAGCCGCGCCTCCTGGGTCGCCGGATCCACCTTGGGCAGGTGATCCGGGATCGGCCTGCTGGAGTCCTCGTCGGCCGCGAGCTGCTCTTCCCGCCACTTCCATTCGGTGGTGTAGATCTCCCGCAGCCGCGCGTCAGCGGTGTGAGCGGTGTCCTGGGCAGCGTGTTTGGATCCGGGCGCGCAGGCGGTCGTAGCCATAAGAATGCAGGTGGTGGTAGCCATAAGAATGATGAGCGTGGTGGTCAACTGGCGTTGCATGGGCTCGAGGCCCCCCCTTACACTGGTGGTATCCGAAGGGGCAATCATGCAAGGATCGATTCTGCGGTTCTACGTCCACGAAGGCGACCGCTGTGGCAGCCGCCTGCTGTGGGAGTGGCTGCTGGAGCAGGCGAAGGGGCTGGGTATACGCGGTGGCTCGGTATTTCGCGCGATGGCGGGCTTCGGCCGTCAACACGTACTGCACGAGCGTAAATTCTTCGAGCTCGCCGGCTCACAGGTCTTGAACGTGGAATTCGTGGTCAGCGACGCTGAGGCAGCGCAGCTCCTGGCGCTGGCCCACCGTGAGAAATTGCGCTTGTTCTACGCCCGCGTCCCCGTCCAGTTTGGTGTGGTCGATCCGGCGGCCTCACAGCCGCCGGATCTCAATTGACGGGCTACTGTCGCCGCCCCTCGGTCGCAAAGCTGTCCGGCTTTGGCTCCGGTTAGAGGTACCAATCCACACATCCGTAGGCGGACGAGGGATCGACGCCTGCGCGGGCGGCCGGTTGCTCCGGCCGACCGTTCTTGGCCGTCGAAGCGGCATCCGACGACTTCGGATAACGGAAGAGCTCCCGCATCCTGAGCAGGTCCTCCGTCACGAAGGGCACGGACGAGAGAACTCCGAGCCGCGTCTGTTCCGACGTAGGTTTCATATTGAGCTGACCTCCGATGCTGGCGGGCATCTTTGCGCTCCATGTGTGTCACTACGATGATGCGCCAGGAAACGACGCATTGCCAACGTGGACGTGAGCGTTGAGGGTCTCTCGCTACTTCTTTCTTAACGCATGTAACGGCTGCGTATTCACAGCTCGTTCCGACGCCTTCTCACGATCCGGAGGCACATGCGTAAGGGGCTCACACTGTTTCAAGGACTTCAGGCAACGCTCCGCCAGATCCTGATATTCGCGGGTCCCGGCCGCCTTCCAGGCAACCTCTTCTTCGGTGAGATCACGGACGACGCGAGCCGGCGCACCGGTCACAAGAGTACGACGAGGCACCACAAACTTCGCGCGAACGAAGCTCGCCGCCCCCACGAGAGACTCCTCGCCCACTACCACGTCGTCCATGACCACCGCATTGATGCCTACCAGAGCCCCTCGCTTAATGGTACAGCCGTGCAGCACGGCGCCATGCCCGATATGAGCATCCTCCTCGAGCCGCACTTCCTTTGCCGGGAAGGTATGGAGCACGCAGTTGTCCTGCACGTTCGATCCCGTCCCCAGCACGATCCGCCCGAAATCTCCCCGCAGGGACGCCCCGGGCCCGATGTAGCAACGGGGTCCGACAATAACGTCACCAATCAATACAGCCAGCGGATGCACAAATGCGGTGGGATCGACAACGGGGACAACCCCCTCGAGAGCATAAATGGGCATTCGACTTACCTTGGGTAGGAAACGGTCCGGCCAATGATGATGCGCCTGCTGCGATGATGCGCCTGCTGCGGCCGGCTCGAGAATCACGACTCAGCCGGGGCGGCCCTTGCCGAAGAACGCCTGCGCTGCAGCTTTGAATTCCGCGGAGCCGAGCTGGGTGCGAAACGCCTCCAGCTCCTCCTCGATACGACCCGACACGCTACCCACCTCGCTCCGCAGGAGCCGCTTGGTCGCGAGCAGGGCTGAGGGGGGTTGTGCGGCGACGGCCCGTGCCAGCTTCCGCGCCTCTTCCATCAGAGCTTCGTCCTCGACCACGCGATTGACGAGCCCCAAGCTCTGCGCAGCGGCTGCATCGACTGGAGTGCCCAGGAGGAGAAGCTCCGCAGCCCGATGATGGCCGATCGCCCGCGGGAGCAGCAGCGAGCTCGCCGCCTCGGGCACCAGCCCCAGCTTCACGAACGGCATGGAGAGAAGCGTGCTGCGCGCGGCCACAACCAAATCGCAGTGCAGAAGCAGGGTCACGCCGATACCGACCGTCTGGCCGTGTACCGCCGCAATCAGCACTTTGCGGAATGTCGGGAGCAGGCGCAGGAAGCGGACCGCCTGATTCTCATCTCCCAGCTCGCCCGCGCTCAGGAAGTCCTTCAGGTCATTACCCGCCGTAAAGCTCGCGCCCGCGCCGCTTACCAGGACGACCCGGACGCTCTCGTCCGCCCGCGCCTCATTCAGCGCATCGATGAGAGCCGCATACATCGCCTGTGTGATGGCGTTGCGCTTCTCCGGGCGATTCAGTTGGATCTCGCAAACGCCATCCGCCGTGGCGACGCTGATTTGATCGCTCATGGAGGCAGCTTGCATGCACAGCGGCGCGTGCGTCAATTAATACTATTATAATATGCGCGGCATGCGTGATTTACGACCCGTAGTCTCCTCGCGACCGGTCCCCCGGCTGAGCCGCCTGGCTGTCGACAGAGCGCTCTCCAGTCACGACCAGATCGCCGCCATCCTCGGTACGGAGATCCTTCGCGGCGTCCATCGCCCGGGCGACAACATGCCCGCGGAGCAGGACCTCATCGCCCGATTCCAGGTCTCCCGTACCGTCATGCGCGAGGTCATGAAGACGCTGGCCGCAAAAGGGCTCGTGGTCTCGAAGACTCGCATCGGCACGCGGGTGCGCGACCCCCTCCACTGGAACTACTTCGACGTCGACGTCCTGGTATGGCGTGTCCGGGTCGGACTCGACGATGAATTCATGCGAAGTCTCACCGAGGTACGCCGCGCCTTGGAACCTGCTGCCGCGGCGCTAGCGGCCCAGCGACGTACCTCGACCGACCTTGCGCACCTACGCGACTACGTTCGGGAAATGGGCCATACCGGCCATTCGCGCCAGAGCTTCGCCGAAGCGGATCTCGACTTTCACCTCGCCATAGGCATCGCCTCGGGCAACCCTCTCCTGCGATCGATGGCGAGCGTCATCGAGGCCGCTCTAGCCGCCTCGTACGCTGTCAGCTCGCCCGTGGACGACGCCAGCAACCACGAGATCACGGTCAACAGTCACGCCGCAATCGTCGATGCGATCGAGGCCCGCGACGCTCAGGGCGCCGCGACCGCCATGTTGCGAGTCATCGACACGGGCGTCAGGCGCATCAATTCGACGCGGAAACAGCGGAGCTCGAAGCGCCCGCCGTCTTTCCCCACAGCTCCTGAATAGCCTCGAGACTGCGGCCCTTCGTCTCCGGCACGTAGCGGATCACGAACAACGCCGCCAACACGCTCATGGCCCCGTAGATCCAGTAGGCGAATCCGTGGTGGAACGCCGCGTTCAGCGTCGAGTTGCCGTCGAGCACCTTGAACGAGGTGGACACCAGCCAGTTGGCGAGCCATTGGGCGGCAACCGCCAGCCCCAGCCCCTTGCCCTTGATGGAGTTGGGAAACATCTCCGCCAGCAGTACCCAGGTGACGGGCCCCCACGAGAACGCAAAGCCGCCGATATAGAGCACCACGGCGATCAGGGCGCCCAGCCCCACCACCTGCGCATTGAAGAGGCAGCCCAGGACGATCATGGCCGCCGCCATCACCACGGCGCCCGCGATCAGCAGCGGCTTGCGCCCCCAGTGATCCACGGTGACGATGGCGACGATCGTGAACAATACATTGGCGGCGCCGACCACCACCGTCTGCAACAGCGCGGCATCCGTCGAAGCGCCCATGTTCTGGAACATGAGCGGTGCGTAATACAACACGGCGTTGATCCCGACGAACTGCTGGAATACCGACATCAACACGCCGACCACGAGAACGCCGGCGCCGAATGAGAGCCATTTCCCGCTGCGCACGACCAGGGTACGTTGGATATCGGCAAGGATGGCCCGCGCATCCGCCTCGTCGGTGACCCGCCGCAGCTGCGCCAGCGCCGCGTCGTTGCGGCCGCGCAAAACCAGCCAGCGCGGCGTATCCGGCACGAACAGCAGCAATATCAGGAACACCCCCGAGGGGATCGCCTCCGAAGCGAGCATCCAGCGCCAGCCCATCGCCTTCAGCCACGCCTCATTGCCGAGCGAGGCGATGTACCAGTTGACGAAGTAGACGACCAGAATGCCGAGGACGATGGCGAGCTGGTTGAACGAGACGAGCCGGCCACGGATGGCGCTCGGGGAGATCTCGGCAATGTAAAGCGGCGACAGCATCGACGCGATGCCCACGCCGACCCCGCCGAGAATCCGGTAGACGATGAACGGCCGCAGGGCATCCGGACCCATCTTGCCAATGACGCCCAGGCCGAATTCCGGCACCGCCGACCCGAGCGACCCGAGCAGGAACAGCAGCGCTGCAACGACGAGCCCGCCCTTGCGGCCCAGCGCCGTGGAGATCCAGCCGGCGACGCCCGCGCCAATGATGCAGCCGATCAGCGCGCTCGAGATCGTCCAGCCCGACAGGCTGCTGCGCGCCGTCTCCGACAGGCCCAACGGATCGATGAAGTAGGCGTCGATCGAGCTCACCGCGCCCGAGATCACCGCCGTGTCCCAACCGAACAGCAGACCGCCCAGGGTCGCCACGAACGTCAGCCCGACGACGAGCGACGTATTGAACTTGCTCATCCATCCCCCTCTGGTCCCGTGTTTCCCAACGCACGGCCACAATGGCGGCTACGGGCCACACAAGCGCCGCGCAACAGCGATTACAGCCCGGCGGCCGTCTCGCGAATCAGAAAGTCCACCACCGCCTGCAAGGCCTCGCGTGGCGTCGCCCCAGCGGAGCGCGCCTCGTCGTATGTGCGCAGCTGGCGGTGTGCGCTCGTGCCACGCGCCAGGATGGTGCGTATGTGTTCGATCTCGCGCTGGCAACCCAACGCGACGGCATCCTCCGCCACCATGGCGATCAGCTCCTCGGCAAGTTGCACGAAGGGCACGAGCTCCCCGCGGGCAAAATCCAGCAGCCTCTCATCGAAGCTGTAGCGCATGGCCCGCCAGCGGTTCTCGGCGATCAGCACGTTCGGATAGAGCCGCCAGCTCCGGTTCTCCTGCCGCAGCCGATACAGGCACCGCACGAGACACACGACGAGAGCTGCAAGCGCCATGGCGTCGTCAATGCTCGTGCAGCAATCCATGATGCGCATCTCGAGCGTGGGGTAACGCGGACTCGGCCGAACGTCCCACCACATCTTGGTGGTGTTCTCGATGACGCCATTGCGGATGAGCATGTCCAGATGCCTGCGCAGATCCGCATAGCTGGAAAAGCGATCCGGCAGTCCGGTGCGCGGCAGCGAGCTGAACAACGTCAGGCGAAACGACATCAGCCCGGTTCGCTCCCCCTCCCAGAACGGCGACGAGCAGGACAACGCGAGAAGGTGGGGTACGAAGTACGACAACTGGTTCATCAGGTCGATACGCAGGTCGTCGTCATCGATACCGACGTGCACGTGCATCCCACAAACCATCAGACGCCGCGCCGCGGCTTGCATCTCGCGCGCCATGGCGAAGAACTGCTCCTTCTCCGTGGGCATCTGCCGGGTAGCGCTGCCGAAGGGGTGAGTGGACGCCGCTATGGGCGCAAGTCCATATTTTTGCGACACATCGACGATGATGGAGCGCAACCGGGCCAGGTCGGCGCGCACTTCGGTGATGGTCCGGCAGGCGCGCGTGCTGACTTCGAGCTGGGAGCGCAGGAACTCGGGACTGATCTGGCTACCGCCACGCTCGGTGCACTCCCGCAGGAGGAGCGTCGGAGGATTCTCGTTCACGTCGCGCGTATCGAGATTCACGAGAAGGTATTCCTCCTCGATACCTACCGTGAATGGCGGCTCTGCGCTCACTGCTGGCTTCCCCTGGAGACCGCGGCACGCCCCGAGTATACCCAGGCTTTGCAAACTAGGTCATTTGCGCCAGCGGTTGCGGCTGCGCCAGGTGGTAGCCCTGCGCGAAGTCGACCCCGATGCGCGCGAGCTCCTCGAGCACGGCCTCGCTCTCGACCCATTCGGCCACGGTGGCGATTCCCAGCGCCCGGCCGACCTTGCTGATGGCCTCGACCATGCTGCGATCGACGGCGTCCGTGGCGATCTGGGTAATGAACTGGCCGTCGATCTTCAGGTAATCGACGGGCAGGGTCTTCAGATACATGAAGGATGACAGCCCGGTGCCGAAATCGTCGAGCGCGAACTTGCAGCCCCGGGTCTTCAGCTCGCGCATGAAGAACGCAACGTTGGAAAGGCTCGCCACCGCGGCGGTCTCGGTGATCTCGAAGCACAGCGCGCCGGTCACGGCCGGCTCCGTCCCCACCGTCTGCAGCACGAAATCGGCAAACGTCTTCTCATTGAGCGAGGTGCCGGACAGATTCACCGCCAGCAGCGGCAGCGCCCCGCCCGCCTCGTGCCGGCGCTTCAGCAGCTCGATCGCCCGGGCCACCACCCAGCGATCGATGACCGACATGACGTTGTAGCGCTCGGCGGCCGGAATGAACTCGCTCGGCGGCACGATCCGCCCGTCGTCGTCACGGAGACGCACGAGGAGCTCGTGAAAGGCGCCCGCGTCCCGCCGGTCGATGCGCACGATCGGCTGGAAGTACAACTCCAGCCGGCCCTCCTCCACGGCGCGTGTGACCCGCGACACCCAATGCATTTCCCGATGGAGCGACCCGCCATCCGCCTCGTAGACATGGATGCGATTACGCCCCTCGTTCTTCGCCGCGTAGCACGCGATGTCCGCGGCGCTCATGATGGCGGCCACACTCTCGGTGTCCGCCCTGATCTGCACGACGCCGACACTCGCACCGACCGACAACGTGCTCGCGCCCCAGACGAAACGATATTCCTTGATGGCCACGCGCACCCCATCGGCGATCCGGGCGGACTGCTCGGTCGTGCAACCCTCCAGCAATACGCCGAACTCGTCGCCGCCGAGCCGTGCAATCGTGTCCGAGGCACGCACCCGGTTCTGCAGCAAGCCGGTCACATCGCGCAGCAGCCGGTCGCCCGCCTGATGCCCGCAGGTGTCGTTCACGACCTTGAATTGATCGAGATCGATATAGAGGAGTGCGTAAGTGCCCTCGCCACGCTGTGCGCTCATGACGGCGGCGTGCAGTCGGTTATCGAATTCCCGCCTGTTGATGAGGCCTGTCAGGGCATCGTGGCTTGCCTGATAGGACAGTGCGCGCTTCAGGCGGCGCTCCTTCGTCACGTCATGGAATACGATGACCGCCCCGATCACCCGTCCCTGGCGGTCGCAGATGGGCGCCGCGGATTCCTGAATGGCCACTTCCTGGCCAGTCCGGGTCAGGAGCACGGAGTGATCGCCGAGCACTCCGTTCTCGGCGCGTCCCAACGCGCACACGAGCGGATTCTCGATCGGCTCGCGCGTGATCTCGTTCACGAGATTCAGCACTTCGGCCACGGGGCGCCCGCGCGCATCCTCGAGCCCCCAGCCCGTGAGCACCTCGGCGACCGGATTGATGTATTCGATCCGGCCGTCGGCATCCGTGCTGATGACTGCGTCGCCGATCGATTGGAGTGTCACTTGCGCGCGCTCCTTTTCGGCAAACACTGCTTGCTCGGCACGCTTGCGCTCAGTGATGTTCGCAATCGTACCCTCGTAGCCCGTGACACGGTCGCCGCCATCGTGCACGGCGCGTGCGTTCTCGAGAATCACAATCTGCCGCCCGTCCTTCGTCCGCATGCAGAATTCCGCGTTGCGGATCTCGCCTTCCGCGTTCACCCGTCGCATGAACTCCGCGCGATCCGCGGGGTTCCAATACAGCGACGCAACGCTTGGCAGTGCAAGGAGTTCCGCCGCGCTGCCATAGCCCAGGATGTGGACGAAAGCGGGATTTACGGACAATAGCCGCCCAGCGCGGGAGCTCTGGTAGACCCCTTCCGCGATGGTGTCGAACAGCCTCCGGAACTTCACCTCGTTGGTGAGATCGCGCAGGCACAGTACAAACATCTCGGGATGGGATGAGCGCGCCTTGCTCACCGCGATCTCCGCGGGGAAAAGCGTGCCATCCTTGCGCCGAGCCCATAGCTCGCGCGCCGCGGTCTCGCGCACGACGAGCCTGGGAATGAGCTGGCCGACGCGCTGCCCTGCGATCTGCGTCGCGGTGTAGCCGAACACCCGCTCGCCAGTGAGATTGAGAGTCTCGATGAAGCCGGCGGCATCGACCGTCAGGACGACGTCCTTGATGTGATCCAGAATGAGCTGCAGCCGCTCCGCGCTCTGCTCGCGGGCCTCATGGGCCAAAGCCTGCGCTTCATCGGCCATCAGCCGCATCGACCGTACGATGCCGCGCCGCTCCTGATCGACGGCGTCGTAGTGCGCACTGATGAGCCGCAGGAGAATCCCGAGATCGGGCACTTCGCTCCCCGACCGCAGGCGGGCTTCCTTCAGCTGGGCGCGCAGCTGGGCGTGCAGGTCGGAGCTGTTTTCGCCGCAGACCGCCGTGTCCGCGCGCACGAGAGTGGTGGTCGCGCCCGAGCTCGCGTCAGGAGCGCCTTCCAACGGCAGAAGCGTCCGCACATTTGACATAATTCGTCAAGGCGTCTGAGTCCCTGACGCGCCGGGCCCGCTCGTGTCGTCCGCTTTTGGCGCGGCCTCCGCGAGACCCGCTCCCACGATGACCGGGATGGAAAACGCCCGGGTCACCGAGTCGTTCGGGGACTCGACGCCCACGGCGGCAGTCAAGGTAAAGATGCCTTCCTGCTTCGGTAGGATCTGCAGGACATGGCGGATCACCGTACCCAGGACAGGCTTCTCCACGGCTTCCAGATCGGCGCC
>DASZVD010000424.1:0-29870 GCA_035547375.1 Steroidobacteraceae bacterium
GTGAAGTACTGCGTGATGTGTCACAACCCCAGCTCGATCGACCCTTCGAGTGGCAATACGCTCGATTTCAAGGTGATGTTCCACAAGATCCACATGGGAGAGGACCTGCCCACCGTCACCGGCAAATCGTTCCTCACGGGCGCGAGCGTTGCGCAGTCCAACTATTACATCTTCGGATACGGCAACGCGATCAGCGATTATTCGACCGTGGCGTATCCGCAAAGCGATGCGAGTGGCAACAATACGACCGTGTCCGGCACCGGGCAGCGCTTCTGCGCGACCTGCCACGATACGAGCGATACCAACACACCGCAGGCGGGGAACTTCTCCAGCGCCCCATCCGCCGCGGCGTGTGGCTCCTGCCACGATGACATCGATTTCGCGACCGGGGCCGGCCACAGCGCCGCGAATCTCGTCGCAACCGACGGCCAATGCGCGACCTGCCACGGCCCGAGCAGCACGATCGACAACGGCGCGCTGCAGGTCGTTGCAGCCCATACCACGCCGGTCGACACCGCCATCGCCAAGTTCCGATACACGGTGGTCAGCGTTACGAACACCGCGCCCGGGCAAACTCCCGTCGCGACAATCAAAGTGACCGACCCGACAAACAGCAACGCCCCGTATGACATCACGGATGCTACCGGGCCGTTCCAGAACACGAACTCCAGCCTGCGCCTCAACGTCGGCTGGACCACCTCCGATTTTAACAACGTCGGTTCCGGAAGCGCGACCGCGACCAGCGGCACGCAATATCAGCCTGTGGTCATCGACTTCAAGGCCGGCGGAACGACCATGACCAAGAATTCGGACGGCTCCTTCACCAAGCCCGCGACCGTTGCCGTTCCGGCAACGGGGGTCACGGGGTCCGGGATCGCGGCACTGGAGGGTCGGGCAGTCGTAACGCTCGCCAACATCTCCGGCAGCGGATCGACGGCCACGGAGCTCGGCGTCAAAGGGGCTGAATTCAACTTCGCCATCACGGATGCGACACCGCAGCCGCGACTCTATCCCGGCGGGACGACCCCGATCGTCGATATCGCCAAGTGCGATACCTGCCACAACGTACTGACACTGCACGGTGAGAACCGAACGGACGACATCAATCTATGCGCCGGATGTCACAACCCGAATGCCACGGATATCTCGCAGCACACCGCGAGTTCGGGTGTATGCGCCGCGGGAACTGCGGACAATCCGATCGACTTCAAAGTCATGATCCACGAGATCCATGCCTCCGGGGACTCATACGCCTATGGTACGACCGGCGTGACGATCTGCAGCTTCGGCGGCAACCCCACGACCTTCAAGGTCCTCTATCCCAGCTCCTCGAACGCCAGCCTCGGAAACTGCCAGGCGTGCCACAACGCAGGCACCTACTACCCGGTGGAGCCGGGCATCCTTCAAGCCACGACGGTTCACACCGACCCTGCCAACCGCACGGCGCTCGATGCCGCGGTCGTCGCAACTTCGCCGAACACGGCGGCGTGCTCGGCCTGTCATACCAGCAGTACCGACACGGCGCATATGACACAGAACGGCGGCTTCTACCAGCAGGTCGGCATGAAAACCGCGCCGGGCCCCTCCACTGCTGCCGAGACCTGTACCCTCTGCCATGGCTCTGGCGCCATAGCCGACGTGGCCGTCGTGCACAAGCTCTCGAGCTACCAGTAAGCTCACGCGTCGCGATGAGGCGGCAACACGTGCGTGGGCGTCAACGAATATGGCTGGCGGCAGCGTGCGCAATCGCACTCGCTTGGCGGTCCGTGTGTGTAATGGCCGCGGAGAATGCAACCGCCGCGGCAGGCAATACCCAGCCGCCCTCCCCTCCGTCATACAGCGCGCAAGGGGCTGACACTTGTTTGGGATGTCACAACGATCCTGCGATCCTGAGCCTGTTCAGGACCAAGCACGCGCAACCCAACGACCCCCGCGGGCCGTTCGGACACGGTGGACTGCAGTGTGAGGCCTGCCATGGGCCGGGCGGTGCTCATGTCAAGGCGAAAGGCCGGCAGCCCGCGGGCATCGTGGAGTTTGGCAAGGACACCCGGACCGCCGTAGCCAAACAAAACTCCATGTGCCTGGGATGTCACCAGGACAACGCCGCTCACGCCTGGAGCGCGAGCGCGCATGCGGCGAACGATGTCGCTTGCGCCGACTGTCACAAGATGCATTCCGCACACGACCCGGTCCGCGAGGCGGCGACACAGCCCGACGTGTGCGGGAAGTGTCACGGGTCCCAGGTAATGGGTCTCGTAAAACCTTCCCATCATCCGCTGCACGAGGGAAAGATGGCCTGCACCTCGTGTCATTCGCCACACGGCTCCGCGGCGCCGGCGAGCTTGGTAAAGGCCACGGTCAATGAAACCTGCACGAGCTGCCACGCCGAGTATCGTGGGCCGTTCCTCTGGGAGCACCAACCCGTCACGGAAGATTGTGGGAACTGTCACGAGCCGCACGGCTCGACGCAACCGGCGTTGCTGAAGTCACGCGCGCCATTCCTGTGCCAGCAGTGTCACGAAGCGCAAGGCCACCCGTCGGTTCCCATGACGCCGGCGGGCCTGCCTGGAGGCGGGAGCCCGAATCCTTATCTGTTGGTCGGAGCGTGCCTGAATTGTCATTCGCAGGTACACGGCTCGAATCATCCATCCGGCCGTGCGCTCATGCGATAGGAGTGAGTTGGGATGAGCCTGACGATGCTACGCCGCTCCTCGCCGGTCACCTTGGCAGTAGCCGCTGCGCTCGGCATGAGCTTCGCGAGGGCGGATGGCACGAATCCTCCCCCACCGGATACGAGCGACTGGAAGTGCGAGCAGTGTCCCTTCCTGCAAGGTTACGCGGCTACCGTCGAGGCCGGCGCGGATTACGCCAACGGTGCGAATGCGAGCTACGGCCGCTACACCGGCATCGATCACAACGGCGCTTACGCCGATGCCGGAGCGAGTGGCCAGTGGCGCACCGCGGGCGGCAGCTACGGGAGTTATGACCTGCAGAGCCTGGGCCTGGCTTCGCGCGAGGGCTATGTCGAAGCGGGACAGGAAGGTCTGTTCGACGTCCGCCTCGGCTATGACGGCCAACCCAACGACGTCTATGACACGACGGCAACGCCTTTCAGAAGTCCCGCATCCGCACAGCTCACGTTGCCCGCGAACTGGGTGACGGGGAACTCGACAGCCGGCATGACGCAACTCGGCGCGAGCCTGGCTCCCGTCAGGATCGAGACCGATCGGCGCACGATCTCACTCCTTGGAGAGTGGTTTGCCGCGAAAGACTGGACGGTCTATGCGAACTTGAGTCACCAGGAGAAAACAGGTACCGGCATCACCAGCGGCAGCTTCCTCACCGATGCCGTGCAGCTCGCGCAGCCCGTCGACTACGTGACCAACACCGTGGAAACCGGATTTCGCTGGACCAGCCGTGTTGCCAGCTTTCATCTCTCCTATTCCGGCTCGTGGTTCCAGGACAATACGGATTCGCTCACCTGGCAAAACCCCTATTTGCCCATCGTCCCCGGCTCGACGCAGGGGCAGATGGCACTGCCGCCGGGCAATCAACTGCAACAGGTGCTCGCCGGCGGCGAGGCGCGATTACCGCTATTCCAGGCGACCCTCGCCTATGAGGCGTCCTACGGCAAGCTCACTCAGGATCAAGCTTTTCTCCCGGTCAGCACGCTCCCGGGATCACCCGCCCTGCCCTGGAGCACGCTCGACGGCGACGTCCACATCTCACACTATGGCCTCGCGCTCTCGGCGCGGCCTCTCTCCAGGCTCTATCTGCGAGGCAAAGTGAGTTACGACGGGCGGGACGATCATACGGTCCCCCTGGCGATCCCTTACGTCGTGACCGATACTTTCGCCGGCGGATCCTACGTAACACCGCGATACAGCGAGGATCGCAGCAGGGCGGATGGAAGCGCGGATTACCGGCTGTTCCGGTGGCTGCGAGTCGGTGCCGCCGGTGAAGCCCTTTTCACGCACTACTCGCCCGGGCAGGTCGTGACCTCGACCACCAATAATCGCGGCTGGGGCTACGCCACCGTCAACCCGGTCGCCCCACTCACGTTCACCCTCAAAGCGGGCAATGCCCGCCGCAAGGCTGCGACATTCAACACAACCGCTCTGCCGGTGGCCGAGAATCCGCTACTGAATCCGTACGATTATGCCCCCAGGGACCAGAACTTCTTCGCGCTGAGCGGCTCGTGGGCGGTGACCTCGAGCCTGACGTGGGCGCTCGAGGGCTCGTGGGCGGACGACGCCTATCGATTATCACAACTGGGGCTGCAAAGCACACGCGACCGGCGCGCTTCGACAACGGTGACGTGGGCGCCAACCGAGACTCTCAGTCTCTACCTCGATACCAGCTATCAGCGCATCGCATCCTTGCAGAATGGCTCGATCGCCACTGCAGCTCCCGTATGGCAAGCCCTCGACGGGGAGTACTTCTGGACCACCGCGGCCGGCGGGCACTGGCAGATCCATGAGCGCTGGGACTTGAGTCTCGACTATGTCCGGGCAACGACGCGCGGGGACACTGATATCTGGTCGGGAGGCGTCGCGACGCCGGCGGATTTCCCCGAAAACCGAACCCAACTGGATTCCGTGGCGTTCAAAACAACCTGGCAATGGACCAAGGCGTTGAAGGTACGATTCCGTTACGCGCACGAGACATACCACACCTTCGACTGGGCTCTGGAAAACGTCGAGCCGGCGACCGTGCTCAATTTGCTGTCTCTCGGGGGGCAACCCTTCCGTCACGACACCAACGTATATTCCCTGACCGCCATCTATCAGCTCGGCGAGCGCGAGGTTGCAGCGAAGGAGTGAGCCGGTTTCAAGGAGGAATCATTTCAACGAGGAATCAGGACCGCGACCAGCAGCAGGAGCGAGCCCACCGTGTGCAGTCGCAGGGTCATTTCAATGCTTCGAGTGAGCCGCGGCCTGTCGAACGGCTCACGGATTCCTCGTGCGGCGCTCCACGCGCCACCCAGCAAGGCCGCGCTCAGCATGCCCATCCACCACGGTACCAGGGCCAGTACCGCAGCCAGCATGAATGCAATGCAAGCCGTGAGATGGAGCGAGAAGTAAAGCCTTCGTGTCGCATCGGTTCCGAGACGCACGACCAGCGTTCGCTTGCCCGCTTTCGCGTCGGCGTCGCGATCGGGCACCTCATTCATAAGCAGGATGGCTGCGACCCACATACTGACGGGTACCGAGATCAGCAAGCTGGCCCAATCCACACGTCCGCTCTGCAACCACGCGGCTCCGCAGACCGGCAGAACTCCAAAGGCACCCGCGATTGCGGCCTCCCCCACTCCGCGGGCCGATAGCTGCACCGCCGGCAGGGAATACAGCACGCCCAGCGCTACGCCGATAACACCAAATACCAGGACGTAAGGTCCCCTGATCTCGATGAGTGCCAGTCCCAGCAAAGCCGCCGCTACCAGAAGAGTGATCCCCCACACCGTCATCTCCCGCGAGCTCAGAACGCCGTTTTGTATAAAGCGTGAGCCACCGGTATAGGGATAAATCCGATCTTCGTTGATCCGGTCCGTGCCGGAGGCGTCATCGCTGACGTCGTTGAGCACGTTTGAAGCGAAATGTACGCACACCGTAGCGGCGAGACCCAGAAGGAAGGCGAGCCAGTCGAATTGTCGGGCCTCGTGATAACCCCACGCACTTCCCACGATGACCGGCGCAACAGAAGCCGGGAAAAAGGCCGGTCGCGTCGCAGAAAACAAGCGCTTCAACCGAGCACCGACGGACACCCCTCCGAAAGCCTGCGGATTCGGCTCGGCAGGGCGTATCGACTTGCGGATACTCATGATTCCCGAGGCTCGCCCATGTGCCGAAAGCATGCCATACGCACAACCACGGATGCGCCCCCCGATTACCGGCCCAGTCCAGCGCGGCGGTCGACTCCGACGGCTACGGAATTGCCCGCGAAAGCCAGTGAATCACGTTCAACGCGAGCTGCTTGTCTTGATTTCCAGCGACATTCATTCCAAAGCGCACGTCGGACTCGCCCGGTTCATCCAACTTGAGAATCTGCGCCGAAAACATCGCAGCCTCCCCGACGACAATGACGCGCCCACGGCCATATTCCAGCGCCACACCCTGGGCTCGGCCTGCAACCGAGCGAGCGCCGCCGTGAGCTTTGGACAATCCCTGGCCCCCAGCAGTCGCGTGGGCAATCGTGTATCCCACTTCAGGAGAATCGACCTCATAGGCGGAAGGACCCAACTTCATGAAAGCCGTACCCCCGGAAGGTATGCTCAATGCCTGCCCGGTAAACGCGACCAATCGATCGATCTGCTCCGCCTGGTTGCGACCCTCAGTGACAGCGTGGTCGCCCAGCAAGCCATTCTCCCGACTGAATACCAAAAATGTCGGGTTACCCATCGAGTCCGTCGGATCGAAGACATACCCCTTGCCCATTTCGACGCCGAAACGCATCGCCAGTTCATAGGCCGCTGCACCGAAGGGTTTATGGTCGGCAATCAGGAGTAGCGAGCCGCCGTTTCTGACCCACTGTTGTACGGCATCACACTCTGAGCTCGTGAAGGCTGGCTTGCCCGCACTGGGCGGCCCATCGCCGTTGAGCGCATTGGACACGACGAGAACGGTTACGCCGCGAAACGCCGAGGCCTCAAAAGGCGTCATCCCCGGTTCCACCTGATAGCCATCGTTTGAAAGCAAGCGTGCGAACGGCTTGTAGCGGCCTTCCATCGTATGAAGGTTGTGATGCGCTTCGTCGATAACAACGCGGGGGTGTTCGCGCGTATATGCGGGTGACCTCACCGACACGTCGAAATCGTTGTCCGTGATAACCCGCTGCGAGCTCGCTGCCAGGCACGCGCAAGACCCAACGATCACGAAAGCAAACTGCTGAAGGCGGCGGAGAGCACCGAAACTATCGTGTCCGTGTTGCACTACAGATGCCTCCCATGCTTACGCGCCGCCCGGACCCCATTGAGCGGCCGATGCACTCGCGAAGCTCCTGTCGCCCGATCAAAGTGGAACCGAATGGCAACATCCGGGTGGATCGGCGACGCCCTCGCTGCGCCGATACGCGCGCAAGTCCTTGATTCCATGGCGGAGAGGGGGAGATTCGAACTCCCGAGCCCCGTGAAGGGCTGCCGGTTTTCAAGACCGGTGCAATCAACCGCTCTGCCACCTCTCCAGCGGGGGCCGCATGCTACCAAAGATCGTCCCCGGGGCCCTAGCCCGATCTCCGGCACGGTTTGGCAAAGCAAATGCGACGAGAAGCGTGTGGGCCGACATGACACTCAGGAGCCTCCGCAAGCAAGCGCCCCTCGAGCAACCTGTCCGGGTGAGACCCGCGTTGTCAGCGTTGCGGCATCAGGTCACAGCATCGGTCCCGGCCGCCTTCTCGAGCATCATCACCATGCCCGTGAGCCGCGGACGGACCTCATCCAGCAGGAACTCGGGCGAGACGGAGTAAGCGGGCCCGCCGCAACTGATGGCCATCGGCGGCAGGTTGCTGCCTGGATGGACCGGCACGGCGATCGCATTGATGTCCTTCTGCCAATCGCCAAAGGAACAGCACACGCCGAGGCTGCGCACGTCCTGCAGAGCCTTCGCGACGCCCGTCTCTATGCCGGGCCAGCAGGCCGGCTCGGCGACGTCGTGGATTTCCTCGAGGATGTGCTCGCGCTGCGCGGCGGAGATTGCCGTCAGGAAGGCGCGACCCGCGGCAGTGTTGGCGATCTGGATGCGCGAGCCCGTATCGAGGCTGAGCGTGACGGCGGCTTCGGAGCTGCGTGCGACTTCCACATAGACCATCGACAAGCGGTCCCGGCTGCTGAGGCTGATGAGGCAACGGCTGAACTCGGCGAGATCCTGCATGAGCGGGCGCGCCAGCTTGCGGATATCGAGCCGTCCCAACATCGCGCTCGCGAGGCTCAATGTCGCGCTGCCGAGAGCGTACTTGCCCGCCTCCTCCACATGAATGAGGTAGCCGAGCTTCGTCAGCGTATAGGTGAGCCGCGAGACGGTGGATTTCGCCAGTCCGCAGCGGCGCGCCAGTTCCTGGTTGCCCAGCAGGCCGTCGCGCTGCCGGAAACAGGCGAGCAGCTCCAGCCCGCGCGCCAGCGCCTCCACGAAATGGCGGTCGGTCCTGAGCCCGCCCGCTTTATCCACTACCTGATTTCGCTTGCGAGGTTTACTCTTCGTCTTCAGTCGCGTCCGGTCCTGCACTGGTGGAACTCTATTCTGATCTGCGGAATACAGTATCAGGAGGTAAGGTCAATGGCCACGAACCCCTCGCTCGATGCCGCCACCCTCAATGCCGCGGTCGGTGCCGCCGTTCGGCGCCACCGCAAGCTCTATCTGTTCGAAGGGATTTTGCTGAGCACATTGGGCGTGCCGGCGGTGCTCCTCCCTGCCATCGCCACATTCGCCGCGACCCTGTTCTTCGGCTGGATACTGCTGCTGAGCGGCGCGGTCGGACTGTTCACGACTCTGCGGGGCCGGCAGCTGCCGGGCTTCGGCTGGGCCTTGCTGTCGGCCATCGTCGGCATCGTCGCCGGCGGACTGCTGTTGGCCTGGCCGTTGCAAGGCACGTTCTCCCTGACCTCGGTGCTGATCGCGTTTCTGCTCGTGGAGGGAGCGGTAACGATTTTCTACGCCCTCGAGCATCGCACCGTTCTGCCGCGCTGGGGTGTCATGCTGGCCAGTGGCATCGTCGACCTCATTCTCGGCATCATCCTGTTCGCCGGCTTGCCCGGCACGGCGGTCTGGGCACTGGGGCTGCTCATCGGCATCAATATGATCTTCGGCGGTTGGGCGCTCATCTTCATGGCGCTCTCGGCGCCGCCCGCGTAATCCCAACACGCGCACGAGAAAGAAGCGTCGCTCACACGCAACGCACCTGATTGTTACAAGCAGGCGGACCGTCGCGCCGCTTCGTCGCCTCCGTGATCGAGTGCGAGCAGAGCCGTTTGACGGCGCCCCGAGCCATGTCATAAAGTTCGTGAAACGGCGATAATCTTCAATCGATTATCGATTGGCACGCGAGCGCCAGGGCGGCGTTCCGGCCGAAATGGGGAGTCACCCGATGTCCGGTTTGCGTGCCAGCTCGGGCCTTACCGGCCGCGTTGCGGCTGTTGCGGCCTTGGTACTTGTGATCGTGCTGGCGGGGGCGATGGCCGCATTGATCTCTCCGGCTGCAAGGACCACCCCGACGACATATCCGGCATTACGAGCGGCGCTCGATGCAGTCTCGACGAAGGTGCAGATTCAGCTCCTGAGCGCCGACTACTATCACGGAGCTTTCAATAGCCTTTCACTCGTGCAGACCCAGAGCTCCAAAGGCCGGACGATCGGCTTGTCCAAGGCGAGCTTGGCAGGCGAATTTGCGAGTTACCGCGCCTACGAGCTGCACGAGGAGCGCAACCTGGGCTCCCTCGAGGTGGGCAAGCTGGCCGACTTCATCGTGCTCGATCGGAACCTGTTCAAGATTCCGCCGCAACAGATTGCGGCCGTGAAAGTCCTGCTCACCGTCGTCGGTGGGCGGGTTGTTTACCAGGGAACGGCCAACGAGGGAACAACTTGATACACAGCGATACACGACCCCGGTCGGTCGTGTGTGGGGAGTAGATCATGAGTCGACGTACGAGCCGAGCCATTCTCGGTAGCGTGTCCGTTCTTGCTTTGTTGAGTCCACTCGGCGCATCGGCGCAGACCGCCACCGCCGACAACGGCCAAACCGCTACCAGCGGCGGCCTGCAGGAGATCGTCGTGACGGCCACCCGGCGCGAAGAGCGCCTGCAGGATGTGCCCATCAGCGTCGCCGCCTTCAGCCAGGAAAAGATGGATGAGCAGGGCCTGCGCAACATCGATGACCTGAGCCGCCTGTCTCCCGGTGTGGCCTTCCAGCGCAACGGTATGAGCTCGGCGGGCAACTATAACGACGAGGGCTCGGACATCAACATCCGCGGCGTCGACTCCACGGCCGGTACCTCTACCACCGGCATCTATATCGACGACACGCCGATCCAGACCCGCCACATCGGATTCGGCTCCATCAACGCGTTCCCCGCACTCTTCGATCTCGACCGAGTCGAGGTGCTCCGTGGGCCGCAGGGCACGCTGTTCGGCGCAGGTGCCGAGGGCGGCGTGGTGCGATTCATCGCTCCAGAGGCCAATCTACACACCCCGACCGGTTATTTCCGCGCCGATGCTGCCGCGACCCAATACGGCTCACCGAGCTACGAAGGCGGTGCGGCCTTCGGGGCACCGATCATCGACGACGTGCTCGCGTTCCGTGCGAGTGCTTCCTTCCGTCGCGACGGAGGATGGGTGGATCGCGTCGGTTATACCTTGTCCGATCCCGCGGCTCCCACTCCGACGCCAAGCTATAGCAACACGACGCAACCCAATGCGAACTATTGGGAGACCACGACGGCCCGCTTGGCACTGAGGTGGAAAGTCAACGATGCGGTGGAGATCTCGCCGTCGATCTACTATCAGCGTTTGCAGATCCATGACACCGCGGCCTATTGGATGCCGCTCTCCGATCCCGGCAACGGCGTGTTCCGCAACGGTAACGCGCTCACCAATCCCAGCAACGACGCGTTCACATTGACCGCGGTCAAGTTGAAGTGGGACCTGGGCTTCGCCCAACTGTTCTCGAACACGGCCTACTACGATCGCAACCAGAACGCCGTCTCGGACTATACGCAGTACCTGCGCGCAACCTGGGCCCTCTACGGCGAGCTGCCCAATACATTCCCCGCTGCCGGCGACAAAGGCTACGCCAACTTCCAGGACAATCAGCGTAACTTCTACGAGGAGATCCGGCTCGCCTCCTCCGATCCGAACGCCACGTTCGTCTGGAACACCGGCGTATTCTTCTCCCACCTGAAGGAGAGCGTGCCCGAGAGCATTTACGATCCAACGATCAACCAGGAAGTCATCAACTACACCGGCGGCGCCGCGTCCGTGTGCGTTCCCGGCGTTCCGGCCCTGGAGTGTCCGGGGGGCCTGATCTATTACGGCCCGGGCGACCAGGTCGTCGACAAGCAAATCGCCATCTTCGGCGAGCTCACCTACAAATTCCTGGACGTCTTCAAGGCGACCGTCGGCCTGCGCCTGTCGCGGCTCGACTTCAGCGGATTGGTGAACGAGACGGGTCCTTTCCTGGGGGCCACCATCGTCGGCTCTTCGAGCAGCAGCGAGAAGCCGGTGACCCCGAAGGTTCTGTTCTCGTGGCAGCCGGATCACGACAACATGTACTACATCAGCGCAACCAAGGGCTTCCGGCCGGGTGGCCCCAACTTTCCGGTGGGCCAGCTCTGCCAGGGCAATCTGCAATCGCTGGGACTGGGTGCCCAGGTGCCGAACCAATACAGTTCGGACAATCTCTGGAGCTACGAGATCGGCGGCAAGAGCACGCTGCTCGACCATCGTCTGCAGATCAACGCGAGCCTGTTCTATATCGATTGGAACAACATCCAGCAGAACGTGTACCTGCCGGATTGCGGCGAGCAGTTCACGGCCAACCTGGGCAAGGCCAAGAGCGAAGGCGGCGACATCGAGATCCTGTACCGCCCGATCGATCCACTGACGCTCGATCTCTCTGCGGCCTACACGGATGCGCGCTTGACGAAGAGCTCCTGCGCCGGCACCTTGCAATACACAAGCGCCGGGTGCGTAGCCCCAGGCGCGGCCGCGTCCACTGCGACAGCACCCGTCGCCAGTAGTGGCGATGCGCTCCTTGGAGCCCCTTGGAGCTTCACCACCTCCGCGCAATATGAGTTCCCGAAGTGGTCGGGGAGCAGCCCCTATCTGCGCCTTGACTACCAGCACGAAACGGCGCAGCACTCGCTGCTCGCGACCCAGGATCCGCACAACGCGCTTTTCGATACCACGATCCCCGGGCTGCCGGTCGTCAACAACCTGTCGGCCCGGGCTGGCGCGCGCTATAACGGGCTCGACGTCTCGCTGTACGCCAACAACCTCACCAACTCGCAGCCTCTCATGTTCGAGTCGCGCGATATCGCCGACAGCCTGACCGATCTGCTGTACTTCGGCCGCGGCGTGCGGCCACGGACCTACGGCGTGACCGCCATCTACCGATACTAAAAACTGCAGTGAACAACAACAACCTCTGGAGGCAGCTCGCGCTCGCGAGCTGCCTCGCCTTTTCGCTCCCCCCAGTCTCCCAGGCGGCCGGCGAAACACCAGCGGATCTCGTCGTCACCGACGCCAGGATCTACACGGCCGATGCCGCACACACCATGGCTCAGGCCCTGGCCGTGCGCGGCGGGAAGCTGGTCTTCGTCGGGTCGGCGGCGGAGGTGCAACACTGGATCGGGCCGAAGACCGAGGTCCGCAAGCTGCACGGACAGCTGGTGCTGCCGGGCCTGTTCGACTCGCACACTCATCCCATCGCCATCGTCAAGGAGGATGTGTGCAACCTGGACAGCAAGACGAAGACGCTCGCGGAGCTCTCCGAGTTCGTCAAGGCTTGTGTACAGAAGTACAAGCCGCCGGCGGGAAGCTGGCTCAACGTCCACCAATGGAACTACACGGACGGCAATGAGCCCGACGCCGAGCATCCCACGATTTTGGCGACGCTCGATAAGGCGTCCACCACCATTCCCATTCAGCTGCTGGGCAACGACGGACATCACGGTGGATACAACAGCGTTGCACTGGCATTGGCCCACGATGCAAACGGCGTGCGTGTCGGCCTGACGAAAGCCACGCTCGCGAAAGACTTCAGCGAATACCACAATTTCATTGGCGTCGACGCCAATGGCAATCCCAACGGAGCGGTCAACGAAGGCGCCCGTTGGATCATGGACGCGCCGGACGTCCTGTTCTCCGAGTTCCCGCGGGTCATGCAGGATCGGATCAAGCTCCCGCAGGCCCTCAATGAGGCCGGCATCACGGGCTTCCTCGATGCCCTCGTGACTCCGGAGTCGGCGAAGCTGTATGACGCGCTCGAGCGCGACGGGCATCTGACGGCGCGCGCCACTCTGGCGCAGTACTTCGACCCCGAGGTCATGAAAAAGCCGAACGGCCAGGTCGACTTCGACACCATGCTGGCCACGGCAAAACGCATTCGGGCGCAGCATGAGAAGGATCCGCTCATTCGGGCGGACGTGGTGAAGTTGTTTGCGGACGGCGTGATGGAAGGCAATCCCTACGCGGTGCCGCCCACCCTGCCCAACACTCTGTCGCTCCGACCCTATCACCAGCCGATCTTTGGCAAGGACAAGGACGGCAAGCTCACAGTCACGGGCTACGTCGACACGGCATCAAAGACTTGCGTCGACGTGCGCGCGAATCCAGCAAGGTACGCAGCAAATGAGGCCGTCGCGACGTTCATGAAGGAGCACGGCTACCATCCCGCGCAGTGTGCCATCTCCAGCGGGCAGCTGTATCACGATCCGGCCGTCATCAAGGAATTCGTCAAGCGTTTCCACACCGCCGGCTTCACCCTGCACGTTCATGTCATCGGTGACGGATCACTGAAAGTCATCCTCGATGCCCTCGAGGCCGCCCGCGCGGCGGATGGAATTTCCACACAGCACGACGGACTCGCACACGTGCAGCTCGCGCAGCCCTCGGACGTCGCGCGCATCGGCCGTGATCACCTGTACGTGGCATTCACATACTCGTGGGCTGACGTGGATCTCGAATACGACATGACCGTCATTCCGTTCATCGAGAAAGTGAGCGGCAACACTTTTGCGGCACTGCACGCGCCGGGCAGCTATTACGAGCAGAACGTGTACCCCTTCAAAGGCGTCAAGGACGCCGGGGGAACGCTCGTCGCCGGGTCGGACGCTCCGGTCAATACGGCCGATCCTCAGCCCTTTGTGAATATGGCCATGGCGGTGACCCGGCGTCTTCCGGGTGGCCGGCAGGAAAGCCCGCAGCAGGCCATCTCCATTCGCGATGTGCTGGACGCCTACACCATCAACGGGGCGCGTTTCCTGAACCGCGACAGGGAAACCGGCTCGCTGGAAACCGGAAAATCCGCAGATTTCGTTATAGTGGATCAGGACATTCTGCAGCTGGCCGACCGGGGCGACGCAGATCGCATTGCAACAACCCGTGTGCTGGAGACCTGGTTCCAGGGCAAGCGGGTGTATGAACGGGGAACGCCGGCAGCCGGAACCTGAAGAGGGCCTCGCAGCGTCAGGTTGAACTTCACATCGAGCCTTCGCGTGCTAAAGTGAAGGCCGATGGCTGAATCCGGCGAAGATCGAGAAGCCGAGCGCACCCGCGCGACCCGAACCCGTGCCCGACTCGACTATGTCGTTCGCGTTTCCGGGGTGGGCTTTTGGTACTGCGACCTCCCCTTCGGCCCCATGGACTGGGATGAGCGGGTCAAGGAGCACTTCTTTTTTCCCGTCGACGCCCGCGTCACCATCGACGATTTCTACACCCGTCTGCACCCCGACGACCGCGAGCCGACCCGTAAAGCCATCGAAGTCTCGATCGAGGGAGGGGGCTCGTACGATGTGGAATACCGGACCGTCGACCCCAACTCCGGTGCCGTCAAGTGGATCCGCGCGCTGGGCGGCGCTGCCTATGCGGACGATGGCACGCCTACCCATTTCGACGGTGTGACCGTCGATGTGACCGCGCAGAAGCTCGACCAACAACGCCTCGCCTCGCTCAACGAACAGCTGCGTGAGCAGGATCGGCGCAAGGATGAGTTTCTCGCCACGCTCGCTCACGAGCTGCGCAATCCGCTCGCGCCCCTGCGTACGGGCTTGCACATTCTCAGCCTCCAGACCAGTCCCGAGCAAACGGCCCGGCTGCGGGAGATGATGGAGCGCCAACTCGCGCACCTGGTGCGCATGGTCGACGACCTGTTGGATATCTCCCGCGTCACACTCGGCAAGGTGTCATTGAAGAAAGAGCGGCTCGACTTCCGCGCCGTGTTGCACAGCGCGCTCGAAACGAGCCACCCGTTGATCGAGGCCGGGGGCCACGAGCTGGGCGTCCAGCTGCCGCCCGATCCCCTGCCGCTGTATGTCGACCCGACCCGTCTCACCCAGGTCATCGCCAACCTCCTCAACAACTCCGTCAAGTACACTCCCCCGGGCGGCCGCATCCACCTGAGCGCCGCCGTCGAGCCGGAGACACTGATCATTCAAGTCAGAGACACCGGAATCGGCATCCCGGCGGAGATGTTGCCCCGCGTGTTCGACCCCTTCACCCAGGTCGGCCGTTCCCTGGCGCACACACAAAGCGGCCTTGGCCTCGGACTGACCCTCGTACACCGGATCGTCGAGATGCACGGCGGGTCCGTCGAGGCCGAAAGCCCGGGAATCGGATTGGGTAGCACGTTGACCGTACGTCTACCGCTCGCGCCACCAATCAGCGCGAGATCAGTCATGCGGGACACGAGGAGCGCTGTATCCGCCGCGGAGGCGCTCCGCATCCTGGTGGTCGACGACAATATCGACGCTGCGGACAGCCTTGCGCTGCTACTCAGTTTACGTGGCCACAAAACGCACCTCGCCCATACTGGCGAGGCAGCCGTCGCCGACGCTCGCGCATTTCGGCCGCACGTGGCGTTCGTCGACATAGGACTACCCGACGTGAGCGGTTACGAGGTCGCCCGGAGGATGCGGGCCGAATCAACCGACGGCCGGCCTCTTACACTGGTCGCGCTGACGGGCTGGGGCAGCGAGGAAGATCGCCGCCGGGCGCAGGCAGCGGGCTTCGACAGTCACTTCGTCAAACCGGTGGATCTCGACAAGCTGTCCGACATCCTGACACGCTCGGGCGCGCCAACCTAGGGTGCCTGCGGCCGCCCTTTGGCGGCGAGTTGCTGCACGACCGTGAGCGCTTTGTCGACGTTGTCCGCCGGAGCGAGCCCACCGATCGTCGCCGCAATCTTCCCGTCAGGCGTCACGATGAAGGTCGTCCGCTCGGTGAAGCCGTGGTCGATCTCGATGCCTCGCGTATCCTTGAAGCCTTCATGCGCCGCCTGCACCTTGAGGTCGTAGGACTTCGCGATCGAGCCGTCGGCATCGGATGCGGTCGGAAACTTTCCCGCGCAGTATTGCGGATCGGCGGAGAAATCATTGAGCCGCTTGATGCTGTCGAGCGACACGCCGATGATCGTGGCGCCGGCCGCGGCGAATTTGTCGCTGTTGACGGCGAACTGATGCGCCTGGATGTTGCAGCCGCCGGTGTAGGCCGACGGGTAGAAGTAAACGACCACGGGTCCCTTCCTGAGGGCGTCCTTCAAGGAGAAGGTAAAGTCCTTGCCCGCGAGCGAAGCCTGCGTCTTGAATTGCGGCGCCGTATCGCCTTCCTTCAGCGCCGCAAGAGCCGGCAACGCCATCACACCCGACAGGAACGCGCCCAACAGCAAACGTTTCATGAGGCACCTGACGCAGCAACGAAGCGCCAATGATGGCACGCGCCCTCATTGCGCGTCATGGAAAATCATACCCAGTGTGTAGCGCTGTCCGCTACGCAAGCGACTCACGCCGTGCCGGAGATTCACTCGATAAAACCCGCGCGTTCCCGGCACCGGGCGCTGCCGAACGGCGAAGATGACGGCATCCCCCTGCCGCAGCGGAACGACCTCGGCGCGTGACTGCATGCGTGGCCGCTGCTCGGTCAGGACGAACTCGCCGCCGGTGAAATCCTCATCCGGGCGCGATAGCAGGCACGTCACCTGCAACGGAAACACGTGCTCGCCGTACAGATCCTGGTGCAGGCAGTTGTAGTCGCCCTGTTGATATTTCAACAGCAGCGGCGTCGGCCGTGCCTGCCCAGCCACACGGCAGCGCGCGAGGAACTCCTCGAGCGCCTCGGGATAACGGACCGCCTCTCCCATCTGCGTGTTCCACTCGTTGGCGATCCGGGCCAGAGGGGGATAGAGCGCGGTCCTGAGCTCCGCCACGAGCCTGGGGAGCGGGTAGGCGAAGTATTTGTACTCGCCCCGCCCGAAGTTGTGGCGCTGCATGACCACCCGGCTGCGAAACGGCGCCGCCTCGTCGTAGAGTCCAGCCACGGCCCCGCACTGAGCCGGCGTGAGCAGGCCGGGGATCACGGCATTGCCCGTCGAGCGCAGGTCCGCCGCCAGCCGCTGCCAGTCCAGCGGAATCGAGTTCACGGTCATGATGGGATTGTGTGCCCCGGGGAACGCGTTCGACATTCCGAACCTTGCGAACTGTAGTGCGCCGGGGGCCGATACAGTTAGCGCCGTGCGACGCCGAAGTGTCACTGTAAGCCCCCAGCCGCACGTCGCATAGTCCGGCCATGAACGCAGCAACGCTCGACCTCGCCCCCTACTGGATGCCTTTCACCCACAACCGCTACTTCAAGCAGCGGCCGAAGCTCGTGGCTTCAGGGGAAGGCGCGTATCTCACCCTCACCGACGGCCGTCGGGTATTCGACTGCCTGTCGGGCCTGTGGTGCACGCCGCTCGGCCACAGCCACCCGAAAATCGTGGCGGCCGTGCAGAAGCAGGTCGCGAAGCTCGATTACAGCCCCGGCTTCCAGGTGAGCCACCCCGGCGCCTTCGAGCTGGCCGCCCGCATCGCTCGCTGGGCGCCGCCCGGCCTGAACCGGGTCTTCTTCGCCAACTCGGGCTCCGAGTCCGTGGACACGGCGCTGAAGATCGCCGTCGCCTACCATCGCATCCGTGGCGCCGAAAAGCGCACGCGCATCATCGGCCGCGAGAAGGGCTATCACGGTGTTGGAATCGGCGGCACTTCCGTCGGCGGCATCCCCAACAATCGCGCAATGTTCACCGGGTTGATGGTGCCGAACGTCGATCACCTGCCGCACACTTACAATCCCGCGGAAATGCGCTTCACCAAGGGTCAGCCCGCCTGGGGCGCGCACCTCGCCGACGAGCTCGAGACGCTGGTCGAGCGTCATGGCGCGGACACCATCGCCGCGGTCATCGTCGAGCCGATGCAGGGCTCCGCAGGCGTGATCGTCCCGCCCCGCGGCTACCTCGAGCGCTTGCGCAAGATCTGCACACAACACGGCATCCTCCTCATTTTCGACGAGGTCATTACCGGCTTCGGACGTGTGGGCGCGAACTTCGGCGCGCAACGCCTGGGCGTCACTCCGGATCTCATCACGTTCGCGAAGGCAGTCACCAACGGTGTGGTTCCGTTCGGCGGTGTCATTGCCCGACAGGAGATCCACGATGCCTTCATGACCGGCCCGCCGCACGCAATCGAGCTGTTCCACGGCTACACCTACTCGGGACATCCGCTCGCTTGCGCGGCCGGCAATGCGACGTTGGAGGCCATGGAGGAGATGGGCGCTGTCGCCCGCTCCGCGGAGCTCGAGACAGTGTTGGAAGAAGCGATTCACTCGCTGCGCGGCGAGCCCAAAGTCGCCGACATCCGTAATTTCGGCCTGGCCGCCGCCGTCGAGCTCACTCCCCGGGAGGGTAAGCCCGGCCTGCGAGCGCTCGAAGCCTTCGAGCGCGGCCTCGATGCCGGACTGCTGCTGCGCTTCACGGGCGACACACTCGCTGTCGCGCCCCCCTTCATTGCCACTCCGGAAGAAATCCGCGACATGGCTCAAACCCTCCGCGGAGTGCTCCATGGCATCGAATAACACCGTCCCTCACTGGATCGCCGGTCGACTGATCACGAACTCGCGCTCACGGACGAGCGAGGTATTCAATCCCGCTACGGGCGCCGTCACCGCGCACGTGCAACTCGCATCCGCAGAGGAAGTCGGCGTCGCGGTCCGCACCGCCGCCGACGCTTTCAAAGCGTGGGCCGCTACGCCGGTCCTGCGCCGCGCACGAGTCCTGTTTCGGTTCAAAGAGCTCGTCGAGGCCGCAGCGGACGAATTGGCGCGCCTTATTTCCCGTGAGCACGGCAAGACGGTAAGCGATGCTCACGGCGAGATCGCACGCGGACTCGAGGTCGTGGAGTTCGCCTGCGGCATGCCGCATCTCATCAAGGGCGAATACAGCGAGAACGTCGGCGGCGGAATCGACGCCTACAGCATCCGGCAGCCGCTCGGCGTGGTGGCGGGCATTACCCCTTTCAACTTTCCGGCCATGGTCCCCATGTGGATGTTTCCCGTGGCCCTCGCCGCCGGCAATACGTTCATTCTGAAGCCCTCCGAGCGCGATCCGTCGACGGCCGTGCGCCTGGCCGAATTGCTGAAGGAAGCCGGGCTGCCCGATGGTGTCTTCAACGTCATACAAGGCGACAAAGAGGCCGTAGACGCACTCCTCCACCATCCCGACATCGCGGCCATCAGCTTCGTGGGCTCGACGCCCATCGCGAAGCACATCTATCTGGCCGGCACCGCGTCCGGCAAGCGCGTGCAAGCGCTCGGCGGCGCGAAGAATCACATGGTCGTCATGCCCGATGCGGATCTCGAGCAGGTTACCCAGGCGTTGCTGGGCGCGGCGTTCGGCTCGGCCGGCGAACGGTGCATGGCCATCTCGGTGGCTGTCGCTGTGGGCGACGAGGTGGCCGACCGTCTCATTGCCTGTCTCGCTCCCAAGATAAAGACGCTCAAGGTCGGCTTGCCGGATGACCCGGCGACCGAGATGGGTCCACTGGTCACCGGAGCCCACCTCAAGAAGGTGCGCGACTATATCGACACCGGCGTGGCCGAAGGCGCCCGGCTCATCGTCGACGGACGGGACATTTCGGTTCCAGGCGCCGCGGGCGGCTTCTTCCTCGGCGGCTGCCTCTTCGACCACGTGCGCCCCGAAATGCGGATCTATCGCGAAGAAATCTTCGGCCCCGTGCTCGCCGTGCTCCGGGTGAAGACCCTGGACGATGCGATCAAGCTGATCAACTCGCACGCCTTCGCAAATGGCACGGCGGTCTTCACGCGTACCGGGGAGCTGGCGCGCACGTTCGCCTCTGCGATCGAGATCGGGATGGTAGGCGTCAACGTCCCGCTGCCGGTTCCCATGGCGTTCTATAGCTTCGGGGGCTGGCGCAGCTCCCTCTTCGGCGACCATCACATCTACGGTATGGAAGGCGTGCGCTTCTACACGCGCCTGAAGTGCGTGACACAGCGCTGGCCGGCCACCGGACGCGCGGGGGCCGAATTCACCATGCCGGTCATGAAATAATAGGACGATGTTTCCCCACCGGGAGCTCGTCGATGATTCATCGCGGCAGACTGGCTCGCTCGTGCGCGCTTGGCCTTTTGATTAGTCGTTCCCTCCTTGCAGCCGCTGCGGGCCTTGCAGCCAGCACCGGCCTCGGAGCCAGCACAGCCCTTGCGGGCGCCGCGAGCCTTGCAACCGGCGCAGGCCTTGGAACCGTTGCAGGCGCGGAAGCCCCCGCCAGAGAATTCGCTGCCGTGCGGGGCGATCGAACCAGCGGATGGCTGCCGCAGACCCGCTCGGAGGTCCTCGCGCGCAATGGCATGGTCGCCACCAGCCAGCCGCTGGCCGCCCAGGCGGGACTGCAGATCCTCAGACAAGGCGGAAATGCCATCGATGCCGCGGTAGCCGCCGCGGCGGTACTCAACGTGGTGGAGCCGGAAAGCGCTGGCGTCGGAGGCGATGTGCTCGCCATCGCCTGGATCGCAAAGGACAGAAGGCTCGTTGCGTTGAACGCCAGTGGCCGCGCCCCGACGGGGGCCACGCCCAAGCATCTCGCGGAGCGCGGGTTCAAGACGAAGATGCCCTTACACGGCATAGAGTCGGTGACGGCACCCGGCGCGGTCGACGGCTGGGACATCCTGCTGAAGCGCGCCGGCACCATGACGTTCAAAGAGACCTTGGAGCCGGCCGCCACGCTGGCCGAGCAGGGATTCGCCGTCACCGAACGGATCCGCAACGACTGGATCTACGGCGCCGAGGTTCTGGCGAACGACCCCGACTCCGTGAAGACCTATCTGGTCGACGGCAAACCGCCGCAGACCTATTCCATTTTCCGCAACCCCGACCTCGCGCGGACTTTCCGCCTGCTGCAGACACAGGGGCGCGACGTGTTCTACAAGGGCGAGATCGCGCAAGCCATTATCGCCAAGTCGCACGCCCTCGGCGGCACGATGACGATGCAGGATCTCGCGGACACGCACGCCACCTGGGTCACGCCGCTCACGACCGACTACCACGGGTACGACGTCTACGAGATGCCGCCCAGCACCCAGGGCTTTGCCGTTCTGGAAATGCTGAACATTCTCGAGGTTTGCGCGCCCCGGCTCGGCCTGAATCTCGCGCAGCTCGGGCCGCGCTCGGCGGACTACTGGCACCTGCTGGTGGAGGCCAAGAAGCTCGCCTACAGCGACCTGTACCAGTTCAACGGCGACCCCGGCTTCGCGCAGGTGCCCGTGGACCGGCTCATCTCGAAGAAGTATGCCGCCACACTCTGCTCCCACATCGATCCGAAGCAGGCAGCCACCCCGCCCGCGAAGGGCGACCCTGTAGGCGGCACCGTCTACATCGCTGCCGCCGATCGCTGGGGCAACATGGTGTCGTTCATCTATAGCGTCTACGACAGCTTCGGCGCCGGAATCACCGTGCCGGGCTACGGGTTCGTGTTGAACGACCGCGGCGCCCTCTTCTCGCTCCAGAAGGGCAGCCCCAACATCATTGCGCCGCATAAGCGGCCCTTCCACACCCTGCTGCCGGGATTCGTGATGAAGGACGGCCAGCCGGTCATGTCCTTCGGCCTGATGGGCGGCAGCATGCAGGCGCAAGGCCACGAGCAGGTGCTCGTCGACATGATCGACCTGGGAGCCAACCTGCAGGCCGCAAGCGATGCGGCGCGCTTCAATCACTCCCAACAGTCGAATACCCTCGACCTGGAGTCGGGCCTGTACGACCTCGTGGGCCAACGTCTGCGCGCCCTGGGGCACAACGTGAAGTCGGTCAACGGCGAGGACATGGGCGGGTTCCAGGCCATCCAATTCCTACCCGCGCCCGGCTCTACCGGCGCGTCTGCGCCGGGGGGCGCCCCGGCCGGCGCGCACCAGCCGGTCGCCGGGGTTTATCGCGCAGCTTCCGATCACCGCAAGGACGGACAGGCCGTCGGCTGGTGAGCGTTCCATCACAACAACATCGAGGTTTGGAATGAAGAACACCGTGGTCTCGAAGTACGTCCTGGGAGCGCTGCTGGGCGCCGCTGTCGTCGGCGGCACCGCCCTGGAGCTGGAGCGTCCCGCGAAACTCAGCAGCGCGGACCTGGGAGGGGCGATCTTCAAGAGCCCGCAGGTCAGGAAAGTGACCGAAGGCGGCGCGACGGCGCTGGAGGTGGATACCCTCACTTCGGCGGACAAGAAATTCCAGACGGGCGCGTACCAGGCGGGCCCGGAGCACCTGGACATCAAGGACGGCTACCCGGAGTACGAGTTCTTCTACGTCCTCAAGGGCTCGATCAAGCTCACCGACGCCAAGGGGGCACAGGTGATCGGACCGGGTGAGGCCGTGAGCATTCCCAAGGGCTGGAAGGGCCACTGGGACAGCGACGGCTATACGAAGGTGTGGGTGACCTACGACCCCAAGTAATCTTCAGCGCCGGGCGCGAGGAGCCTGTCTGTAGTCAGACAGGCTCCTGGAGATTACCTGGCCTACCGTGCGGGCCTATTTCGCGTTCGCGTTGGTCGCGAAATAATCCTGGATCGAGGCAACGCCCAGGCGCTTCGCCTCGAACAGGCTCTCCAGGTGCTCGCGGGAATTCACCAGCCCGCGGGCACGCAGGACACCCGCTTCGTCGAGCAGCGCGGCGAACGGCAAACGGCTCACCTGATAGGTCATGCCCAACGGGGCCGAGACGACATAGGGGACATTGCCGAGCCCGTTCGCCTGCACGTACTCCCGATGCTCATCGGGGTTGCCGTCGCTGGCGAGAATGATGTCGAGCCAGTCGCGCTCGTCCTTGCCGCTCGACTTCACGATCGGCAGCAGCGACTTGCAGACCGGACAAGTCGGTGAGACGAACAACAACAACGTGCTCTTGCCGTCGGTGCGGGGCGTGCCCACGCTGCGGTGGCCGCCATTCAGGTCGGTGACGTTCACCGTCGGCGCCTGCTCGCCCACGGTAAGTCCCTTGTTCAACATCAACGCGCCAACGGGCGAGATGCGCTCGTGGAGCACACCGAGCTGACGGGTCAGCGCCAGGACGACGATCAGCAGTCCAAGGACCACGATCCACAGAACGATGTTGGAAATTAACAGAGCGGTCATCGCAAGCCTCTCAACTGGGCGACGCGCCGCGCGTAGTCCATCAGTTGGTCGATACAGAGATAGATGAGAGCGAGCGTCAGCAACCCGAACGTGAGTGTGACGACGTCCGTGATGCCAAGCGGCCGGCCGGTCCAGGGCAGGAGCGCGCTTCCCGCGAGGATGAGCGCGATCACGACGTTCCGCCCCACCATCCAGGGCGCGATCGGCCGCCGATCGTTGGGACCGCCGCAGCCGCAGGACAGATCGCGGCGCCCGCGCCGCAGGTTCACGCCGATGGCGGCGGCATAAGTCAAAAGCAAAAGCACGCCCGCCACGGCGGCGTACGGCCGGCTCGCCTCGCTCAGGAGCCCGAGCGCCACGAGCAGCTCCAGTACCGGGATTCCCCGTCCGAGGATCCTCCCGGCGCCGGCCGGGAGGATCTCATAAGCCGCGAAAATCTCGTCGAAGCGCCGCAGATCGCGCAACTTGTGCACCGCGGCGCTGCCGAACAGCAGCGCGATGGTGGTGACCATCAAAAGACCGACGACCGGATCCAGCATCATGGGCGCGATGATACCGCATCGACCTCGATCAGACCGCGCGGACCTACGAAAACCTGCCGCGCAGGCGCGACAGGCCGTCCAAGGTGCGGAAGTATTGCACGGCGACGCGCGCACCGACCTGACTGAACGCGTGCAACGGCACCGGATCGAGCGGGGTGACGGGGAATCCCAATTCCTCGGCCGGCTCGCCCGTCGACCAGCGCGAGAGCAAAGAGCCCATCAACGTCGCCATCGCCACGCCCCGGCCGTTATATCCGTATCCCGCCAACAACCCCGGCGCAACTTGCTGCAGGCGGGGCAGATGATCGCGGGTCATGGCCACGAGGCCACCCCAGTGGTACTCGTACGGGAGGCCCTCCAGCTGCGGGTAGATTTCGCGCACGGCGCGATAGTGCAAGCGCGCCTGGACAGCCACCGGCGCATTGCCAAATGCACCCCGCGAGCCCATCAGCAGTCGTCCGGTCACGTCTCGCCGGAAGTAACGCAACAGATGCCAGGTATCGGAGGCCGATTGGCGCTCGGTCAGAATGGAACGCGACAAGTCTTCGGGCAACGGCGCCGTCGCAACCTGGAAGGACGGCACCGTTATAACAGTGCGTCGGATGACGTCGACCACCTTGTCGCTGTAAGCGTCGGTCGCTATGACGACCCGCGGGCTCGTGACGCTCCCCTGCGGTGTATCGACCCGCCACTCGGTGCCCGAACGTGTGAGCTTCACAGCCGGACTCTCGCGGAAAATACGGGCGCCACGGCCAAGGGCGGCAAACGCAAGACCGCGGACGTAAGCGAGCGGCTGGACGGTCCCGCCGCGCCGGTCCAGCCAACTGCCCAAATAGCGGCTCGAGCCAAGCAGCCGTGCAGTCTCCTCTCGGGAAAGCAGCTCGACGTCGGCTCCGCGCCGCTTCCACTGCGCGACGCGCGAGCGCAGCGCTCCAAGCGCGGACTCGGAGGTGGCGGGTTGGATCCAGCCCGTGCGCACGGCGTCGCAGGCGATTCCGTAGCGGCGAATGAGGTCGAAGACCAAGTCCGGGCCGCGCGCAACGGTCGCCACCACCCGGGGCCCGAGCGTTGCGCCATACATCTGTTCCAGGGTGTCCGGGTCGTATTTCACCCCCGGGATGACCTGGCCGCCGTTCAGGCCGGAGGCGCGCTCGCCAATGTTCGCGGCCTCCAGCACCACCGCATCGTGACCGGCCTCCGCCAGGTGAAGCGCCGTCGAGAGTCCGGTGTAACCTCCCCCTATGATCGTCACCTGCGCGCGCTGCTCCCCGGCCAGGGTGGCGAGGTCGGGGCCGGGACCTGCTGTGGCCGCCCACAAGGACTGGATCGTGGCGGTCACGGGACCACCGTCGGTCGGGATGCGATCACGGGCGCGGGCTCGGGTCGGTGGACGGCAATGCGATATACTGCTGGCCGACGAATTGATATGTCAGAGGCGATAATCGATACAAACCTATCGCGACTGGCGGGACTCTAAGGCAGCGCAACCGGCAGGTCAAACGTTGCACCCCAGTAGCCCGCCCGCGCGTTCCTGGCTCGCCCGGCTGCGTCACCCTGCCGCGCTGCGGCGGATCGGCCTCGGCTGCGCCCTGCTCGCGAGCGTATTGCTCGTCCCGCTGCCGGCCTCCGGCGGCCTGCTCTGGGACGCGGGTATCGCGCTCGGTTACGCGGCGCTCGTTTGCGCTGCCGTGCTGTATCTCTATCCATTACGGGGTGACGGCCTGCCTCACCGGCGCCTGTTCACGCTATCACAACACCGCCGGATCGGTTGGATTGCCCTGACTTTGGGCGGCCTGCACGCGGCCGCCCTCCTCATCATCCAACCGCAGATCTGGCACTACCTGCTCCCGTCGGCGCCGTACTACATGTTGTGCGGATTGGCCGCGCTCATCATCCTCGCGGTGCTGGTGGCCACGGGGCTGTCGGCCCGCAAGGCGCTCCGCAAAGTACCGGCGACGGATGCTCCTCCGGCCAGCGTGTCTTCTCACGCCGTCCTGGCGGCCCTGCTGTTGGCTCTGAGCGGCGCGCACATCGTGGGCAGCGGGCAGCTCGCGGATCGGACCAGCAAGATCATCGTGGTCTGCCTGCTCCTGGTGCTGCCCCTTTCGTGGATGGCGTTACGAGGCGTCCGCCAACGCCGCTCCCACCCTTCCGGGCGAAGCAAATCGAGCATCTGGACCACGGTACTGCCGTGTTGTGCCGCGGCCGCGGTGTTGCTGACGCTACCCGTTCCGACACCGGCTCCGAAGCTGTTGAAGCAGCCGACCCCACCCGCCCGCCTGGCTGTCACGTTCCCCCACGAAAAGCACGGAAGCGTCAACTGCGTCGCCTGCCATCACAACTTTGTCGACAAGACCGGCCTCGGCAGTTGCCTGGACTGTCATCGCTCCGCCCGCACGGACCTGCCACAGTCCGCGGAGGCCACGTTTCACCTGTTCTGCCGGAACTGTCACGCCGAGCTGGCGCGGACGACGCCGAAGCACGGCCCGACCCGGGCGTGCTCGGCCTGTCACCTCAGGGAGGGAGAAGCCTCTACGTTGGCAGAGTCCGACTTACCGGCAGCGTTCTTATTCTCTTCCCGGTAGCGGCGAAAATCGCATTACACAAGGCAGCGGCGGCGCACGCCGTGCCCGTCTCACCCACTCCGCCCGGCTCGGCCGAGCTGGTGATCAGGAACGTATCGACCTTGGGAGCCTCGGTGATCCGCAACGACCTGAAGTTGTCGAAGTTGCTCTGCTGCACGCGGCCGGCCGCGAACGTGATCTCGTTGAACAAGGCGGCGCTCAGGCCGAACATCACGCCCCCCTGCATCTGTGCGTGCACCGTATCGGGATTCACCACCTGCCCGCAATCCAACACACACACCACGCGCTCGACCCGGACCTTGCCTTCGCTCCCGACGCTGACTTGCGTGATCTGCGCCATGTAGCTGCCGAACGCGAACTGCACCGACACGCCACGCCCGTGTCCCACCGGCAGCGGGCTGCCCCAGCCGGACTTCTCCGCCGCCAGGTCCAGCACCGCCTTCAGGCGCGGCGACTTCAGGAGCGCGCGCCGATATCGCACCGGATCCTGTTTGGCGGCCGCGGCGCACTCGTCGATGAAGCTCTCGACGACGAAGACGCTGCGGGTCGGTCCTACTCCGCGCCACCAGGAAGTGGGCACTCCCCGCGGCTCCTCACGGACAAAGCGCACATCGAGATTCGGGAAGGCATAGACAGGGTCCGCCGCCGAGTCGACGGCGTCATCGTCCACACCGTTCTTCAGAGGCTCGCCGGAGTACAACGCCGTGACGGACGAGCCGGCAATGGTGTGTTGCCAGGCCAGCGGCTGTCCCCTCGCGTCGAGTCCCGCCGCAAGCCGATCGACGTAATAGGGGCGATACATGTCGTGCTGGATATCCTCCTCACGACACCACAAGACCTTCACCGGCGAGTCAACGTGCCGCGCAATGCGCGCGGCCACCACGATCCCGTCCACTTCCAGGCGCCGCCCGAAGCCGCCGCCGATGAGCTGATTGTTGATGACGATCTGCTCGGGCTTCAGTCCCAGGTCCGCAAGCTTCGCCACCGCGCGGTCCGGCGCCTGCGTGCCGACCCAGAACTCACAGCCGTCCTTGCGCCAGTGCACGGTGCAATTCATCGGCTCCATGGTGGCGTGGGCGAGAAACGGCTGGTGGTAAATCGCCTCCACGCGAGTCGCCGCGTGCTCCATCGCCTTCGCGGCATCGCCAACGTGCCCGGCAACAGCGCCGGGCCGCCGCACCGCCGCCTCGAGGTCCGCGACAAGTTGTGTCTGGTGAACGTCGGCGTTGGGGCCGCAGTCCCATTGGGGACCGAGGGCCTTCACTCCCTTCATCGCGGACCAGGTGTCATCCGCGACGACGGCAACGAGATCGTGCTCGTTCACGACTTGGCGCACGCCTTTTACCGCGAGCGCCGCTGCGGAGCGCAACGGCTCGACCACGGTGCCGCCCTGGACCGGACAGCGCGCCACCATGGCGACGCGCAGGCCATCGAGTTGGACATCGATGCCGAAAATCGCGCGGCCATCGGTTTTGTCCGGTGTATCCCGGCGCGGCGTCGTGCGGCCAATGATCTTGAAATCTTTCGCGGCCTTGAGCGGCGGATCGGCAGGCACGGGCATCGCGGCGGCCGCGACCGCCAGAGCGCCATACGTCAAATGTCGTCCGGAAGCGTCGTGAATGACGTTACCGAGCTCCGTTCGGCAAGTGCCGGCGGGGACTCCCCACTGCTTCGCCGCGGCGCCAACCAACATGCTGCGAGCGGCGGCGCCCGCCTTGCGTAGTGGTAGGTAACACAGACGAATCGTCGTCGAGCCGCCCGTGGACTGGTCGCCGTCGAAGCCGTAAACCGCTGGATTTGGCGGCGCGGCGACGATATCGATGCTGTCGAGTCCAACCTCGAGCTCTTCCGCCACCAGCATGGGCAATGAGGTATAGGTGCCCTGCCCCATCTCCACCTTCGGCATCACGACGGTGACGCGACCGTTCGTATCGACGCGCACGTACGCGTTCAGCGGTTTCAGGGCAGAGCGTGAGGCGGCTCGGGCGCGCGGCACCGCAACGCTGAGCAGCAAGCCGCCCCCCACGGCGGCCGACACTTGCAGGAAATGTCGTCGGGTAACACGGTGCGGACTCAGTCCGTCATTGTTCATCCGATCACCAATCGATAATCGATATGCAGCTATCGACCTAAGGTTACTGTAGAATACCGCCTTGAGCCCGTCAACGCAGCGCCAGAACGATCCGTGAGCATACGCAAGCTCGACGCACAGACCCGCGTCGCCACGATCGCAGCAAACCTCAGACGGCGCATCGCAGCCGGCCAGTTGAGCCCCGGCGACCACATGCCATCGGTTCGCGAGCTCGCCCGCGCGAGCGGCGTGAGCGCTTTCACCGCCGCCCGAGTTTACGACCTCCTCGTCGCGGAAGGCATCGTCGATGCACGCCGTGGCGCGGGATATTTTGTCGCGCAAGGCGCGCAACGCCTCAATTCACGACCGGCACCCGGGCCGGAGCCGCTCGCTGACTCCATTTGGACATTACGCAGGGGTTACGACTCGCGACTCGTCCGTGTCGATGCGGGCTGCGGGTGGCTGCCGCCCACATGGCTTTTCGCAGACGGTGTCCGGGCCGCCCTGACGCAGATTGCGCGTAAACCATCCGCCTACGCAGGCCGCTACGGCAGCGTCTACGGACTGCGCGCGTTGCGCCGCCAGCTCAGTGCCGGCCTGGCGCAACGCGCCATCGAATGCACCGAAGAGCAGATCGTTCTCACGCAAGGCGCCAGCCAGGCCTTGGAGCTTTGTGTGAACGTGCTCGTACAGCCTGGCGACTGCGTGCTCGTCGACGACCCGTGTTATCCGCATCTCCTCGCGATGCTTCGCGCGCGCGGGATACGCCCTATCGGAGTCCCACGAACTGCTCACGGTCCCGACGCTGCCGCGCTCGGCGTGATCGCCGCGGCGAATCGCCCGAAAATCTTCATTACCAACTCCACAGCGCACAATCCGACGGGGACCACAACATCGCCTCAGGTTGCGCACGACGTCCTGCTCGCCGCTGAACAGCAAGACTTCACCATCGTCGAAGACGACGTCTTCGCAGAACTCGCACCGGAACGCGGTTCGAGCCTCGCATCACTCGACCGCCTCCGCCGCGTCGTGTACGTCGGCAGCTTCTCAAAGACCATCGCACCGAACCTTCGCGTCGGCTACGTCGTGGCGAGCGAGGAGCGTGCGCAACAGATCGCGGCTCTCAAGAACATCATTTCCCTCTCGTCATCGGAGCTGACGGAACAGATGGTCCTGTCGATCCTCACTTCGGGCCGGCACCGGACGCACCTCGAGCGCTTGCGGAAACGGCTCGCCAAGGCACAAGAAAGCGTCATGCGCCGCTTCCAGTCGGCCGGGGTCGAGATCGCCTTTCGCGGCAGCGGCCTGTTCCTGTGGGCCAGGCTGCCGTCCTCGCTCGACTCGGGCGAGCTGATCCCGCTCGCCAAGGCGCGCGGCATTCTGCTCGCACCCGGTGAGATGTTCCGGCCCGACTCCCGCTCGACAGGCCACTATCGGTTCAACGTCGCGTACGCCAACGACGACCAGCTTTACGCCTTCATCGACTCGCTGGGTCGATAGGAGAAACTGGCCTGCGGCCCGATATGGGCC
>DASZVD010000425.1:0-6069 GCA_035547375.1 Steroidobacteraceae bacterium
TTGATCGTCGTGTAGGAGATCAGCTTCAACGCGTCGGGACCCTTGACGGTGAGCTCCGCCATGTGGTGCGACTGATCGAACAGCACCGCGCTCTCGCGCCAGGCGCGCTGCTCATCCATCCAGTTGCGGAACTCGCTGGGGACGACGGGGTAGACATAGGCCCCGATCCGCGAGTTTCGCAACATCTCGACCGGATTCCCCGCGGCCCGCAACACGGTTTCCAGGTTCTGCTGACTCATAGTCGCTCCTCAGTAAAGAATGAACCGTTATCCGACGGGCGCACTACGGGCGTTCAGCGGCCGCGGCCGCGCTCCGTCAGGTCTTCTCGCCTGCCCTCGACCAAGCCGCGGCGACCACGTTGGACAGCAAAATCGCGATCGTCATGGGACCCACGCCGCCGGGGACCGGCGTGATCCAGCCGGCGCGCCGGGCGGCCGACTCGTACTCCACGTCGCCGACGAGCTTGCCCGCGGCGGTGCGGTTGATTCCAACATCGAACACGGCCGCGCCGGGCCGGATCCACTCCCCGGGGATGGCCTCCGGCTTGCCGATCGCGGCCACTACGACCTCCGCGCGCTCGACTTCGCTGCGCAAGTCGCGCGTGCGTGTATGGCACACGGTGACGGTCGCACCGGCCAACATCAGCTCCAGCGCCATCGGCCGCCCGACGATGTTGGAAGCGCCGACGACGGTGGCGCGTGCGCCGCTGAGACCGATACCGTACTCGCCCGCAAGCGTGATGACGCCATACGGCGTGCAAGGCCGCAGCCGCGGGCGCTTTTGCGCCAGCAGGCCGGTGTTGACCGGGCTCAGGCCATCGACGTCCTTCGCCGGGTCGATGGCATCGAGGATGCGGTTGGCGTCGAAGCCACGCGGCAGCGGCAGCTGCACCAGAATGCCGTCCACGCGCGGATCGACGTTCAACGCGTGAACGAGAGCGAGAAGTTGCGCCTCGCTGGTGGTCGCCGGCAGATCGTGCGCGAACGACTCGATGCCGGCCTCGATCGATGATCTGCGCTTGTTGCGCACGTAGATCGAGGAAGCCGGATCCTCGCCGACCTGGACGACCGCGAGCCCCGGAGGCCGCCCGCAACGGGCGGTGAACTCCTGCGCACGTGTGGCGACGGATTGGCGGACCTTCGTCGCAACCGCCTTGCCGTCTATGACCACCGCATTGCCCGGGGCAGCCGCCCGGGCTGCTTCCCGCCGCGCCGCAGCCGCTGCACCGTCACCTGATGACATGGCCATCACCTCGGAAAGGCGGCCGCCAGGCGCTGTTGGAACTCAGCCGGCGTGAAGGAATGGTTCTGCGTCCCCAGCGACTCGATCTTGATCGCGCCCATGAGGGAGGCGATGCGGCCGGTGGTCTCCCAATCGAGTCCGTGCAGCAGGCCGTGGATGAGCCCGGCGCGGTACGCGTCGCCGCAGCCCGTGGGGTCGACGATGGCCTTGGCCTTCGCACAGGGAATGTCCACGACACCCTGCCGGGTGTGGATGAGGGAGCCCTGCTCTCCCCGGGTGATGATGAGCGCCTCGACCCGCTGCACCACGTCGCGCTCGGTCCAGCCGGTCTTCTGCTGGATCATCTGCCACTCGTAGTCGTTCACGGCGACCCAGGTCGCCTGGTCGACGAAGCGCTCGAGGTCCTTGCCGTCGTACATCGGCAGGCCCTGCCCCGGGTCGAAAATGAACGGGATGCGCGCCGCGGCGAACTGCTCGGCGTGCCGGATCATGCCGTCGCGGCCGTCCGGGGCCACGATCCCGATGGAGATATCCCTGGCGTCCCCCACCGCGTTGCGATGGGAGTGCTGCATCGCACCGGGATGAAAGGCGGTGATCTGGTTGTTGTCCTGGTCGGTGGTGATGAAGGCCTGGGCCGTGTGCTCGGACTCGATGAGCCGGACGTAGTCGCCTGGGACGCCGTGCTGGCGCATCCACTCGGCATAGGGGCCGAAATCGCGGCCCACGGTGGCCATGGCGTAGCCCTCATCGCCGAGCAACTTCAGGTTGTAGGCGATGTTGCCCGCGCACCCGCCGAACTCCCGGCGCAACTGCGGCACCAGGAAGGACACGTTCAGCATATGGATCTTGTCGGGCAGGATGTGGTTTCTGAACCGGTCGCCGAAAACCATGATGGTGTCGAAGGCGACCGATCCACAGACGAGGGCTTTCTTGGCCAAGGCGCTACCTTTTGAGGTTAAGCGTCCATCTCGAACCTGCCACTGCCGGCGTGCACCTGAAAATTGCCGTCAATGACCGCTCGGATCCAGCGAGCCGTGGCGGCTACGCCGCCGAAGGCATAAAAGTGTGGCTGGACGATACGGCTGCTGCCCCGTGCAGCGCCGCCGCGGACGAGACCTGTAAGCATCTCATCCGGGGTGGTGGCGAGTCGAGCCAGCTTGGCCATGGCCGTCATGTTCTTCATGACCGAATTCAGCGAAGCCCCCACGCCGCAGGCCATCGCATACTTGATGAGCTTGGGCAGGGGCGTGGGGCCTGCGATGCCGGGGTGCGCCGGCAACGTGATGCCCTCCTTCGTGAGGCGCGCATCCCATTCGATGATGGCATCGGGGTCGAAAGTGAACTGCGTGGCGATGTGCAGCTTCAGCCCCGTGCGCGCGGCGAACTCCTGCTTGCGACGCAGCGCTGCGAGGAGCACGTCGTCCGGGACCTGCTTGTGGCCTTCCGGATGGCCGGCGACACCGAGGCGCCTGAGACTGGAGTTTTGCAGCAGGCCCGAGTCGATGATGTCGAGCGTGCTGGTGTACGGTCCCGCCGGCTTGACGAGATCGCCCGCAACCAGCAATGCCTGCTCGACTCCGGCCGTCGCGAGCTGCCCGAGGCCCGCCTCGAGCGCCTGCCGACTCTCGATGCGCCGGGCCACGAGGTGCGGCGAGGCGCGCAAGCCCAGGCCCTGGAGCTTGCAGGCCATCTGCACCACATCCCGCAGGGTCGCCTTCGGAGTGTGCGCCACATACACGACGGTGCCGGGCGGCAGGGTGGCGGCGAGAGTGGGCAACGCATCCTCATCGTGAGTCGAGATCTCGGTCGATGCGTTGCGGGCGAAGTCGACGATCGCGCTCTTCAGCGCCTCGCCCTCGGCCGGTACGGCCGGCTCTTCGATCCTCAGGTTGTCGTTAGCTCTCATTTCACGCCGCATACAACGTCGACACGCCCCCCTTCGCTCAGGCGCGCACGGTAACCAGTCCCCGCGGGGGGCGGAAATCGGAAGATGGGATGGGTGCTATAGACAGCGCGAATTGCAAGCCGCCATCAGGCGGCCGGCGGCGCAGCTTGGGCCTGGGCGGCCAGCAGCTGCACCCCCCGCAAGGCGACATCGCTCAAGCCCGAGCCCTGGCGCTCATCCAGGTAAGTCAGCATCTGGGCCCGCATCCGCGGCTCCCAGAAGCGGCGCAGATGGGTGGCGACCTCCTTGGGAGCGGCCTCGGGGCCGACCTCGCCCGACCAGAACGTACCGATCTCGTTCGCCATCTTGATGAGATGATCAATATTCATTGTCAGCCTGTTATCGCAATCGCCCGGGATGGGCGTAGACCACGTGCCGGTCGCGCCGCGCGAACGCCACGAGGGTCAATCCGGCCCTTTGCGCCAGCCGCACCGCGAACGCCGTCGGCGCCGAGAAGGCCGCCAGAAACGCGATGCCGACGGTGGCGCATTTCTGCACCATCTCGTAGCTCGCCCGGCTGGTGATCAGCATGTAGCCCGATGACAGATCCGTCTTGCCGCGGACCAGGGCGCCGATCGCTTTGTCGAGCGCGTTATGGCGCCCTACGTCCTCCCGGACGAGCTGAATGCCGCTCCCCGGAATCACCCAGGCCGCCGCGTGAACGCTGCCCGTACGGGCGTTTATCGGCTGCAGCGAGCCCATCTGCTCGATGGCCGCGTGCAAATCCTGAATCGTTACGGCAGGTCCGGGACCGACCTGTCCCACCTCGCGGATGGCATCCGCGGCGGTCTCCGCTCCGCACAAGCCGCAACCGGTGCGACCCGTCAGGTTGCGCCGGCGGTGCAGGAGCTCCGTGAACCGCTCCCAAGCCACGGTGATGCGGACATCCACGGTCTCAGGGCCCTGGGTGACCTCTACTTCGCGAATCTCGTCGGGATGCGCGACGAGCCCTTCGCTCAGGGTGAACCCGAAGGCATAGTCCTCGAAATCGGCCGGCGTCGCCAACATCACTACGTGCGGCACGTTGTGATACACGAGCGCGACGGGCATCTCCTCGGCGACCTGGTCCGTGGTGTGCGTGGTCGTGCCCTGTGCCCAGCGATCGACGCTGACTTCCGCGCTGACGGATTTCGGCTCGTCGACAACTCCAACTGACACGCCACTCACCGGCTATGAGCCCGCCCGGCCAACGATCGCCGCACCGGCGGCCTCACGCCGGCGCCGTATCGCGCTTGCGTGTCGTACGTTGCTTCGGCATCGAGCGCTCTTCCTGTGCCCTCTTCTGCCAGGCGTCCTTCTGGCTCACGAACACGACCTCGACCGCCGTGACCTTGTACTCGGGACAGTTGGTCGCCCAGTCGGAGTTCTCGGTCGTGACGACGTTCGCGTTCGTTTCAGGGAAGTGGAAGGTCGTGTAGACGACGCCCGGGGCGATCTTCTCGGTGATTCGAGCACGCAGCACGGTCTCGCCGGCACGGCTCGTCAATCCGACCCAATCGCCGTCACCGATGCCACGGACCTCGGCATCGTGCGGATGGATGTCGAGGATGTCTTCCGCGTGCCAAACAGTGTTCTGCGTACGGCGTGTCTGCGCACCGACATTGTACTGGCTGAGGATGCGGCCGGTCGTGAGGATGAGCGGGAAACGGCTGTTCGAGCGCTCGCTCGTCGGAACGTACTCGGTCGTGAAGAACTTGCCTTTACCGCGCACGAACTGATGGACGTGCATCGTTGGCGTGCCCTCGGGAGCCGCGTCATTGCAGGGCCACTGAACACTGCCCAGACGATCGATCTTCTCGTAGGTCACGCCGGCGAACGTCGGCGTGAGCCGCGCGATCTCGTCCATGATCTCGGACGGATGACTGTAGTTCATCGGATAGCCGAGGGCGTTGGAGAGCAGCATCGTGACCTGCCAGTCCTCGTAGCCGCCGAGCGGCGGCATCACCTTGCGCACGCGCGAAATGCGGCGCTCGGCGTTCGTAAACGTCCCGTCCTTCTCGAGGAACGACGAACCGGGCAGGAAAACGTGTGCATAACGCGCAGTCTCGTTCAGGAACAGGTCCTGCACGATCACGCACTCCATGGCTTCCATCGCCTTGCTGACGTGATGGGTGTTGGGATCCGACTGCACCGGATCCTCGCCCTGGACGTACATGCCCTTGAAGGTGCCGTCCAAGGCCGCCTCGAACATGTTGGGGATACGCAGGCCAGGCTCCGCCTGGAGCGTCACGCCCCACGCGCTCTCGAACAGCTGGCGCACGCTCGTGTCGGCAACATGACGGTAACCGCTGAACTCGTGCGGGAACGAGCCCATGTCGCACGAGCCCTGCACGTTGTTCTGGCCGCGTAACGGATTTACACCCACGCCCTCGCGACCGAGGTTGCCCGTCGCCATCGCCAGATTCGCGATCGCCATGACGGTGGTCGTGCCCTGGCTGTGCTCGGTAACGCCCAGGCCGTAATAAATGGCACCGTTGCCGCCGGTCGCGTACAGACGCGCGGCGCCGCGCACCTGATCGGCCGGCACGCCGGTGATGCCCTCCAGCGCCTCGGGCGAATTCTCGGGCTTCGCGACGAACGCCTTCCACTTCGCGTACGAATCCGGCTCGCAACGCTCGGCAACGTACTCGTCCTTCGTCAGTCCTTCGGTCACGATGACGTGCGAGATCGCATTCAGGATCGCGACGTTCGTGCTCGGCGTTACCTGCAAGTGATAGTCCGCGTGAATGTGCGGCGAGTGTACGAGGCCCGTCACGCGAGGATCGATGACGATCAGCTTCGCACCCTGGCGCAGGCGGCGCTTCATCTGCGAACCGAACACAGGATGGCCGTCGGTCGGGTTCGCGCCGATGACCATGATCACGTCGGACTTCATGACCGAC
>DASZVD010000426.1:0-12597 GCA_035547375.1 Steroidobacteraceae bacterium
AGCACGTCGCCTACAACCACCGTTTCGAGGGAGATGCGCAGCGTTGCGTGGTCTACTCGTATGCGACCCATTTCAACAGCAACCGGGAGAAGAAGACTCTCGGTGTCCGCAGCGCCGGATACTTCGTCTGCGAGTGCGTCAATACGGATCACGGCTGGCGCTTCCGGCGCTTCAGCATCAATCATTGGGATCGGACGCGCCCGCCCTGGAACAAGCCACTTCCCTGGGCTCACGTCTGAGCGCATGTGATCTCCCGCGCGCAATGGACCGTGTTGGCGCTGGTCCTGGCCGTATTTCTCGTCGACGGCATGGACACGCAGATGATGGCGGTCGTTGTGCCCTCCCTTGCGCCGGAGTGGCATCTGGGAGCCTCCGCATTCGCGCTTGCGTTGGCGATGGGGCACGCGGGTGGCGCCGCTGGCGGTGCTCTCGGCGGAGTGTTGGGCGACCGGATTGGGGTTCGCAACGCTGTCATCCTGTGTCTCGTTCTGTTCGGGGCGCTGTCGCTGCTGCTCATCGCAGTCCATGACCTGCGGCACCTGGAGCTGCTGCGCCTGCTGTGCGGCCTTGGTCTCGGGGCCGCGATTGCGCCCGCGCTTGCGTTGTTGACGGAGTTCTTCACTGCCCGTCAGCGCAGTCTGGTCATCTCGCTCGCGTTCCTGTGCTCGCCCTTGGGGATCACCGCCGCAGGGCTGCTTGCGGCCTATGTGATGCCGCTGCACGGCTGGCAGGCGCTTTTCCTGGTCGCGGGCGTCACGCCGCTGGTTCTTGCGGGAGTGTTGCCGCTGTTGCTCCCCGAGGTCTCACCAGGCGCGCCGCAGCGCGCTACGGGTCATGGAGGCGCTGCACCGTCCGACGCTCGTCGGTACCGGTCGCGGCAAACAGTGAGGGAGCTGTGGGCGCAGATTGTCTGGACCGCACCGGTTGGCTTGTTCGTCGGCTTCGTCTTTACGTATGGGGCGATGAGTCTGGTACTCGCCTGGTTGCCGGCGCTCCTGGCAGGCCACGGCATGTCGCTGCGCGATGCAGGGCTGATGATTTCAGTCTGGAGCGGGAGTGGGATCGTCGGGGCGCCGGTGTGCGGCTGGGCGGCCGGACGATGGGGGGTGCGGCGGGTCACGACCATCGCCGCGCTGGTGAGCACGAGCGGTGCGGCCGCAATTGCCCTGAATATGCTCTGGACAGCCGGATCGCCTGTCGCCGGGGTTGCCTTCTACGTGCCGCTCGCGGTGGCCGGCGCGACGGCCAACGGGCTCATCATTCTTCTCTATTCGTTGGGAGCCGAGCTGTTCCCGGCGCCGATTCGCTCGACCGGTCTCGGGCTGGCCGCGACGGCCGGCCGCACGGGTGCCATCGCGACCGCTTTTCTCGGCGGCCGTATCACCGAAGTGACCGGGGTGGCGGGCTTTTTCGCGTTGACGGCGTTGTTGCTATTGGCAGCGTGCCTGGGCGTCAACCTGGAGCGCTCCCGCCGGGGAGTTGTCTCGAATCCCTCCTGACATCCCGCGCAGGCAGTGGGAATTCAACTTCTCGGGCTCGCGATCGCCCGAGTCCCGGCTCTGCCGACGAGGACCTGACGCAGACCGACGGCACAGATGAATCCCATCGCTGCAATGCCGGCGGCGATCGCGAACGCGCGTCCCGGCCCGGAGCCGGCCGCGGCGGTTCCCGGCGTGGCAAGAGCGGATAGAAGGATCGCGGACCCGATCGCAATGCCGATCTGCTGGGCCGTGAATCCCAGGGCCGAGACAATACCCTGCTCATCGTCCGCTACCGTCGCTGCAGCGTCGGCCATGGTCAGCATGACGGCCAACAGGCTGCCGGCGCCTGCGATCGTCATCGGAGCCAGGATGGTGCGCCAGTACGTCAGCTCGGATGTCATGGTGACGGCGTACAGCAGCAATCCCGCGATGAGCAGCCCGAACGCCCACGCCATGGTCTGCGCCAGCGGAAAGCGTCCGAGCAGGCGTCCCAGGGATTGTCCTGCCAGGACTCCGGCAAGCGAGTGCGGCAGCATTCCGAGGCCCGCCGCCGCCGCCGTCCATCCCAACATCTGCTGCATGAGGATGCTCGGAAGCAGGAAGAGCGAAGCGGAGCTTGCCATGGCCATCCCAGTCCCGAGGCACCCGGTAAGGACGCGGGGGTGGCTGAACAGTCTTGGCGGAATCAATGGCGCAGCGCTCCTGCGCTCCACATGGAAGAGTGCCAGGAAGGCAGCCACAGCCAACACGCCACACCCCGCACGGGCGCGCGTGGTGAGCGCCGCGCCGAAACCGGACACGGCAATCACGAACAAGGTGATTCCCGCCGCGATCAGGACCGCTCCAGCTACATCGAGCCGCCCGGGGCGCGTGGAGGTTCGCCGCGGTACGACTCGCGGCAGCGCGGTAAGCAATATCGCGGTCAGGACGATCTCGATCCAGTAGGCGCTGCGCCAGCCGAATGCGGTGGTCAGGTTTCCCGCAATGAGGGGACCCGTGATGGCGGCCGCTCCCTGGAGCGAGCCGAAGATGCGGTAGGCGCGATGCCGTTCCGCGCCCTCCGGAATGGAGGTATGCATCAGTGAAAAGGCGGCCGGCGAGATGAAGGCGGCGCCCAGACCCTGCGCCGCGCGCGCCGCCAGCAACATCGCGAAATCCGGCGCGCAGACGACACCCAGCGTCGCCGTTGCAAACACAGTCAGGCCGAGGAGACAGGAGCGGCGCTGGCCCCACAGGTCGGCGACCCGGCCTCCGCAGATGAGCAGGCTGGCGTAGACGACGGCATATGCGGCGACGACCCCGGAGAGTCCGGCCGGAGTTACGTGCAGGTCCGCGCCGATGCGCGGCAGCACGGTGCCGACCATGGAGAAGTCGGTCGTGACCAGAAACTGTCCGCCGGACAGAAACAGGATGAGCGGGGTATACGGACGGCCGCGGAGGGGGGTGCCGGACATCGCAGGTGCAGTCGACGCAGGGACGGTCCCCGAAGAATACACTATTGCATGCAAAATAACCTGACAAAAATACCCGCTCTCCGGCCGGCGCGACCTTACATGCCGCGCGCCACGAGACTGCCGATCAGCTGCTCCTCGATGCGCGTGCGGTCCTCGTCGAACACTCGCAGGAGCCGCGCGCGATCGCGCGCCGCGAGCGCCTTCAGGACGTGCTGCTCGGAGGCGACGTTGCGCGCATCGCGCTGGGGAGGCGGGGCCAGGGATCGATAGCGGTCCGTCAGGCTCAGCAGGCGCAACGCTTCGCGCACCAGGACCTTCTGGCTCGACAGCTCGAAGATCTTGCGCATCAGCTCGCGGTGTGCGATCGCCCACTGCGCGTGCTTGCCGCTCTTCATCAGCGCCTCGAGCCGGTCCGTCTCCTTCTCGAGAGCGGCGAGCTGGGTGGGGGAGGGCCACTCGATGCTCGCGAGCACCTCTCCCTCGACGAGATGCCGGATGCGGTAGAGCTGCCGCGCTTCATCGCTCGAGAGCTGGGCGACGAAGAAACCCCTGTTCAGGTCGTGCTCGACGATGCCTTCGGCCGCGAGTCTCTTGAGCGCTTCGCGCACCGGAACGCGGCTCACGCTGAATTTCTCCGCGAGCTCGACCTGCTGGAGCTGCAGTCCGGGCGGGTAGACGCCCAGGGCGACGAGCTCGCTGATCTTCTCGGCAATGGTTCCCGCGATGTCGGTGCTGCGATCGTGATTTTTCTTGGCCAACCGGTGCTCTCCTTCCGCGGCAGGGGCGCGCGATTATAACGGCGCCCATCGTGCCATCCTGGTATGTATGCAATAATGCCTACAATCAGGGTTTGCAGCGCAACAAACAGGAGGGGGTCATGGCGAGCGCAAGGGGCCGTATCGCGGGTACGTGCAGGGGGGCGGCTGTTGCGCTGTGTCGGATGGGCATCCTGGCAGGTCTGGCGCTTCTATCGCAAGCCTGCGCGCGTGCCGCGGAGCCCAGTGCCGGTGTGTCGCGCGACCAGGCGGGACCTCTTCAGGGGCAATGGCCGGTCGGCGGACGCACCTTCGAGGAACAGTATTTCTCGCCACTGCGGCAGATCGACACACAGACGGTGCAGCGTCTGGGATTTGCCTGGGAATTCCGTGATTTCGTGGTACGGGGCCGCACGCACCGGGGAGTGCAATCCACGCCGCTTTTCGTGGACGGTGTATTGTATTTCTCCGGCCCCTGGGGGGTGGCTTATGCCGTCGACGCTCATACCGGCAAGTCCCTGTGGAGCTACGATCCGCAGCCTGACGGTCAGTATGCACGCTCGACATGTTGTGATGTCGTCAATCGTGGCCTCGCGCTCTGGAAAGGCAGGGTGTACACGGCGTCGCTCGATGGGTATCTGAGCGCGCTCGACGCCAAGACGGGCCGGCTCCTATGGCGCGCTGACACGTTCGTGGATCGCAAAGGCAACTACACGAGCACCGGCGCGCCGCGCATCGCCGGCAACAACGTCGTGATCGGCAACGCCGGCGCCGAGTTTGGTATTCGCGGCTACGTCAGTGCGTACGATCTCGTGGACGGGCACCTCGTGTGGCGCTTCTGGTCGGTGCCGGGCGATCCGGCTCGTGGTCCCGATGAGAATCCGGATGTGACGTTCGCGCGCAAGAGCTGGGCCGCGGATACGCGGTGGGATCTCGGCGGAGGCGGAAGCGCTTGGGATTCCATGGTGTACGATCCAGCGCTCGGCCTGATCTATCTCGGCTTGGGCAACGGCGATCCCCACCCACGGTGGGAGCGCAGCCCGGGCGGCGGCGACAATCTCTTCGTATCCTCCATCGTTGCGGTCGCCGCGAATACCGGGCGCGTGAAATGGTACTACCAGGAGACCCCTGGAGACAGTTGGGACTACGATGCTACAGCGCCGATCGTGCTGGCCGACCTTCGGTGGGGAGGGCAACTGCGCCACGTTCTGATGCAGGCCGCCAAGAACGGCATCTTTTATGTGATCGATCGGGCGAAGGGCGAGTTGCTCGAGGCCAATCCATTCACGACCGTCACCTGGACGGACGGCATCGACCTGAAAACCGGCCGGCCGCGGCAGCGGGCCGGGGCGGATTATTCGCGCGATCCCCGGATTGTGTGGCCCAGCGGTGCCGGCGGCCATGGATGGCAACCCATGTCGTTCAATCCCGGGACGGGCCTGGTCTACGTGCCCGTCTACGATGCACCCATGAAATTCCGTACCGAGCCGGTGTTGCAGACCGCACCCGGCCTGTTGAACCAGGGCGAGGCAGGGTCATTCCCGCCGTTCAACAGCGCGGCCGATCGTGACGAGCTTCAACATGAGCCCACACCGAAGGTCGAAGGTCGTCTGAAGGCCTGGGACCCGCAGTGCGGCTGTGCGAGATGGATATCGCCTCCCTTGCCGTTCGGTAACGGCGGCACGTTGAGTACCGCCGGCAACCTGGTATTCCAGGGCGCTTCGGATGGAACTTTGTCCGCATATGACGCGCTCAGCGGCCGCCTGCTCAAGCGCGTCGCAACCGGGACGGCGATCCTCGCGGCGCCCATGAGCTATCAGTTGGACGGCGTTCAGTATGTCGCGGTGCTTGCCGGAGCGGGCGGGCCGCAGGCCTCGCGGTTTGCGCCCGACGTAGCGGCAGCCCACTATGAGAATTACGAACGGCTCCTGGTCTTCAAACTCGATGGCACCTCCGTGCCGTTGCCGCAGCAGCGACCGCCCGCGGTGCCGCAGCCAACGCCACCGGCAATCGCGGCCGATGCAGCGACTCTGGAGCAAGGAGCGAGGCTGTTTCACCTGCACTGCGAGCGCTGTCACGTCATCGGTGGCGCGTTGGCCGCCTATCCCGATCTGTGGAACATGGCTCCGGGGACCCTCAACAGCTTCGATCGTATCCTGTTGCAGGGACTATTCCGCTACGCAGGCATGGCTGACTTCTCGGACGTTCTTTCCTCCGCTGACGTTGCCGCACTGAAGGCCTTCATCGTGAGCGACGAGCGGCAGAAGCGGACTCGCGGATCGCAGGCCGGCGAGCACTCACACGCCGTCGTTCATTAATGGTGTCAGCGGGCGGCGATTACGGCGGCGGGAGGCGGAAGACGGTGCGGGCCGTGCCGCCAAACACCAGGTCCATGTCGGATGCGCTGACCCCGCCCAGCAACTCCCGAGTCCAACAGAGCGCGCTCTCATAGCCTTCGCGCGCGGCGACGGGCGGAAAGTCGCTGCCCCACATGAGCCGCCGCGCGCCGAAAGCGGCAAGCATCTCGAGTACCAGGGCGCCAGGCTCCAGCGCCAAGGCGCGTCCTGCGGCCGGAAGTCGCGGCTCGCGCTTGGCGAGCTGGCCCAGCCCGGGAACCTTGAGAAAGACGTTGGGTAATCTGGCGAGCTCCAGCAGTCCGGCGCGCGTGGTGGCGCTGCCATCGCAGTCGGGACGCGCCCAGCCCGCCAGATGCTCCAGCACGATGGACAGTCGCGGAAACGCCTGCGCCAGCTCGGCAAACGCAGGTGAGAGAAATGCGGCGGCCGTGCCGACGCAGCTCACCGCGAAGCCACATGCCTGCGCTGCGCGCCAGATCGCATACGGATCGTCCCCCGGCGAGCGTGCGTCGGGCCGCAGTCGCACTCCGGTTGCTCCGGCCTGCGCCCAGCGCCGCAGCTCCTGCGTGGCCGCGGGCTCGCTCGGGTCGACCGCGATCACGGTCACGAAGCGGTCCGGGAATCGGGCCGCGCAGTGTTGTTGATACCCGTTGTCGAATTGCCCCAGCAGCTGCACCAGCGTCGCCTGGGCGACGCCGCAGCGGTCCATCTGGAACAGCAGCGTCTCGACCGGCTCGAACCACACCGGCGAGACGTGACAGTGGGCGTCGACGATGCTCATGGGCAATGGCCTATTTTCTGCAAGATGATACTCCATAAATGTATGCAATGTTGTATGATAATTAAATATGGGAGAGGTTCCCCGGAGGGTACCGATGTCCGAGCCAGTCCGCGCGGCGGTCAAAGTCGACGTCGAGCGCAGCGAAATCCAGGAATTCGACCGCCCGCGCGTCGCCCCCGACAGCGCGCTGCTGCGGGTCGAGTCGAGCGGTGTCGGCGGCAGCGATCCCGAGCTGTATCGTTGGAAGGATCACGCACCGGTGATCATGGGGCACGAGAACGTCGGCACGATCGACGAGATCGGCCCGATCGCCGCGCAACGTTGGGGCGTCAAGGTGGGCGATCGCGTTGCCTTGCACGAGTACCTGCCGTGCTGGCACTGCCGCTGGTGCCGGCAGGGCGACTTCCGGCTCTGCGAGGAGGCCGATTTCTTTCTCGTCAAGGATCGTTTCCGGACGTTGCGCTTCGGCATGTGCGATTGCCGCATCGCGCCGCACTTGTGGGGCGGATTCGCACAGTATCTGCACCTGCCGTTCAACACGGTGGTGCACAAGATTCCCGCGGACATGCCGGCGCACCTGGCCACGCTCGCCATCCCGTTGGGCAATGGCTTCCAGTGGGCCGTGTTGGATGGTGGCGCCGGTCCGGGCAAGACGGTCCTGGTGTTGGGTCCCGGCCAACAGGGCCTCGGGTGTGTTTTCGCCGCCAAGGCCGCCGGCGCTTTCTGCGTGATCCTCGCGGGTCACAGCCGTGACCGCAGTCGGCTCGCGCTGGCTCCCGGGCTCGGCGCCGATTTCGTGGTGGACGCCGAGCAGGAGGACCTTCGGGAGCGGGTCAGGGCGATCACCGGCGGCCGTGGCGTGGATGTCGTCGTGGACACCACGGGCGACCCTACCGGACAGGTCGCGGCAGACGCCGTAGCCCTCGCTGCCAAGGGGGCGTACCTCAACCTCAACGGCCTGGGTCAGAAGGTGAACGTCGGAGACGTCAAGAAGCTCTACCTGACGGTGCGCGCACCGCGCGGGCACAGTTACACGGCCGTCGATCTGGCGCTGAAATATCTTTATGCCAGGCAGGACACCTTTCGGACGCTTTGCTCGCATTCCTACCCGTTGAAGGATGTCGATACCGCCATCAGGGCAACGGCAGGACGTGGAGTCGAAGGAGCGATCCACGTGACGGTCGATCCATGGGCGTAAGGCAAGTGCGCCGCTTGCGAATGCTCCCGGTGCCGCGTCTCGAGTCTCGCAACCATGTTGTTTGACAGCCATGCGCATCTGGTAGCGGATGACCGGGTACGTTATCCACCGCTGCCCTCAATAGAATTGTCGGCCGAAGAGGATCTGAAGCGACCGTTCACGGTGGAGCAATTGCTCCAGCAGATGGACCAGCACGGCGTTGCGCGTGCCGCGCTGGTGCAGCGTGGCTCCATCTATGGCTACGACAATGCCTACATCTGCGACAGCGCTGCGCGTTTTCCCGATCGCCTGGTCGCGGTTTGCGCGATCAACGCCAACCAACCCACGGCGGTCGCCGATGTCGAATACTGGACCCGGGAGCGCGGCGCGCACGGCATCCGCCTGATGGGGTCTCTCAAGGGCACGGATCTCTCCTGGCTGGATTCGGCGGCCGCGCTGCAGGTGTGGCAACTCGCCAGCGCAGCGGATCTTCCGGTCACCGTTCACTTCTTTCCGCGGACGCGCGCCGCGGGCCTCGCCGCCTTGGAGCGCATCCTGTCGCAATTCCCGCGGACGCCCGTGGTCATCGATCACGTGTCCAATGTGGTCATCTCGCGGGAGGCCCGCGACTACGGTCTGGATGATCTTCTGGCGCAAGTCATGCGCTTTGCGCGCGTGTACACGAAGTTCACCACCATCCCTCTGGGGCAATGTGAGCGAGATGGCATCGACACGGCGGCCCTGCTTGCCCGTCTCGTGGAGCGTTTCGGCGCGCAACGCATCATGTGGGGATCGGATGTCACACAGTCCAAAGGTGATTACGGCTACATGGTGGGGCTTGCGACGCGCGCAACGGCCTTGCTGACCGGCGCCGATCGGGAGCAGGTGCTGTACGGCACCGGGGCTGCGGTCTACGGCGCCGGAACCTGAGCGATCGCGGCTCGAAGCGCGCCACACCGCCGAACGCCGCGGTCGGGTCAGGCCGAACGTTGCGGTCAGGTCGTCAGGCCGAACGTTGCGATCAGCTCAGTGACGTTGAGAGGCGGCGGCGACCGGAGTTGCCTCGTCCGCCTGTCCTGACTTTCCGGCGCTGCGCGCCACGTGCTGCCGGAACACCGCAGTCGCGAGAAGCGCAATCGCAGCGGCCACCGCGATCACGATGAAGTACCCGGATTTGCCGGCCAGCTCGAGAGCGAGCACCCCGGTGTAGGCGCTTACGACCGCGCCGATTCTGCCAACCCCGGCCGCGGCTCCGACTCCCGTGCCCCGCACGAATGGCGGGTACAGAAAGGCCGCGAGGGTGTAGAGGCCGTTGTGAAAACCACCGAGGAAGAATCCTTCGGCCGTCAGAGCGATGAGCGCGGTGCCCAGGCCGTGCTGCGGGTTGAGCGGCATCAGGCCGAGCGCCAGCGCGCCGAGAGAAGTGCCGGCCGCCAGGGCGAGCACTGACGCCCGGGAGCCGACTTTTTCGATGAGCCAGCCGCCGACGATACTGCCGATCATGCCGCCGATGTTGAAACTCGTGGTCCCGATACTGGTGGCGGACAGTGAGAATCCCTGCCCCGCGAGCATCGTCGGCACCCAGCTGAACAGGGTGTAGCTGGCAAGCAGACCGAAGAAGAAGGCCACCCACAGTGCCAGGGTGTCCGTGAGCATGCCGTGGCCGAAGAGGGCTTTCAGTGGTGTGCGTTCACGCGTCACCGCATCGGTGAGTTGCACGCGAGGGTCCAGACTCAGGCCGCAGCGCCGCAACAGCTCGAGGAGCTGCGAGCGCCGCTCCGCGAACCGCACGAGAAAGCGCGGCGATTCGGGCAACACGGCGGCAAACAGCAGGCCGATGGCCAGGGTGACCGCGCCGGCGACGAGGAACAGGCCGCGCCAACCGAGCTGCGGCAGGATCCCAGTGGCCAGACCCCCGGCGACGACGCCGCCGACGGGGATGAACAACATGCCGATCGCTATGGCCACGCTCCGGCGCCTGAGCGGAGTGAATTCCGAGATCAGCGCGGCCCCGTTGGGAATGGCGCCGCCGATCCCGAGTCCGCCGATGAAACGCAGCGCCATCAGTTCTGTGAGCGTGTGGACGCGGGCGCTCGCGACCGTCATGAGACCGAAGAGCAGGACGCTGCCGGTCAGGCCGCGGCGCCGTCCCAGGCGATCTCCCAGCAATCCGCCGAAGGTCGTGCCGAGCGCCACGCCGATCAGACCCAACGCGGCGACCGCGGCGAAGGCCTGTCCCGGCACTCTCCAGTCCCGGATCAGCGCGGGGATCGCCAGTCCCAGCACCTGATTGGCGAGCCCGTCGGCGGTGAAGGCGAGCGCGCCGAGCACGAGCACCCACTTCTGCAGCGGGCTCCAGCGGGAGTCGTCGATCAGTTGGCCGAGATCGGGCGCTGCAGGGACGGGAGCTTGCATGGGGGCCGTGTTCCGCGCGCCGTCGCCAGCGCATTGTGTATGCAATATAGACTATTCCTTCGTCTGGCAATAGTGCGTGCGCGGATCTGCTGGTAACATGCGAAATAGATAGGCAAAAGATACTGCAGTTGCATGCAACAGATCCTGGAGAGGACTCTGGCGGCCAACATTCCCGAGCGGATCGCGGAGCAGATCCGCGACCTCGTGGCGCGCGGCCGCCTGCCGCCCGGGGTACGCCTCGGGCAGGCCGAGCTGGCCGTGCAGTTCGGCGCCAGCCGCATGCCGGTACGCGAGGCGTTGAAGCTGCTGTGCGCGGAAGGGATCGTGGTGCACGATCCGAACCGCGGCTTCTTCGCCGCACATCTGTCGAGCGAGGAGGCCCGGCAGCTCTTCAAGCTGCGTCACCTCGTGGAGGACGCATTGCTCGCCGGGATCCGCCGGCCCGCCGCGGCGGAGCTGGAGCGCTTCGCGCAGCGTGCCGATGAGCTGGAAGAGCTGCTCAACGGCGGGGAGCGCGCCGGCTGGTGGGTGCGGCATCGCGAGTTCCATCAATCGATATTCGATCTGTCCCCGGAAAAGCTCATCGTGCGGGAAGCCATGCGCCTGTGGACGCTCACCGACCGGTATCGCTCCTTGCTGCCGTTGCCGCAGCGAAGCAGCGCCGAGCGCACGCTCGTGCGCAAGCACGAGCTGGTGGAGGCCCTCGCCGCGACGGACCGGCGCAAGGTGTTGCACGTTCGCGCCGAGCGGCGCCGACAGTTCGAGCGTCTCGTACTCGATGTCCTCGCAAGCCGCAATCTGTAGGAAGCGGCGCCGGTTGCCGTGGCCGCGCTGCCGCACCGCGCCGCTGCCGAAGAGAAGTCCGCACAGGCTGGCATGAGCACCAAGAAAACCAAAGTCAACGAGCGCGTCACATCGCTCCCGTCCGTGATCGCGGAGCGCATCCGCGAGGAGATCGGCCGGGGAACCTTGTCTCCGGGGCTGCACCTCGGACAGGCCGAGCTGGCCACGCAATTCGGCGCGAGCCGCGTCCCCATCCGCGAGGCGTTGAAGCTGCTCGCCGCGGACGGGATCGTGGTCCACGATCCAAACCGGGGCTTTTTCATCGCGAGCCTCTCGAGCAACGAGGCCCGCCAGCTCTATCGCATGCGGCACCTGCTCGAGGCGGAGATCCTCGCGTCGGTCGAGTGGCCTGACAGACGGCGGCTCGCCGATCTCGAGGAGCAGCTCGAGCGGATGGAGGGACTGTTGGCCGGCGGTGAGCGCGCCGATTGGGTACACGCGCATCGCCGCTTCCATCAGATGGTCTTCGATCTGTCCCCGCATCGCGTCATCGTCGAGGAGGTGCGGCGCCTGCTGCGCCTCACCGACCGGTATCGCTCGCTGCTTCCCGTCAACGCGCCGCGCGGCGAGCGGCGCGCCGACCAGGAAAGACACCTCCTGAAGGCGCTCGCCAACAAGGATCGCGACCGGCTGCTGGAGCATTTCGAGCAGGACCGCAGCGAGATCGAGGCCGGAATCCTGCGCGCCCTGCTCGACCGCGGCCTTTAGTTCATTGGCGAAAGTCGCCTGCGGCGCTTTCGCGGACATTACTGCGTCGCCCGCCGGCAAAGAGCGCGGTCTTTGCCGGCTGCGCCCCGGACGCGTTCCTCCCATCGACGTCCCGACGCTGGTCCGCCTGCCTTCCTACCCACCCGCCCGGCGCGGCGGCGACGGCGCGGGGTCGCGGCGGCCGCCCGGCCGATGGCATCTTGACTTTGGCCAGATTGATAGGCATAAATGTATGCAACTTGAGGTGGCAATAGTGCCGCATCATCTTGCGACGACTCGTAACGCGGCAATGCCCGGAAGGTGCAGCATGCAGACCTGTCTATCACCGAATGGTGCACAGCTCACCGAGGGTACGGCACCGCTGAAGAGGCTCCTCGTAGCGACGATCCGTGGGATCTACACGTTGGAGCGAGGTGCTGCGGATGCGCCGTGGAAGGTAGTGGGCGCCGCGCTGGAGCGCTTTCAGGTGTCCTCACTCCTGCACGAACCGCGGTCGGGTCGGCTGTTTGCCGGCACGCACGGTGCCGATGGACTGTGGTCGAGCGATGACGGCGGCGTCACGTGGGTCGAGCGCTCCAAGGGAGTGCCCTCGCGGCACATCTACACGATCGCGTGCCAATATCGTG
>DASZVD010000427.1:0-22899 GCA_035547375.1 Steroidobacteraceae bacterium
GGGAGAGGACGGCGTGGAAAAGCAGGCGGCGGTGGAGGATTTGGGCGCGTACGTAACCGAGCGCGGCAACCCCAACAACGTGAAGGCAATACGGCAGGTGACCGTTGACCATCCTTCCCGATGGCTCGTCGAAGGCCTTCAGTTGGTCGACACTCCCGGCATCGGTTCCGTGTATCAACACAACACCGATGTGGCGCAACGATTCATGCCGCAGGCCAATGCCGTCCTGTTCATCGCCTCGGTCGACCAGCCCTTGGGGAGGGCCGAGCTGGATTTTCTCGCCGGCATCCGTGAGTATGCCGACAAGGTCTTTTGCCTTCTCAACAAGACCGACTACCTCGACCCGGACGAGCTCCGCGAAGCGGTCAGTTTCGCCAGCGACCAGATACGCAGCACACTCGGCCCCACGGCACAGCTGTTCCCGGTTTCCGCAAGAGTGGCTCTTCAAGCCAAGCGTGCAGGCGATGCGCAGGCACTCGCCCGGAGTGGATTTTCGAGCTTCGAGCGGGCGCTCGAGTCTTTCATGGCGCACGAGAAGACCTCCACCTGGTTGCGCTCACTCGCCAAGCGTCTCCTGCGGGCGCTCGCCGAGGTCCGTTTCACCCTTCAGCTGGAAGGAAAGCTGCTCGTCGCACCGCAGGAACAGATTGATCAGAGCCTCGCGGCCTTCCGGCGCAAGCGAATGGAGGTGGAGCGTGCCGGAGCCGATCACCAGGTGTTGCTGGAATCGGAGGCTCGGGCACTCATGTTGAATGACATAGAGCCCGCACTCGCCACGTTCAAGGAGCGCTTGAAAACGCAGCTCGCAAGCGCGGTCGAGGGGTGGTACGGGGAGCTCAAGGCCTTACGCTCACGAGCGCTTCAAGAAGCTCTGGAGACGCGGCTCGTGAGCGAGGTCCGCGGTGCTTACGACGATTGGATCTCTCGAGAAGATCTACGACTGCACGCGGCGTTCCAGTCGATGTGCGCCCGGGCGTGGTCGAATCTCCAGGCGAGTGTCGACGAGCTGATGCGCTACTCCAGCGAGGTATTCTCGGTCGAGTTTTCTCCCGTACGCGCCGACGCCCAGTGGAGTCTCGAATCAAACTTCTACTACAAGTTCTGGTACGAGCCGACCAGTCTCAAGATCCTGGCCACCTCGGCTGTCCTCGCTCTGCCCAAGGCTCTCGCGGCTCGACTCATCATTCAACGCGTGCAACAGCGCGCTCGTGAACTGGTGGAAGCTCAGGCCGGGCGCATCCGCCATGATCTCGATGAGCGCCTCAAGGCGAGCGTCCGCGATGCACGTCGGCAGATCTCCGAAAACGCAGCCTCCATTCTGGCCCGCATCGAACAAGCCATCGAGGCTGGACTCACCACGCGGCGCAGCAACGAAGCCCAGGTGCGTGCGCGCGAGCAAGAGTTGGCTGAATGGAACCGCAGCGCCACAGCGATCGAACGCCGGGTCCAGGCACTCATCGCATGACCGCGGGCCCTTCGGGCGGCCCTGCGCGGATCGAGTCCGAAGTCAGCCGCCTACTGAACCTCCACGACGGCCCCCACGCGTTACCCCATATCGTAGCTTTTGGAGGGGCGGCCATTCCTGCTCTGGAATGCGTGCTCCGCGGCCCGTCGCAGGCTGTGTACCATCCACGCTGCTGGGCCGCTGATGCTTTGGCGAGCATCGGCGGATCGCTGGCGGCACAGGCGCTTCTGCGAGCGCTCGATGACAGTGTACACCGCGATCCAGCACCGCTCGCGCGCGAGGCCGAAGATGTCGTCGTCGGCTGCGTTGCCGAGCATTTGAGCGCTATAGCGCCGAGCGCGCAAACGATCAGTGCGCTTGCGAATGCGCTGGAATGCCGCGCCTACGTTGGTTGCGTGCGCGCGCTCGGACGATTGCGAGCGGTTAAGGCGCTCCCGCTCCTGGTACGCAGCCTCTTTGACGACTCTACCCGAGAGGCTGCCGTCGAAGCATTACGCCGGTTAGGGCCTGCCGCAATCGCTCCGGTCGTTGATGCCGTCGGCGATCTCTATCGTGTGAATGGCATTGAGCCACCTACGCACATCGACGGGCGCGCGGCGGCGGCAGTACTGTTAGGCACCCTGCTCCATCAGAACCCGCTCGTCGCGGAGGCCCTTCGCGATCGAGCCCTCTCCGGCTTGCGCCACGCACTCCGCGATTCGCAACGGCGTGTGCGGGCGGCAGCCGCGCTATCGCTGATTCGAGCCGAGGATCGCGTTCGAACGGCCATTCGGGTCTTGGTCCGCGCGCTCGATGAGCCCGACCGCCGGCGCCTCACCCCGATCCTGCGGACCTTGAATCGATTGGGTCCGCGAATCGAGCCGGCCCTCTTTGAAGTGATGGCGTCTCACGAGATCGGCGAACGCGCGACGCGCCGCCTCCGTCATGCTGTCTGGCTCGCGGGACAGTTACACACCGCGGCCTCGGCGGCTGCACTGTCCCGCATGCGTTCTGTTGAGGACACGGCCTTGCGGAGAGCGATCATCGCCGCACTCGATCGCAACACGGCAACCCCACCGGAGGCGTTGGAGCACTATCTGGCGGATGGCGATGTGGGCGTCCGCCGTCACGCCGTGCAAGCGCTCCATCAACGAGAGGCCTTGTCGGTCCCTCGGGCCCTCTTGCTCCTGGGCGACCCGGACAAGCAGATACGGACGTTGGCAGCCCTGTGTTTGTCGCGGCACCCCGCTTCTTCCCGGCGGGCATTGCGGCGCGCCGTCCTCGCGCTGGGTGCTCCGCTCAAGGGGCTGTACCCCCGGCTGAGACTGTTGTATCACGGCCTTCTGTGGCGGTGTCGAGGCATTCGGCGCCCGCCACACCGCTGATCTCGGTGTGCTGCTTTCGATCGCCTCAGATCGGTGCCGCCGACGGCTTTACCACCGCGCCCCGTGAGCGCCACTCGCGCAGCAGTTTCACGTCACTTTGCACGCGGCGTGCCCGTTCATCCGGCAGATTCCGCTCCAGGCGGGCCCGCTCGGCGCTCTCCACGGGGGCGACCAGTGCATCAAACTGGTCGGCCAGCGTTTGGAGGTACTCGAGACCCCACAGGCGCAGCGCTTGGGAATACAACATCAGCTGCCGGGCGCTCACCGCCTGAAGGCTGTGCGCGACGCGGGCACGCGTCAGTTTGTGCAGCACCGGTGCGAGCAGCACCCGCGCACGGGGAGGCTCGAGATCCCTCAATCCCGCGAGAAAGGAGGCGTCAAACACGGGCCGGCCGCGGGGGCGCAACACCTCCGCTGCCGCGTTCGGAAGACTTGAGTCCGCGAGCAGCTGCTCGAGGCACGCCGGGAGCGCGCCCAGCCGTTCCGTTACCACGTCGGCGATCTGCGTACCAAGTTGCGCGATCGCTTGCTCCACGCGCTGCTGCGTTTGCGAGGCCTCCACCACGTTGTCATGCCAACAGGCGACCAGCGCTTTCGCCACCGTATCCAACACATCCCCGACACACGATGGTACGCGCGCGACAACCTCCTGCCACTGCTCACGCGTCTCTCGAATGCGTCCCCGGGCCGCAGCGAAAGCCTCTCCAGCTTCGCTCAGCGTGCCCGTGGCTGATTCGCTCGGATCCCGGGACACTGCCGCGAGTTGTGTTTCCAGCACGGCGATCACCGTTTCCCGTAGCGAATTGACCTTGCGCCGCATAGAGGCGGCCTGATACTCACGGGCATGGGCTACGCGCGGTGCCAGCACGTGCTCAAACCAGTCCTGTACACGGTGGGCTTCCGCGCCAGCGGTACTGATCGCGCCGACCTCGAGGGGTACCCCCAATCGCTCACTGAGCTGCCGGGTGGCGTAGTCGAGCGCCTGGGCCAACTCAGCACTCGCAAGACGATCCACTTTGCTCAGAGCCACAATCAGTTCACTGCCGGAGTCGATGAGCGCACGGGCGACATCGAGATCTTCTCGCGTCACCGCGCCTCCGGCTTCGATGAGCAGGATTCCGAGGTCGCACCGTGGCAGGTACTCGAGCGTCTGACTCGCCCCACGACTTGCGAGCGAGGCAAGTCCTGGCGTATCCACCAAACGGATCCCGGCCTCCAAACGCTCCGCCGGCAACTGAATGACGAGCTCCAGGACTCCCTCACGATTGCCCGGATTACCTTCTTCGGTGGCATACCGGACCAGATCCTCGAGCGGCAGCGCTTTGGCGCGCACGGTCGCGGTGGACACGAGCAGCCGCGCGGTGTCCGCATGGGTAATTACCGTGGGCACGGCAGTGACGGGTGTGACCCCGGTCGGGAGCACTTCTTGTCCCAACCACCAATTGAGCAACGAGGACTTCCCCGCGCTCACACGGCCAAACACAGCTATTTCAAGCCGCGGCTCTGCGGCGCGCTCGATCAGCATCTGCAACGGAGCACGTAATTCGACCAGCCCATGATCGCTGACGATTCGATCCAGCTCGTGTAATAACGCACCCTCGTCGCCCGAATCATCGAGTTGGGCGAGTCTCGTGGCCAAGCCACCACCCGCGCCGCGCGTGAGATACGCACTCATCCTGGCCAGTAGCGCCTGCAGGTCGGCGGTCAGGCGATTGGCCGCCTCGACCGAGGGCGCATCGAGCGTCCCGTAACCGGCAAGGTAAGACGGCCTCAGTTCCTCCACCGTGATTTGTGCGAACGTGAGAGCGACACCGAGCGCTTTCAGCGCACTCACCGGGACGCGTGTCTGCGGAAGCTCGTACTGTTGCAGGAAGCGCCGCATGACAAAACGCAGCTGCGCCTGGTAGTCACGCAGGACCTGCCGCTGCGCGGCGCTGGCATCGGCCACGTAGCGGGGTGCCAGCGCACCCGCGTCCTGCGGCTCCAATTTCGCGAGCGCAGCCGAAATCGACTCGTCCAGGTGCAGCAGGCGAGTCACAAGGTAGCGCCGGTGATTCTCAGTGAACATCGCAAGGCCCCGTCGCTGCATCATGGAGGAGCCGCCCCAGGAGAATCCAGTCCCCTGGGGGCGCAAGGTGACAGCTTCCGGGCTTGCATCAGCCAGCCGACTTCCCTAGAGTTCGTTCGTGGGAGATGGCATGCCTCCCTGGACCGTTCAACCGCCCCCAAGGGCTGATGATGCCTACGAACGCACCGAAAGCTCGGAGCGGGTGTAGTGCACGAGAGCCCCCTTCCCGTCTCCCACCCGCGTGACGCGCTTTCACGGTGCAGGTATTCGTGCGCTCGTGGATTGCGCACCCGTCCTGCGACGCAGGGGGTGCGCCGCTGCGCGCACAAAGTGGAGAGCAGCAGATGAGTCAACGTATTCAATCGGTGCGGGCGCTGGAAGTCCTGGACTCGCGCGGTACGCCAACACTTCGAGTCTATGTCCAGTTGGAATCCGGTGTGGTCGCGGCCGCATCCGTCCCTTCGGGGGCCTCCACCGGCGAGCACGAGGCCGTCGAGTTACGGGACAAGGATCCGCACCGCTACGGCGGCAAGGGCGTCCGTCAGGCCATAGCCATCGTGGCCGAGGTCATTGCGCCGAAGCTGCGCGGCCGGGACCCCACTCGACAGGCGCAGATCGATCAGCTGCTCATCGAGTTGGATGGAACGCAGAACAAGGCCAAGCTGGGCGCGAACGCCATGCTGGGTGTCTCGCAGGCAACCGCACGGGCGGCCGCACGGGCGCTTGGAGTGCCGCTGTACGCCTACCTGGGCGGCGCCGGCGCACGACGCCTGCCGGTTCCCATGATGAACGTGTTGAATGGCGGCAAGCACGCGGATTCGAGCCTGGATTTCCAGGAGTTCATGATCGTGCCCCGGGGCGCGCCCACTTTCGCCGAGGCCCTGCGCTATGGCGCGGAGACCTTCCAGGCGCTGAAAGCCCTGTTACACGAGCAAGGCCTGAGCACCGCCGTGGGCGATGAAGGCGGTTTCGCGCCGCAGTTGCCGAGCAATGAGGCGGCCTGCGAGCTGATCGTGAAGGCGATCGAGCGCGCCGGCTACCGGCCCGGCGAGGATATCGCCCTCGCGTTGGATCCCGCCGCGTCCTCGTTTTTCGTCGCAGGCCGTTACGAGCTCACGCGCAGCGGCGGCGGCGTCAAGAGCGCAGCCGAGATGACCGCGCTCTATCGCGCCTGGCTGGATCGCTTTCCCATCATCTCGCTCGAGGACGGTCTTGCGGAAAATGACTGGGAAGGATTTCGCGAGCAGACCGCGCAGCTGGGGGGGCGCATTCAGATCGTCGGCGATGACATTCTCGTCACCAACCCGCGTTTCATCGAGCGTGCGATCCGGGAGAAGACCTGCAACGCCGCCCTCATCAAGCTCAATCAGATCGGCACCGTCACCGAGACCATCGAAGCCGTCCAGCTGTGCCGGGATGCGGGCTGGGGCTTTGTCATCTCCCATCGCTCCGGTGAGACCGAGGATACTTTCATGGCCGATTTTGCCGTGGCGATGAGCGGCGGCCAGATCAAGACCGGGTCACTGTGCCGCTCGGAGCGCCTGGCCAAATACAATCGACTCCTGGAAATCGAGGACGAGCTCGGCACAACCGCCACATTCGGCGCCTGAGGCGGCCGTGGACCCGGGCGCACCTCCGTCCCCCAAGGAGGCTCGCGGAGGAGGAAATTGAAACACCCGCACCGTCTGCCTAGACTGCCTGGCTGGGGCTCGTGTCAAGGGTGCGCCGGCAACCTGAGCGCCTCGGCAGCTGCCCGTTCGGAGCGTGGCAGGGAGCCTCCGCCGGCCAAGCAAAGAATGAGACTCGTGCATGTGGAAATCAGTGATGGCGGTGTCCGTGGGGGGAACCTTCGGATGCCTGCTGCGGTGGTATTTGGGGATGGCGCTGAACAGCCTCTTTCCGGCGATTCCACCGGGCACTCTTGCCGTGAATCTCATCGGCGGATACGTCATCGGAGCCGCCATCGCCTTCTTCGGTACCTTTACCGCACTGCCCCCGGAGTGGCGTCTCTTCGTGATCACCGGCTTTTGCGGCGGCCTGACCACCTTTTCCACCTTTTCCGGTGAGCTGTACGCGCTGCTGCAGGAGGGCCGGCCGGCCTGGGCATTGGGCGAGATTGCCGTGCACGTGGTGGGCTCGGTGAGCATGACGTTCCTGGGCGCCGCTACCATCACATGGCTGCGGGGCTGAGTTTCCCTCTTACGAGCTGTCGAGGCCACTCATGAACGGAACATTGTTGCGATGTTATGTGCACGAGAGCGAGCAGCACCACGGCCAGCCTGTCTGGGAGGCGCTGCTGCAGCACGCGAACGACATCGGCGTCCGCGGCGGCTCCGTCTTCAAGGCGATGGCCGGATTCGGGCGCCATCACGTGGTTCACGAAGGCCCCCGCCCTTTTGACCTGCGTGCCATCCAAACGATCGAGATCGAGTTCCTCGTCTCGGACTCCGAGGCTCATGGGCTCCTGGAGTGGGTTCGAGAGCAAGGGATCCGCGTGTTCTATACCACCACCTCCGCGCGCTTCGGCGCCATGGAAGGGGGCGCCGCCGCGGCATCGGTCGGCACGGTACCCTGATGCCCACCGGGGTCTTGTCGTTATTCTCCGTCCCCCGCTGCGCTGTGGGCGAGGCCGTCATCCAGTTGCGGAAGACGCTCGAGCGAGTCATGTTGGAGAGCCGCTTCAGTGTCCTTGCACAGCGCCGAAGCGAACAGCTGCGTTCCCTGCCAGTAGCGCGCCTCGATCTGAAGGTGCACGCACCGTACGATCCACCCCGGACGTCCCCGGGCCTCGCGGATCAACCGGCGTTCAACCTCCGCGTCCAACGTGGGTAATCGGAGCTCGGCCGAATGCTTCCGCAACAGACCGCGTAAGAGATCCGCGGACGCGCCGGGCATTCGGATCGACAGCGCGCCCAATCGCCACGGCCGCAGGCGCCGCTGCTCCCGTTCAACCTCGACATCCACCGCGGTGATCACACCCATGATACCGCTGCGCAGCCAACGCAGAAAACTCACCATCGCACTGCTCACCTGCGTCAGGTGGTCCAGCAACAATACGCCTCCTTGCAGCTCGGCCGCCTCCCACCCTCGAGCTCCCGGGGTGCGATGCGCTACCGCCCGGGGATGAAGGTTAGGATACGCGCTCTCGATCGCCTGCGTGATGTCCTCCATGCTGCGCGTCTGCGGCGCGCGTGCGCACACAACTCCCGAGGCCCATAAGCGTGTCTCCAGATCCAACAGCAACGTGGTCTTGCCGATCCCATAAGGGCCGTACAACACCATGTTTTCGCCACGCCGTAGACGTCGCTGTACGTCTCGGCGAAGCGCTTGAGTGCTTGGAAACACGGCGGCTCCTTACGGTGCGGATGCCGCGACCGAAAAATGCCGCGCCGGCGGTTCAGCGTCTCGCGGCGTGAGACACGTCGCGAACGGCACCGCGAGCAGCGCTGGTGGTCAAGGCCGCATAGGCTTGCAAAGCCGCCGATACGCGCCGCGCGCGCGGGCGTGCCGGCTCCCAGTGTCCGCCGCGAGCTCCGGCCATGTTGCGTCCGTGTGTGGTCGTTCTGGATCGGTAGGGAATCACGGGAACCCTCCAAAGTCGTGAGTTGCGTGCACGGCGGGAATCCTCACGGTTCGGCGACTGCCTCGCCCGAAGCGATACCTACGGGCCTGTCATTCAACGACGCAGTCGCAGGCTTTGAGAAGCGGAGGGAATGGCCACGCCTCAACCGCTCGGATCTTCCGTGCGACAGGTAGGCGTCATCAGCCTTGCGGCGGTTTTGGTACGGGAGGATGCCATCTCCCTAGCCCCATGATCGTAGAACGCAAGTCCCTCCAACGCAAGGACACCCCCTACGGCGGGTGCATGGGCCGCGCGCCGCACGGTTTCGTGCCCTGGCCATGCCCTTGAACCTCCGTCTCCGGCCGGTTTGTCGCCAGGTGAGGCCTGCCTGATAAATCGGCTTGCCCGATTCGAACACTCGCCGTATATTGATTTTGTCAGGAGATGGCATTCTCCTCGAACCGCCGGCCGTCGGCTGATGATGCCTACCACAATCCAATCTCGGGATGCGGAGAGGGTTTGGTGGCGATGGCACTTCAGCACTCATTGAGGCAACCGACCTCGAGGACCGCGCCGGGCGGCGCTCCACGTTTGCCGTTGCCAACTCCGATGCCTCCCATTGCCGACTCCGATCCGTCCGGGGTCGCGCGATGACGCGTGACATCCTCCTGCAGATCGCTCAGGTCGTGACCGTCCTCGCCCTCGCGCCCCTGTTGCAAGGGGTGATCCTGCAGTGGGAGGAGCGCGTGCAGCGCGCCCAGGGTCCCGGCATTTTCCAGCCCTATCGCGACCTGTGGAAACTCTTCCACAAACAGGGCGTGGTGCCCGAGACGGCGAGCTTCATTTACTGGATCGCGCCGGTGGTCGCCTTCACCTGCATGCTGACCGTGCCGATCCTCATTCCCGTGCTGACCAACTTCCCGTTGCCGGAGTCTGACATGGGGGACATTCTCGGCGGCGGACTGATTCTGACGCTCGGCTCCTTCCTCGTCTCCCTGGCGGGACTGGACAGCGGGAGCGCCTACGGCGGCGTCGGCTCCTCCCGCGCCGTGATGTTGGGCATCCTGGCCGAGCCTACGCTGATTCTGGTGTTCGTGGGGATCACGCTCCTCGCCAAGGCCATGTTGCCTTTCGTGGTGAATCATCTGCTGGTGGCTCAGCCCGCGGTCTACTGGAGCCCGGCGCACCTGTTCCTGGTGGCCGCCTTCTTCATCCTCCTGCTCGTGGAGACCGACCGGCTGCCGATTCACTCCAGCACGCACATCGAGGTGTACATGATCGATGAGGCGCGCATTCTCGAGTACTCGGGCCCGCTGCTCGCGCTGTTGAAATGGGCGTCCTGGATGAAGCAATTCATTCTGTACACCCTGTTCAGCAACGTGTTCCTGCTGCCCTGGGGGCTCTCGGTCCAGGGGCGCGCCGCCGGTGCGCTCGGGGCCGCCGTGGCCCTCTTCGGCAAGTTCCTGGTGGTGGCCCTCGCGGTCGTCTTCATCGAGACCGCGCAGTCGCGTCTGCGATATTTCCGCTACCAGGAGCCGCTGGCCGCGTCCTTCCTGCTGGCGATTCTCGCCATTGTCGCCAATCAGCTGCGCTAGGCCCATGCTCGCCGCACACCTTGCACCGTTGGCCGCCTCCTTCTTCAGCCTGCTGGCGATCGCGAGCCTGCTCCTGTCCTTCGTGATGTTGGGATCGCGCTGGCTCAAGGACTACCTGGTCGCCTTCGCGCTGCAGTCCTGGCTCATCGCGCTCCTGTCGGCCGCGGTCGGCTATTACGGCGGGTATCACGAGTTGTACCTGATTGCGCTCCTGACAGCGCTCTTTCGGGGATTGCTCCTGCCGTACCTGATCCTGCGCATCATTCGTCGCTTGAACGTTGATCGCGAATTGCACGAGCGCCTGTCGCCGAGCTCGAGCCTCGTGGTGGGCGCGCTGCTGGTGCTGTTCGCGTTCGTGGTCGCGACTCACCTCGGGAGCTCTCTGGGGCTCGCCGGCACCGTTGCCGTGCTGGCCCTGACCGTGATGCTGTCCATGAAGCTGATCGGCTTTCTCATGTTGGTGGTGCGGGGCGAGGCCCTGAGCCAGATCCTGGCGCTGCTGGTGCTGGAGAACGGCATTTTCCTGGGCTCGCAGATCCTGGTCCCCGGCATGCCGCTCCTCATCGAGCTGGTCATCCTGTTCGACCTGCTGGTCGTCGTGGCCTGCTTTGGCGTCCTGGTGCGCTTTCTCGTCATGCACGCCGGCACCTCCAGCGCCCACAACCTGCGCAGGTTGGTCGGATGATCGAGACCGCCACGACCCCGGTCGCCGCCCTGCTCGGGGTGATCCTGCTCGCCCCGCTCCTCGCCGTGCTGGTGTGCCTGGGCACGCGTCGCCCCCGTGTCGCCGAGTATGCCAACCTGATCGCCGCCGTTCTCGTGCTGCTGGCGGTGCTGCGTCTGCTACCGGCCGCCTTGGCGGCGACGCGGACTTTCTGGGGCGGCTATCTCATCGTGGACCCGCTCGGTGCCTGGGTGCTGTTGAGTGTTGCCACCGTGTACCTGCTCGCCTCCATCTACGCCATCGGCTACATGCGCCACCTGAACGAGGACGCGCGCCTGCACCGCTTCTACGCGCTGTTCGCCGGCTTCGGGCTCACCACTCTGTCCGGCCCGCTCATGAACAACATCGGCGTGTACTGGATCGCCATCGAGCTCACGACCCTGGTGAGTACGTTCCTGGTGTGCTTCGAGCTCGGGCGCGAAAGCATCGAGGCCGCCTGGAAGTACATTGTCGTGGTCTCCGGCGGCATCAGCCTCGCGCTCCTCGGCATCATCTTCTTTTACTGGGGTGGCAGCCTGCACCTGGGCGCCACTTATGATCTCACCTGGGCGGCGCTGCGCGAGGTCGCTCCCCAGTTGAATCCCACCGTTGCGCTCATGGCCTTCCTGCTCGTCCTCGTCGGCTTCGGCACCAAGGTGGGCCTGGCACCCATGCACACCTGGCTCCCCGATGCGCACAGTGAGGGTCCGGCGCCGGTTTCGGCCATGCTTTCCGGCGCGCTCCTCAACACCGCCATGATCGGTATCGCGCGCTTCATCCAGGTCTCCGACGCCGCGCGCGTAGGGCTCCTGCCGCGCGTGGTGGTCGTGGCCGTCGGCACTTTCTCCCTGTTGGTGGCCGCCCTCTTCATCACCCGCCAAATGGGCATCAAACGCCTCATGGCGTATTCGAGTGTCGAGCACATGGGCGTCATGGCACTCGGGTTCGGTTTCGGAGGGCCGCTCGGCATCGCCGGTGCGCTCTATCACATGCTCGGGCACTCGCTGAACAAGTCGCTCATGTTCTTCGGCGCCGGCAACGCCATGCAGGTCTTCCATACCAAGCGCATCAGTCGCATCCATCAGGTCCTGGCCAGGATGCCGGTGGCGGGCCTCCTGTGGCTCGCCGGCGCGGTGGCGATCACGGGTGCCCCGCCATTCGGCCTCTTCCTCAGCGAGATGACCATCCTGCGCGCCGGGCTCGCCACGCCCAACGCCTGGGCGGTGTTCGTGATGCTGCTCCTGTTGATCGTCATCTTCGTGGGCTTTCTGAATCACTTCCGCGCGATGTACTTCAGCCCGGGCGTGCCCGCGGATCTCTCACCCGTCACTGCCCGTGCCTCGTCGCACGCTCATCCCTTGTCGCTGTGGTGCATCGTGCCGATGTGGCTTGCGGTCATTCCACTGTTGGTGTTGGGTCTGTGGTGGCCGGCGGCCTTCGCGCACTATTTTGCCGTCGTTGCGGCTCAACTGGCCGGCCCGGGTGCCCCATGACCGCGCCGCACCCCGCGCCCCGGCTCGAGGACATCGCGGTTGCCGACCTGCGCGCGCGCTGCACGACCGCGGTCGCCTCAGGCCAGCGCATGCAAATGGCCTATGCCTGGTTTCCCGAGGCCACGGCGCCTGAATTGCGCTACGTGGTGCACTCGGGAACCGACCCGCTCGCCGTGTGGCGCTGTCGGCCCGGCAGCCGCCCCGTTCCGAGTCTGGCGACCATCGCACCGCTGTTGTCCTGGTACGAAAGAGAGATCACGGACCTGTGCGGGCTCTCGTTCGAGGGGGCTCCCGATCCGGCGCCGCTGGTCCTCCTGCCCGGGGCCGAATTCAAAACACCGCCGCTGCGGCCTGGTGTCGCGCCACCCGTGACGTACACCCCTATGCCGCCCACGCTGCCGGAGGTTTCCGGGCCCGTCTCGCGCGATGTGCAAACGCTGCCCTTCGGGCCGATCCGCGCCGACGTGTTGGAATCAGCGCAGTTCGACTACTACTACCTGGGTGAGGCGATCGTTCATTACCATCCGCAGCTGTTCTTCAAGCATCGCGGCATGGAGAAGCGCTTCGAGGGACAACCCCCCGATCTCGGTGTGATACTCGCCGAGCGTGTCTCCGGCGTCGGCAGTGTCGCGCACGCCTTGGCGTACACCCAGGCGGTCGAGGCCGCCGCCGGCTGTGAGGTACCACCTCGTGCCAGGCACCTCCGCATGATCCTCGCGGAGCTCGAGCGGCTGTACAACCATCTGCACTATTTGGGCCACCTGTGTCATACCACGACACTCAAGGTGGGTGAGGCCGAAGGTAAATATCTCGAAGAGCGCGCCAAGCAGATCAACGGGCGCGCGACCGGTCATCGTCTGCTGCGCGGCCTGATCGGGCTGGGTGGCTTGCGGCGTGCTCCCGATCTCTCCGGCGTGCACGCCAGCCTGCAGGAATTGCGGGAAGAATTGACCCAATACGATTCGCGCCTGGAGGCGAGCACCACCCACCTGGACCGCCTCATCACCACGGGCATCCTGAGCCGGCAGCTGGCCTTCGATCAGGGCGCGACCGGTCCGATCGAACGGGCGTCGGGACTCGATCGGGACTTGCGTCGGGACCAGCCCTACGCCGGCTATGCGGAGATGCCGTTGAAGGTCCCCACCCGGGAGAGCGGGGACGCTCACGCGCGTCAGCAGGTCCGCATCGCCGAGGCCCACCATAGTATCGAGCTGATCCAACAGGCCACCGAAGCGCTCCCTGACGGACCTATCCGCTCGCGCTGCGTGCCCTCTGCGAATACCGAAGGACTCGGTTGGGCCGAATCTCCGCGGGGCTCTCTGTATTACGCCGTGCACTTCGATGCTCGCGGTCGACTCGCTCGCGTGAAAATCAAATCCCCGAGCTATTCCAACTGGCGTGTGTTTGCTTTCACGGTGCACGACAGCAACATGATGGACTACGCCATCAACGAGGCGAGCTTCGGGCTGACCATGGCGGGGTGCGACCGATGAGCTCTCTCAGCTACGCGTCGAACGCGTGAGGACGGGGACGCCATGCCGTTGTGGACATTGTTTGGGCTCGCAAAGGGGAAGGTCAGTACCCAATGGCCTCGTCAGGGTGAGGACGGCCAGGCGGGCGTGCTCGGCATGCCGCAATTCGATCCGGTCAAATGTGACGAGGGCTGCGAACAGTGTGCCGCCGTCTGCTTGCCGCAAGCCATCACGCTCACTCCCGGAGGCCCAGCCCGATTGGCGGTCGACTACGGACGCTGCGTGACCTGTCAGTTGTGCGTGGAGACCTGCCCGACCGGCGCCTTCACCGCCTCGAGTGATTGGGCCTTTGGTGTGCGCTCGCGCGAGGACTTGAAATGGGCGGACGCAACGGCTTCCAAGGACGCGTATGACCTCAAGCGCGAGATCCGCCGCATCTTCGGGCGCAGCCTCCACATCCGTCACGTCGATGCCGGCTCCTGCAATGGCTGCGAGTCCGAGCTCCAGGCACTCAACAATCCGTTCTACAACCTGCACCGCTTGGGGATCTTTTTCACCCCCTCGCCGCGCTTTGCGGATTTGCTGTTGGTGACCGGTCCGGTCACCTACGCGATGCGCGCGCCGTTACGGGAGGCTTATGAGGGCATGCCGCAACCGCGCTTCGTCATGGCGGTCGGAACTTGCGCCGTGTCCGGCGGCACCAACGGCGGGGGTTATTCGTGCGGCAACGGCTTGGATGAAGAGTTGCCGGTGGATGTGTACCTGCCCGGATGCCCACCCAATCCGGCCGCCATCATCCATGCGCTACTGATGCTGCTCCAACGAGCCGCACAGCGCGTGCACGCGGGCCAACTCGCACCCGGAGGCGCCCATGGCTGACCTCCTCCTTGCTGCCTACGGACTGTGCGCCTTGGGTGGACTGCTGGCCTTTGTCCGACTCCAAGGACTGGCGCGGCTGCTGATCGGGCTGGGTGCGGTGGCCGGCGTGGCGTATGCCCTCCAAGCGCTGCCGTACGGCGATGGCCTCTGGCGTTCATCACTCGGATTGGCGGACCAGACCTTGCAGCTGCACTACAGCCCGGAGGCACTCTGGCTGATGGGATTTGGGTTGGTCCCGGCGGCCTTGGCGGTGTGGCTGTGCACGCCGGCGCGTGCAGGGCACGCCGGCTGGCTGGTGGGGGCGGCGCTCTCCTTGCTCGGAGCTCTCGGCGTCTACGGCGTGCAGGACGGGTATTCCTTCCTCATTGCCTGGGAGCTGATGAGCCTGGGAGGCGCGGTCATGATTTTGTCGGAGCGCCTGTCCGATACGCCCGGGCAGTGCACCCTCTTCATGCTCGCGCTGTTGGAAGTGGGCGCGGTCGCCATTCTGCTGGCGTTACTCCTGCTCGCACGACACGCCGGCGGCACCATGGATTTTGCGGCATTCACGCACGGCGCGGCCTCGGTGTCGGGCCCCGCGCGCACGTGGATCGGCATTCTGCTGCTGATTGGCTTTGGCGCCAAACTGGGTCTCCTGCCTTTTTATGAATGGTTCCCGGGCGCCTACTCCAGCGGCAGCGGCGCCTCGGGCACGATCATGTCGGGCGTGGTGTTGAATGCCGCCTTCTTCGCGCTCTCGCGCGGGCTGGTGGACTGGCTGCCAGGCTCCGGCGACGGCCTCTTTGGCCTGGGAGTCCTGGTCACCGCGGTCGCGGTCATCTCCTCGATCCTCGCCGTGCTCTATGCGTTCCAGCAGGATGACTGGCGCCGGCTGCTCGCTTTTTCCTCCGCGGAGAATGCGGCCATTGCCGTCACCACGTTGGGGGCCAGCCTGATCTTCCGCTCCGACGGCCAGAGCGCGCTCGCCGGGCTTGCCTGGACGGTCGCCCTGCTCCACCTGGGCGGCCACGCGCTCGCCAAGAGCGGACTGTTTCTGTGCGCCGATGGGGTCTTCCGGGCGAGCGGAGAGTACGAGATCGCGCAAGGAGGCTGGCTGCACGGGGCAGGACTCGCCTTCGGCATCGGGGCCTTGTTCGCCGCCATGAGTCTGGCGGCCATGCCTCCGCAGATCGGTTTTGCGACGGAGTGGTTCACCTTCCAAACCCTCTTCCAGGGCTTTCATCTGAGCGCGCTCACCGGCCGCCTGACGCTGGCCCTCGCCGGGGCAGGCATCGCGCTCACCGCAGCCATCGCCTTCGCCACGTTCGTCAAGATCCTCGGCATCGGCCTCTTGGGCGCGGCAGCGCCGGGCCGGACACGGCGGATCGGTCCCGCTTACAGCGCGGCGGTGTTGCTCCTGGGACTTGCGGTACTGGCGAGTGCGGTGGGCCTCCCCCTCTGGGTGGGCGCCCTCGATGAGGCCGACCTGGCGCAATTCGGGGCGCACAGCGCGCGCGCGATGTCGGTCGATTGGCTCCTCGTACCACTCACCAACACCTTCGCCTTCATCTCGCCCTCGAAGCTCGTCATCGCGATGCCGTTGCTCGCCATTGCGCCGCTGTTGCTGCTGCTGAATCTGCGCCGCCACCAGGTGCGACGTGCTCCGGTCTGGTTCGGCGGCCTGCGGGAAAATCCGCGGCGCGCGGCAACCACCTCTCTCACCTTTGCGAATGCCATGCGCACGTTCTACAGCTTCATCTACCGCCCGACGCTCGACACGGCACGCGAGCACCACGCGGTCGCCTACTTCATTCGCCGGCTCGAATTGGAACACGATGTCGCCGATGTGTTTGGACCGTTGATCTTCACACCTATCCGCCATAGCGTCTGGCGATTGGCACGTTGGATGCGCGCCCTGCAATCCGGCGATTTGAACCTCTATCTCGCGCTGATTGGTGCGCTCCTGGTCCTGATCCTCGCACTGACACTGCGGTGAGCCCGATGAGCCACCCATAGGACGGCTGCCATGTGGAAATCCATTCTCGCCATCAGCATCGGCGCCTCACTCGGCGCCGTGTTGCGCTGGTGGCTCGGGACCCAGCTGAATCGGCTCTTCCCCAACATCCCGCCCGGAACGCTGACGGCGAATCTGCTGGGCGGCTACATCATCGGATTGGGGATCGCCTTCTTTGCCGCCGTCGCGGCACTGGCCCCCGAATGGCGCCTCGCGGTCATCACCGGTTTTTGCGGCGGCCTGACGACCTTTTCGACGTTTTCCGCGGAGCTGGTCGCGCTCCTGCAGCAGCGGCAAAATGGGTGGTTGTGTGCGGCGATCGTGGTGCATCTCGGGGGCTCGGTCCTGATGACCCTGGCCGGCATCGCGACCGTGACGTGGCTGCAAAGCCTGGGCATCGTCCCGAGCGAGGGGTGACCGCCGTGCGGGGGACTCGCTCGAGTCAACATCTTGAATACGAGGGGATACCGATATGGACGGCGCATTCTTGCGATTCTACGTACACGAGGACCAGCGGCACCATCATCGCCTCGCCTGGGAGTGGCTGCTGGAGCAAGCGAACAAATTGGGGATTCGCGGCGGCTCGGCCTTCAAGGCGATGGCCGGCTTCGGCCGCCATCACATGCTCCACGAGGCGAAATTCTTCGAGCTGGCCGGCTCGCTGGCCATCGAGGTGGAGTTCATCGTCACGAAGGAGGAGGCCGACAAACTGCTGGAATTGCTCCATCGCGAGAAGATCCGCATTTTCTACGCCAGTATTCCGGCCCATTTCGGGGTGATCAATCCGGACAACCAGGACGCGCCCTCGGTGGGCGACTGAAGAATGGGCGACGGCGTCGCCTGGAGACTCTCCGGCAGGGTCGGCGACGGCGCCCGGGATGCCGGACGGGGTCCGTTGCGAACTTCGGTGCCCCTGCTACAATGCCGCTTCAAGGGAGATGGCCTCCTCCCGCGACAAACCGCCTCACGGCTAATGATGCCTACAGACCGCGCCTGACTGGCGGACCGGGTGTAGAGCTGCGACTTCATACGAAGGCCTCCTTACCCGAGCTTCGTCCGATCCGGCGCCCAGTGGGTGAAGAGCGGATCGGCATGAGCTTAGCCAACGTATCGGCCGGGAAAGATCTGCCGCGGGAGGAGCCCTGACCTCGAAGTCGACCGCGCGAGCGGCGGATGCCCGTTCCGCCCTCATGGATCGCATTCGCGTTCTGGCGCTGGACCAACATTTCAATCGCGCGGCTCTCAAGTCTGCCGAGGAGCTCGCCTCCGCGGACGCACTCTGGCGTGAGCCGGTCGCCTGGTACCGTCCTTCCGGCAGTCCAGCCGATGCGCTGCTCGGTGAATGGGTTGAATCCACCGGATCGTCCGCTTACGTCACGGTCTACCTGTATACCCGGTTCGGTAGCGAGGCTGTCGAATCGACGTGTCAGTGCGGCGTGGCATCGTGTGCGCACGCCGCGGGTCTCTTGATCCGATTGCGCCGGTTGGTCGACTGGCCTCGTGCGCTCTCGCCGCTCGAGCGATGGCAACACACCCTGCGTCACCGATCGGAGCTCCCGCTCCCAAAGCCTGCCCCGCCCCCCGTCGAGCAACAGTTCCTCTGTTTGCTACAGCCCACCGGCACCCAGGACCCGTGCACCCTCCTCGCCTGGTTCGTAAGCGGTGAGCCGGGGGCCGCGTTGTCGGACAGCACGCGATGGGTGACACTGGAGCAGTTGCCACCGGCCACCCTTCTGCCCGCTCACATTCTGCTGTGGCAAGCGCGCTTGGCACGCGGCCCGCGCAACGCCCGGGCCACGGCCCCCGGACACGAGCTACGCGGATCCGCTGGGGCGGCCTTGCTACGGGAATGGCTCGAGGCCGGCATTTGCTACCACGCTGAAACCCTGGAGCGCGTTTCGCCAGGACCGCCGAGACAGCCGAAGTGGACGTGGTGGATCGACACCGAGGCGCAACGACGCTTGAGGTTATTGGGCGCGGAGGAAGAGGCCATTCGCGTGGCTCAACTCGACGGCCTGTATTACCTCGATGAGAAGCTCAGTGTATTTGGCGTGTTGTCCGTCACACCTGTCGTCTGGTCCATGGTGCGGCAGATGCCGCCCATTCCGCCGGAGGAGACTCGGCTGCACCTTCAGTGGCCACCCCATCCTCAACTCCGGGATATCCCGCCACCGCCGCCGGCCCCCAACCTGGCCGCGTTGCACGCTTCCTTGCGACCGATTCTGGTGATCGGCGCCTCGCGCCAAGCAATCCGCGAGGAGTATGTGTTCTACGTGACTGCGTGGGCCGATTATGGCGGTTGTCGCCTGCCGCTCGCCCAGGAGTTGTGGAGAGCTTGCCTCACGCGACGGGTCGCGGGCGAGTTCGCAACCGTGCACCGTCAGGTTGAGGCCGAAGCCGCCGCGCACCAGGTTCTGAAACGCGCCGAGCTCGTTGGGCTTCGCAAGGTGGTACCCGATGCCTGGCGTGTCCTCTCCCCCGCTCCGCCACTCGAGGCGCTCGCTCATCGTCAACATTACCGCGGTGGGACGGAAGCCTTCGTCACGCTTGAATCACTCCTGCGAGCCTTGAGCGGCGCGCCGTTTGAGATCGAGTATGACCCGCAGCTGCCCTTTGCTGTCCTGCCGGAGGACACGCCTCTCGAGGCCACCCTGCGCGAGAGCACAGCCGCGGGTTGGACTCAATTCCAACTGACTGCGGTCGATGAGGGTGGGGATATCGATGTCCTGCCCATCGTTCTGCAGGGACTCAGGCGGCGGGAATTTTCACTGACGCCCCAACCGCACGAATCACCCAATGCCCACTGGCTTGCCCCCGTAGGGCCCGATCGCTTTTTACCACTGGGGCTGGCGCGCCTGCGCGAGTGGCTCGCCCCGCTGGTCACCTACCTGGGCAGGACATCCCCAACACGGGACAGCACCATCGACCTCCCCGACGCACAGGCGATGGGCTTGGGTGACTGCCTGCGGCGCCAAGAGATCGACATCTCGGGGCCCAAGGCGGCGCAGATTGCCGCAACGCTCGCCGCCCTGCGTGCCGCAAAGCAAGCCGAATGCGCCGTACCGCGGACCTTCTCGGGCACCTTGCGGCCCTACCAGACCGAGGGGCTCGAGTGGCTGCAGACATTGCGAGCGGCTGCGCTCGGCGGCGTGCTGGCCGATGACATGGGACTTGGCAAAACGGTCCAGGTGATTGCACATCTCGCGTTGGAAGCGGAAAGCGGCCGCCTCACGCGCCCAGCTCTCGTGATCGCCTCCACCACCCTCATCTTCAACTGGCAGGATGAGCTCGCGCGGTTCGCGCCTTCGCTCACCGTGATCAACTTCACCGGGGGCGCCCGTGCGGGGCTACGCGAACACCTCGCCAGCGCCAACGTGATTCTGGTGAGCTATGCGCTGCTGGCGACCGAGCTGCCTTTACTGCAGGCGCTCGAGTACTCCGTGCTGGTGCTCGATGAGGCGCAATGGGTCAAGAATCCGTTCACCCGGACGGCGCGAGCGGTACGCGCGCTGCGCGCCCCGCATAAGCTCGCCTTGACCGGCACACCGCTCGAGAATCATCTGGGCGAGCTCTGGGCGCATCTGGACGTCGTCCTGCCGGGCTTCCTGGGCGACTATCGCTCCTTCAATCGCAGCTTTCGCACCCCCATCGAGCGACATCAGGACGATCGCCGCATGGCGGCCCTGCGCGAGCTCATCACCCCGTTCGTGTTGCGGCGGACGAAGAAGCAAGTCGCCCCGGAGCTACCGCCGAAAACCGAAGCCGTATTACACGTAACGCTCGCCGACGATCAGCGTGCGCTCTACGAGTCGCTACGCCTCGCCTTGAGTGAGGATGTCCGCGTCGCCCTCGATCAATACAGCGAAGGACAGTCCCAGATCGTGGTCCTGTCCGCACTGATGCGGCTGCGTCAGGTGTGCTGTGATCCGCGCTTGATCGCGAAGCCCGGCACACCGGCGCCACGCTCGGCGAAGCTCGATGCGCTCATGGGGTTGGTCCGCTCCTTGCGCGACGAAGAGCGCCAGGTCCTGATATTCAGCCAGTTCACCTCGATGCTGGAGTTGATCTCGCAGGAATTGCGCCACGCGCATCTCGAGCACGCCATCCTCACCGGAGACACCACCGACCGACGCACTCCGGTGCGCCGCTTCCAGGAGAGTGAGGTCGCGATCCTGCTGGCGAGTCTGAAGGCAGGTGGCGTCGGGTTGAACCTCACCGCCGCGGATGCCGTGATTCACTACGATCCCTGGTGGAATCCGGCCGTCGAGCAACAAGCCTCCGACCGTGCCCATCGCCTGGGCCGGGAGCAGCCGGTCTTCATCTACCAGCTGCTGTGCGAGGACACCATCGAGGAGAAGATCGCCTCCATGAAGGGCCGCAAGAGTGATCTCGCCCAGGCGCTGCTGGGCGAGAGTCGTTTTGGCGCCCACGCCTTGACCGACCAGGACATCCGCGAGCTGTTCGAGCTGGCAGCTCCATGAGCCGGCGGCGACGCCGTGCGCGTCGCGGAAAAAGTGGGGCTGATCACCGCACAAACCCCGAGCTACTGAGGCGCGGCACCTCAGCCCCAACTGGAGGACGGATGTTGTAACGCCGTCAGTGCGTTGCTCGTTTAGGTGCCACTCCCACTGTCAGGCAGGGCGAACACGAAGAGCGAGCCGCCGAGCGTGGTGTACTTCGCAAGGTCCTTATAGCCGCCGACGGCACCCAGGCCCGCCGTGGGCTCCTGCAAGCCTGCCGCCATGCCAATGCCGGCCCAGCCGCCGATGCCGGAATAGACTCCCACGTACTGCTTGCCGTTGTATTCGTACGTGAAGACGTTGCCGATGATTCCGGAAGGTGTCTTGAACTTCCAAAGCTCCTTACCATCCTTGGTGCTCACCGCCTTGATGTAACCTTCGAGTGTTCCATAGAACACCACATCACCAGCGGTCGTCAGCGCGCCCGACCAGACGGAGAAACGCTCCGGCTTCGACCAAACGATCTTGCCTACCGTCGGGTCCCATGCGATGAAATTACCCATGCCGCCGTGGCTATTCGGCGTCGGATACATCGTCAGCGTCGCACCGACATACGGCTGACCCGCGGTATATTCGACCTGGAACGGCTCGTAGGTCATGCAGACATGGTTGGTCGGCACGAAGAAGAGCTTGCTCTTGGGGTCATAGCTCGAGGGCTGCTCATCCTTGGAGCCCAGCGCCGCCGGACAAATATCCTTCACATTCACATCCGGACCTGTCGTGCCGGGCGAGTAGCGTTTGTCCACCACGGGACGGCCGGTCTTCATGTCCACGCCCGTGGTCCAATTCACCTGCGGATCGAACTTCTGCGCCACCAGGAGCTCGCCCGTCGCGCGGTTCAGCGTGTAACCGATGCCATTGCGATCGAAGTGCACCAGCGCCGGAACCTGCTTACCGTTGATGGTGAGATCCACCAGTGGCATCTCATTGATGCCGTCATAGTCCCACTCGTCGTGCGGCGTCATCTGATACACCCATTTCGCGACACCGGTATCCGGGTCACGCGCCCAGATGCTGAGCGACCACTTGTTGTCGCCCGGGCGCTGCTGCGGGTTCCAGGTGCCGGGGTTCCCGCTGCCGTAGTAGATGAGATTCAGCTTCGGGTCGTAGGAGTACCAACCCCAGACCGCGCCTCCCCCGAGCTTGTACTGATCGCCCTTCCACGTCTTCAGCGAGGAATCCTTGCCTACCGGGGCCATTTTTCCGTTGGTCCAGGTCATGGTCTTTTGCGGATCGATCAGCATCTCCGCATCCGTCCCTTCACTGTAGGCCTTCCAGACGAGGCGCCCGGTCTTGATGTCGTACGCGTGCATCCGCCCGCGCACGCCGAACTCGCCGCCCGAGATCCCGGTGTACACCTTGTCCTTGAAGACGTGCGGCGCATTGGTGTTGGCCTCACCGATCTTCGGGTTGCCGTTCTTCGCGCTCCAGATGACCTTGCCGGTCCTCGCATCGAGCGCCACCAGTGTCGTATCCGCCTGTTGCAGGAAGATCTTCCCATCGCCGTAGGCGAGCCCGCGGTTGACCGTGTCGCAACACATGACCGGAACCACGTCGGCGTCCTGCTTCGGCTCGTACTTCCATTTGAAAGTCTGGTCCTTCAGGTTGACCGCGTACACGTTGTTCGGAAACGGCGTGACGATGTACATGGTGTCGCCGATAACGAGCGGTGAGCCTTCATGACCGCGCAGCACGCCGGTCGAGAGTGTCCAGGCGACCTGGAGCCTGCCCACATTGTCCGCGGTGATCTGTTTGAGCGTACTGTAGCGATGATTGGCGTAATCG
>DASZVD010000428.1:0-10314 GCA_035547375.1 Steroidobacteraceae bacterium
CCCGCCCGAGGCGCTCGCGGCGGCCTGAACCGGCTGCGCGCCGCCCAGACTGTCGAGGTCGCCACCGGCAAAGTCGACGATCACCCGCCGTACCCCCGGTACCACGTTCGCACCGTTCACGACATGCGCGAAATGGGTAGCAATTACCTTTCCTCCCGGCGGCCACTGCGTCGAGCCCGTATACGCGGAGAGGAGGTAGGAGAACGTCATGGGCTTGTTCGGCTGGACCGGCGCGTCCGGCACCCAGTAGGCGACGATATTGTCGTGAATGTCCTCATCCGAGGGGATCTCGACCAACTCGACACCGCCCTTGCCCCAGTCGCCGAGCGGCTCGACGTGGTAGCTCGGGCGCCGATCATAGCGCGCTTCATTGTCCTGGTAGTGGTTGAAGTCCCGATCGCGCTGCACGAGCGAGAAGCTGTGCGGATGCTCGTCCATGAAGCGGTTCACGCGCAGATCCTTGGGATTCACCAGCGGCCGCCACAGCCACTCCCCGGTGCCGCGCTCCATCATGAGCCCGTCGCTGTCGTGCACTTCGGGCCGGAAGTCATCGAGCCGATGACCGTTCGAGTTCTCGCCGTAGAGGAACATCGAAGTGAGCGGCGCGATTCCCAGCTTCGCAATCGCCCGGCGCGGGAACAGCTCCGCGGTCACCTGCACCTGCGTGGTGGTGCCCGGCCGGACCTCGAACTGATACGCGCCCGTGATTCCCGGACTGTCGAGCAGCGCGTAGATCGTCAGCGTCCGCGCGGTCGGCTCGGGTTTCACCAGCCAGAAGTCCGTGAAATAGGGAAACTCCTCGCCGGAAGTCGACGCCGTATCGATCGCCAGGCCGCGAGCGGACAGGCCGTACACCTGGTTGCGCCCCAACACACGGAAGTAGGAAGCGCCGAGAAAGACGATGAGCTCGTCCTTGTAGGCCGGTGTGTGCAGCGGATAGTGAATGCGGAACCCCGCGAAGCCCAGATCCGCCGGCCAGTCGATCTTCGGCATCCGCGGCCCGAAACTGAACATGGCCGGGTTGTAGAGCACCGGACGCGCCACGCCGCCGCTGACTTCCGAGATGTTCACGCGCCGGTCGTACGTGAAGCCGCGGTGAAAGAACTGCACTTCGAACAAGGCGCGGTCGTACCAGAGAGAGCTCGTCCGCTGGAAGCGGATGTCCTCATACTCCTCGTGGGTGAGCTTCGAGACGGCTTCCGGCAGTTTCGTCGAGCGATTGCGATACGGCCGGCTCGCCCGATCCTGCGCGAACCGCTCGACCGAGGCGAAACTGAACGCCGCGGGCGCTGCCGGCCGCGCCGGTGCCGCCTTCACTACCCCCTCCGGTGCCGCCTTCACTACCTCCGCCGGTGCAGCCTTCGCCGCCCCCGCCTTCTCTGCGCCGGCCGGTCCGGCCGCCTGTTCGGTCGTCGTGCGCGCGCCATTGCCGCCCTCCGCGGCACTACCCTGCCCGCCCGTACGGCGAGCCTCCTGCTGCCCGGCGGCACCGGCGGGCCGCGCCGCCACCTTCGGACGTGCCGGTTTCGCCGGCTCCTTGGGCGCCTCCGGCTTCCCCGGCTCGACCGGAGGAGTCGCGGCAGGCGGGGTTTGAACAGAAGCCGGCGGTGTCGCCGCAGGCTGCGTCTGCTCCGTCGGAGCCGTCGGCGCCTGATCGGAATTCGGCGCCGGCGGAGTCTGCGAAACCGCCGTCCACGGTCCACCCAGCGAGCCACACAGCAACACGGCTCCTAACAACTGCAGTTGTCGTCTCAAAATCCCATCCTCAGAAGCGCCCCTCCAGCGCACGCCCCGTTATCGAGGCATGTCGCCATTTAGCGACAAAAGCCCCCCGCCGCGTGCGGCGCCAGATTGTCGCCGCGCGTCACCCGATGCGTGTCCGAAAAGCGTGTCGGACAATCTCTTACACAAGAAGTTTGATTGTAACGTTCACCGGCCGGCCGCCGCCGGATTGTTGGCGGCCGGCTTTCGGGGGCCGATTTCGGGAGGCCGGCTTCAGGCAGCCGGCCTTGGCGGCCCCCAGCGCGGCCCGGCCTGGCACCCCTCTTCCGCGCGGCCCCGCCGGACCCCGATGCCCGGGATTCGGACCTGTGGCTTGGAAATTCGCGCTTCGCCGCAGCAGAATGCGTCGCCGCCCCCGAAATGGGCCGCGGTGTCCGGATCATTAACGGAAATTTTCTGTTGCAGCGCATACATTTCGCCTGGGTCCTGGCAGCCGCCGCCTTGACCCCTGGATCCTTGCTGGCCGCGACCGACCCCATCACGACGGCCTCGCCGGCGCAAGCCGCTACGGCGACTCCATCGGCGCCCGCATCGCCCGCTGAGCCCGCATCACCCTCGGCAGCAACGAACGCCTCCGTATCCCCCAAGAGTGCGACCCCGAAGCTGTCGGACATCCTCGAGGCGAGCGGCATTGCGGTCAGCGGCTACGTCGCCGCCTCCTATTACCACTCGAGCGGTGACAGCACTTTCCATGAGCTGGACATCGAGCACGACTCCTTCCAGCTCGACCAGGCCGGCGCCACCATCGCCTACCAGCCCAAAGAAGGCTTCGGCGCCCTGGTGAACCTGATCGCCGGTGAAGACGCACGCGTCGTCAACAGCTACGAGCACGGCACCAATGGCGAATTCAACGTGCTGCAGGCTTTCGTGCAGTACGCTCGCGGAGCGCTGACGGTCATCGGCGGAAAGTTCCTGACGCTCGCCGGCGCCGAGACCATCAACCCGACACTGAACACCAACTTCTCGCGCTCCCTGCTGTACTTCTCCGAGCCCATCTCCCACACCGGCCTGCGAGCGACATATGCGATCACCGACACGTTGAACGCCGTCGTCGGCATCAACAACGGTTGGAATACGACATCGACCTCGTATGGCTCGAAGACCGGAGAGCTCGGTCTCGCCTGGACTCCCGGCAAGACCTTCTCCTGGACGGCGCAGGCCTACGTCGGCAAGGATCAGGAATACGATGCGCTGAGAACCCTGTTCGATACGATAGCAACGTACAACATCAACTCGTCGTTGTGGGTGAGCCTCAACTACTCGCACGGCGAGCAGGACGTGCGATACACGACCGGCGACTACAATTGGGACGTCATCGCCGGCTACGTGAACTACGCCTTCAATGATCGATGGCGCGTCTCGCTGCGGGGCGAGCTCCTCGCCGATCACGACGGCTTCGTGACCGGCACGCCGCAGGATGTGGAGGAGGGAACGGTGACGGTGGGCTATTCGCCCATGAAGAAGTTCGAGCTCCGCCTCGAGGGACGCTACGACACCTCCAACAAGCCGACGTTCCAAGGTAAATCAGGCGACATCGCCGCGTTCTACGACCACCAGACAGGATTCGCGCTTCAGGGCGTCTACAAGTTCTAGTGTGAAGTTCTAGTGTGACCTGACTTGTCAGGGCGGGCCGTGACCTCAACCGGGCCTTGACCTCAAGTCTGCGGCGGCGCGGAGCCCTCGATCAACGGGATGTGGTACGTCGCGAGGATCTGCACGATCTCGGCGTGATGGCCGGCAATCCAGTCGTTCAGGGTCTTCTGCCAGTCCTTCTCGCCGTTCCTCAGGCCCATCGAGATCTCGTAGTCGAACTTGATTCCCTGCTCGGGCCGGAAGGGCACCACGGTCCACACCTGCGGGCCGGTGTGATGACTCACGATGAAGCCGGCGACCGGCCCCCACACCACGGCGAGGTCGATCTTCCCGCTCGACAGGTCTCGATCGATGATCGTGTTTGGCGTCTCGTTCGGATCACCGCTCTGCGCGGCATACATCACCGCGTGCTCGATGAGGCCGTTCTTCAACACCCAGTCGGACGCCGGCGTCTGCGCAAACATCCCGATGCGCAGCGAGTGCAACTTGTCGGGGGGTAGCTTCAACAGGTCGTCCGGCGTCTTCACGTTCTTGAATTCGGCGCGTAACGGCAGCACCAACGCGTACGTCGAATGCATGTAGGGCTCGGTCGTAGCCGTGAGCTCGTAGCCCTTCGGCACGCCGATGATGACATCGCACTTGAACTGTTGGGTCTGCTCATCACGCGCCCGCAGCGTATTGCGCACGAAACCCATGCGCTGCGGGAAAAACGTGTACTCGACCTTCTTCTTGCCGATATCGCGGGCCAACGCCTCCGCGATCTTGTTCTCGTAGCCCTCGCCGCGATCGTTGGACTGGGGCAGGCCGTGACCGTCGGCACACACTCGCAACACATCGTCCTTTTCCGGCGCGGGTGGTGCCGCCGGCATCTGGCCGGCCGCCAGAGCCACCGCACCGATCAACACGGCGCTCAGACCGGCGGTGGCGCGATGGAAGGTGTTCATATCGGCAACTCTACTGCTTGGCGGCCTGCTGATCCGCCTGGATGGGATAGAGGTGGCCCGGCGCGATATTGCCGTCGGAACGCCCCTTCAGATACGCGTAGAGGTTCTCCCAGTTATCCGTCACCATCTTCACGCCGCCGAAGTTGGGCATGCCCTTCTCGACACGCCCCTGCGTAATCGTCGTATGGAACTGGTCTTTCGTCAGGACCTTGAGTGAATTCACCAGCGAGGGGCCGACGAGGCCCTCCTGCTCGGCGCCGTGACAACGCTCGCACGCCATGGCGCGCCAGGTCTTCCAGCCCATGAGCGTCTTGGGATCGACCTGGTTGCCATCCTTGACCGTATACAGCGCCGTGGTCACCGACTTGCCTCCCGGCACCGTTGGCGGCGGCTCGCCTTGCGCCCGCGCCACATCAGCCGTTGCGGCGGTAGTCAGCACGGCCGCCACTGAAACCAACACAACGGAAGTCATCCTCATCAGCATCATTCCACCCCTCATAGGAGGCCCGCGGTAGCGGAGCCCCTAGACACAAGCGCCACGCCGCTTGCGCGGCGTGGCGCAGCTCGACTCGTGCTTCGACGCGGCTTGCACGCGCTGCGCCCGGGGGCACCCAGGCACAACGCCGCAAGCGTCATACCTGCTTCAAGTCTCAGGCAACGAGAACACGAACAGAGTTCCACCCAATGTCGTGAATCGTGCGAGATCCTTGTAGCCGCCCACGGCGCCGAGGCCGGCAGTGTTCTCGGTCAGGCCCGCCGCCATGCCGATGCCCGCCCAGCCGCCGATCCCGGAGTACACACCGACGTACTGCTTGCCACCGTATTCGTACGTGAACACGTTACCAATGATTCCAGAGGGCATCTTGAACTTCCACAGCTCCTTGCCGTCCTTGGTGCTGACGGCCTTGAGGTAGCCCTCGAGAGTGCCATAGAATGTAACGTTCCCGTCCGTCGTCAACGCACCCGACCATACGGAGAACCGCTCCGGCTTCGTCCACACGATCTTGCCCTGCGCCGGATCCCACGCAATGAAGTTACCCATGCCTCCATGGCTGTTGGGTGTCGGGAACATTGTCAGCGTCGCGCCGACATACGGCTGTCCGGCGGTGTACTCCACCTGGAACGGCTCGTAGGTCATGCAGACGTGGTTCGTCGGCACCAGCATGTAGCCGGTCGCCGGGTCGTAGCTCGACGGCTGCTCATCCTTCGAGCCCAGCGCCGCCGGGCAGATACCCTTCACATCGACGTCCGGCCCGGTGGTGCCCGGCGAATACCGCTTGTCGACGAGCGGACGGCCCGTCTTCATGTCGACCTTCGTCGCCCAGTTCACCTGGGGATCGAACTTCTCGGCAACCAACAGCTCGCCGGTCACACGGTTCAGCGTGTAGCCGAAGCCGTTGCGATCGAAGTGCACCAGCGCCGGCACCTTCCGGCCGTTGTGGGTGACGTCGATCAGCACCATCTCGTTGATACCGTCGAAGTCCCACTCGTCATGGGGCGTCATCTGATACACCCATTTCGCCATGCCGGTGTCGAGATCGCGGGCCCAGATCGTCATCGACCACTTGTTGTCCCCCGGGCGCTGCGCCGGGTTCCAGGTGCCCGGATTGCCGCTCCCGTAGTACACGAGGTTCAACTTCGGATCGTAGGAATACCAGCCCCAGACGGTGCCGCCTCCCAGCTTGTACTGATCGCCCTGCCAGGTCTTCAGCGAGGAGTCCTTGCCGACCGGCGCCATCTTGCCGTTCGTCCAGGTCATGGTCTTCGCCGGATCCATGATCATCTCGGCGTCCGTGCCCTCGCTGTAGCCCTTCCACACCAGGCGGCCCGTCTTGATGTCGTACGCGTGCATTCGTCCGCGTACGCCGAACTCGCCGCCGGAGATGCCGGTGAGCACCTTGTCCTTGAAGACGTGCGGAGCGTTCGTGTTGGTTTCCCCGATCTTCGGGTTGCCGTTCTTCACGCTCCAGACCACCTTGCCGGTGCGCGCATCGAGCGCCACGAGGGTGGTGTCGGCCTGTTGCAGGAAGATCTTGCCGTCGCCGTACGCGAGACCCCGGTTGACGGTGTCGCAGCACATCACGGGCACGACATCGGTGTCCTGCTTCGGCTCATACTTCCAGCGATAGGTCTGATCCCTCAGGTTGATCGCATACACGTTGTTGGGAAACGGCGTATGGATGTACATGGTGTCGCCGATGACGAGCGGCGAGCCTTCGTGGCCCCGCAGCACACCGGTGGACATCGTCCAGGCAACCTGCAACTTGCCGACGTTGCCCTCGTTGACTTGCTTCAGCGTACTGTGGCGATGATTGGCGTTGTCACCGGCCTGAGAGGCCCAGTTCGCAGGATCGGACATCTTGGCATCGAGGTCGGCATCTGCCAGGGCGGAGGTCGATATCACCGCGGCAGCGGCAAGCACGGCCCCCCTCACTAAGACTGATCGGTACTCGTAGCTCATATCTCCTCCAGCTTCTTGATTCTCGGAAATACGGTCGCTTCCTGCGCGGGTCCTTGATTGCAACAAGTTGTCGGAAGCGTAGCCCTCCGTAGCCGGACACGGGCGGTTCGCATGTCTGGCACGCTTTGCTCAAGCGGGGGCTATCAATACACCCGCTGTCACGCGCCTGCAACCGCAAACATTGGAGGAATAAGGCGAGCGAGCGTAGGATCGTTCATACCCGTACAACGGTGTGTCACGGATGGAACGTTATGGTCCTGCGAAGCGTGCAAAACCGGTTCCCGACTGCAGTTGCGCTGGCCGCGTGGGCGCTGTGTTGGTGCCCGCCGGCAGCTCTCGCCGCTGCTCCAGCGAAGACAGATGCGCCAGCGGCCCTCGCTGCCGGACCCGCGAAAACCGATGCGCCCGCGAAGGCCGATACACCGGCAAAGGCCGCGGCGCCCCGGAACGACTATCCGACGGTGGCGCGCGTGGAATACGTGGAGGAGTGCATCGCGCGCAATGGCGGGAATCTCGCCGACTTGTACAAATGCTCGTGCGCCATCGATCGCATGGCCGACCGTCTGACGTACGATGACTTCGTGGAAGCGGGGACTTTCGCGCGCTATGCGACGCTCCCCGGCGAAGGCGGCGGAATTTTTCGCGATCCCGAGCGTGCGAGGGAGCGCGCCAAGCTCTACCGCAGCGTCGAGGCGGACGCTTACCGGATTTGCGGCCTGAAGGTGGCAACCCCGAGCCGCTAACGTCGCCCGGCCGTTTACGATTCGCCGTTCACTGGAGCGCAAACGTGACAGCACGATCACGCCGCTACGCTGAGAACTCCCCACGACGCTATCGGTTCCAACACTCGCCGGGAGCGCAAGGCGCTCTTCGTTTCCTGTTCCATATCCGGCGCGCCTGTTCCGATCCGTGAACAGCTATCGACGTGAGACCGCTCGTGGCCGTGGGCTGCGCGAAGCACGGCCCGGTCTGACGGGCCGGCCCCATGCGCCGGACCGACTGTCAGATCCGGAAGCCGCCGTCGAGATCGATGCTACGGCCGCTGAAGTAATCGTTGCTGACAATGAACGCGGCGGCGGCCGCGATTTCCTCCGGCTCGGCGAACCGCTGCAGGGGCACGGGCGAGCGCAGCTTTTCCAACATGTCAGGCCGCATCGACGAGAGAATGTCCGTATGTGTCCCCCCAGGCGCGACCGTTCCGGTGCGAATCCCGTACCGGGCGAGCTCCTTCGCCCACACGACGGTCAGGGCCGCGACGCCTGCTTTCGCAGCACTGTAGTTGCTCTGCCCGGCGTTGCCGTGCCGTGAAATGCTCGAGATGTTGATGATGACCCCGCCCGAGCCCAGGTGAATCATCCGTTCGGCCGCCTCGCGCCCGCACAGGAACACCCCGGTCAGGTTGACGTCGATCACGGCCTGCCACTGGGCGAGCGACATTTTGCTCACGATGGCGCCGTCTTTTGCCTTGATGAGCATGGCGTCGCGAAGGATGCCGGCGTTATTGATCAGCACATCGAGCCGGCCGAAATCGCGCACGACGTGATCCATCGCGGCAATGACCTGCTCTTCGTCTGCAACATTGACTTCGTAGCCGCGCGCTACGATGCCAGCGGCTGCGAGCGCAGATTGGACAGAGTCCAGATCAGCTGCATTGACATCGAAGAGCGCCACCTGCGCCCCGTCACGGCCAAACCGCTCCGCCATCGCGCGGCCGATGCCTCGCCCGCCCCCCGTTATCACCACCGTCTTGCCGACCGTTTGCATCGCTCAGAACCGCCCCTAAAGCTCCACTTGAATACGTCCAGTATGGCGCCAACTACCCCCTGTGCGGCCCTATCGTCAGGCAGCCGGTAGCCGGCCGGCCGGCCGGAGGGCAAATCCGACGCAAGTCCCGCAACATTGTGGCAGACGTGTGCTACGTTACGCCGCGCACCCGGTTCCACCCAAGGCAAAGCATGTCCCAGAGTACCCCTCTCGAGCCGCAGGCACCCCTGAACTGGGCGCCTACCCTCGTGTTTTCATTGACATTTGTGGCGGCGATCACCCTGGTTCCCTACTGGGGGTTCACGCACGGGTTCTCTGCCGGCGCCTGGGTGGTTGCCGTCCTGTTCGCCGGGGCCAATGGCATGGCGATTACCGGCGGCTATCACCGGCTTTGGGCCCATAAGGCCTACGACGCCCACTGGTCGGTCCGCCTCTTATATATGGTGTTCGGCACCATGTCCCTGCAGAACAGCGTATTCGTCTGGGCCAGCAACCACCGTACGCACCACCTGCACGTCGACGATGTGGACAAGGACCCCTATTCCATCAGGCGCGGCTTCTGGTTCGCGCACATCGGCTGGATGCTCCGGGAGTACCCGAGCGCCCATACGGATTTCTCGAATATTCCCGACCTGCGCCGCGACCCGATGCTGCAGTTCCAGCATCGCTTCTATGTCCCGCTGGCGCTTGCCACGAACTTCGGGCTTCCGCTGCTCGCCGGGTGGCTGGTGGGCGACCTTTGGGGGACATTCATGCTCGCCGGCATCGTTCGCCTCGTGTGGGCTCACCATGTCACCTTCTTCATCAACTCCCTGGCGCACATGTGGGGAACCCGTCCATACACCGACGAGAACACCGCACGCGACAACCCCGTTCTTGCCGTCATCACGTATGGCGAGGGTTACCACAACTACCACCACATCTTTGCGCACGACTATCGCAATGGCGTGCGCTGGTGGCAGTGGGATCCCACGAAGTGGCTCATCGCTGGCCTGCAGTACGTGGGCCTGACGAGCCGCCTCAAGCGGACCCCGGACTTCCAGATACAGCGCGCACTGCTCTCCATGCAGTTCAAGCGCACCCAGGAAAAGCTGGCCAAGCTTCCTGCCGGCGGCCCGTCGCAGATCGAGCTGATCCGTCAGCGCATTGCGCACGAATACGAGACCTTCCACGCCGCCGTCGCCGAATGGGCGAAAGTGAAAGAGCGCTGGCTCGAAGAAAAGGCGCGCGCAGTCGTGCAACATTGGGAACATACGAGCTTCCAGGACCAGCTGCGCGAGATCGAGCGCCGCTTGTACCTGCAACGCCGCCGCCTGCGGGTGCTGTACGCTCAGCTCGCGTAACAACCGTCCCCGCCGGCGTAACCGTCTCGTACGGATCGCGTAGCTCGCGACCGTACCGTAGCCCGTAACCGCTCTGCCGCCAGACGCCGACGCCTCTGGCCGTTGGCTCGTCCGTTCAGAAGAGCCCCTGCTTGCTTGCGAGTGGGGCGCAGCGGCGGGTAGGGCGCAGCGCGGCGGGCTCCTCTTCGTTTTTGAGGCTTCCTCGGGCACCATACTCCTCTATGGGACGAATATTCGAAGTACGTAAACACACGATGTTCGCGCGGTGGAACCGCATGGCGAAGCAATTCGCCCGGATCGCGAAGGACATCAATATGGCCGTCAAAGCGGCCGGCACCGACCCCAACTCCAATCCGATGTTGCGCCGGGTGATCCAGAACGCCCGGGCGGTCAACATGCCGAAGGACAAAATCGAGGCTGCGATCAA
>DASZVD010000429.1:0-1571 GCA_035547375.1 Steroidobacteraceae bacterium
GCATTGCTTTGGTACGGGTATTGCTGTCACTGACCGACGCGGAGCCTGAAAAGGCTCCCGACATCGATCCGTGGTCTCACGACACCCCGAGCGGGAACGGCCCGGACTTCTTCTCCGCCGCGCTTCGCCAGGGCCGCGAGCTCATCGCCCAGGGCACGGGCCTCCTTGAAAAAGCCGTGCACTATGCCGTGAATCCCGGGGAGGCCTCTGCAGTAGCGCGCGACGTACTGGAGGTCGTGGGCGAGGTCGCGCACCTCGGAACCATGGCTGATGACCCGCCAACGCGGTTAAAGGGTGCTCTGTCTGGAACGCGCCGCGTCGCTTGGGCTGCACCGCTTCTGCTCGAGGAAGTACGCACCATCGGACGTGTGCTGGGTTGCACCGTCAACGATGTCCTGGTCGCGACACTGGCCGGCGCCATTGGCAGTTATCTCGAGCGCAACGGGGACGCGGTGAACGGCGTGACCATTCGAGCCGCGGTACCCGTCAACCTGCGAACACCGGAGGAGCGTCCAACATTGGGCAACCATTTCGGTCTGGTGTTCGTGGAGCTGCCGGTGGGAATCCGGCACCCGTTGGAGCGTCTGTACGCGGTACACGCCGCGATGCGGACACTGAAGGCATCTGCCCAGGCGTTGACGACATATGGACTGCTGACCGCGATCGGCTACCTGCCTGCCACTGCCGAGTTGCCGGCTATCGCCCTGTTCAGCGCCAAGGCCAGCCTCGTCGCCTCCAACCTGCCCGGTCCCCGGCAGGCGCTGACGTTGGCCGGCCGCCCGATCTCACAGCTGCTCTTCTGGGTTCCTCAGGCCGGCAGCATCGGCACCGGCATCAGCATGCTCACGTACGACGGCCGGGTGCAGTTTGGAGTCATTGCCGACAGCCATCTGATTCCCACGCCAAGCGACCTCGTCGCCTGCGTCGGCAGGGAATTCGAGCAGCTGGTGCTGTTGGTGTTGCTCGCGGGCCCGGCGCTGGGAGCCAGCCCGGCACTGGGAGCCAGCCCTTAATCCAAGCCGCGCCGCGCCCGCTCGACGTCGAGCCGCTCCATCTCGTCCACCGGCTCGACCTCGGCCGCGCGGGCGTAGAGCGCACGTGCCTCCTGGCGGTAACGATCCGGATCCAACAGCAACAGCCCGTTGGCGTGCTCGATGCAGATGATGGCGGATGCAGGAGCCAGCTGTGCGGCCTTTCGAAAATGAGTCAGCGCGGCGTCCTTCGATGCTCCGTACGTGAGCCCGGCGGCCAGCGCCCCCAGCTTCGCCACGATCTCCGCGTGGTACAGACCGAAAGCGACGTGCGCCTCGGCATGACCCGGCTCGAGCTCCAGCGTGCGCTCGAGGTGAGTGCGCACCCGGCCCGCGATGCCCGCGGCAAGCGCCTTGAGAATTGAAATCCCCTGGCTGTAGCGACCCAATACCAGCGCCAAGGTGTAATGCGCGTTGGCGTAATCCGGCAGCACCGCCACGGCGCTGTCGCCGCGTTGGGCCGCAGCCTCCAACAGTTTCAACTCCTCGTCTGCGCCGCGCTTGGCATACAGGCTATGAACCGCGGCCGCCTTGTTGGCC
>DASZVD010000430.1:0-16346 GCA_035547375.1 Steroidobacteraceae bacterium
CAGGCCCTGCAGGTCCCAGTCCTGGGCCGAGCCGTGCTTCGGCAGGTGCTGATCCACCAGCGTGCCGACGGCTTCCTCCATGATGCCGCGGATGGCAGCGGAAAGGTCCTCCGTCGCCATGATCTCGGTGCGCTGCTGGTAGACGACCTTACGCTGATCGTTGGCCACGTCGTCGAAGAGGAGCAGCTGCTTGCGGATATCGAAGTTGTGGGATTCGACCTTGCGCTGCGCCTTTTCGATCTGGCGCGTGAGCATGCCGCTCTCGATGACCTCGCCTTCCTTCATGCCGGCCATCTGCAGCAGCCGCTTCGTGCGATTCGGATCGCCGAAGATACGCATCAGGTTGTCTTCCATCGACAGGTAGAAGCGGCTCGAGCCGGGGTCGCCCTGGCGGCCGGAACGGCCGCGCAGCTGATTGTCGATACGGCGGGACTCGTGCCGCTCGGTGCCGATGATGTGCAGTCCCCCGGCGGCGAGCACTTTGTCATGCCGGTCCTGCCACTGCACGCGCAGTGACTCGCGGGTCGCCTCATCGACCTCGCCGGTCTCGGCGAGCTCGGCGTCCCATTTGCCACCCAGCACGATATCGGTACCGCGGCCGGCCATGTTGGTGGCGATGGTAATGGCGCCGGGACGCCCCGCCTGGGCGACGATCTGCGCCTCACGCTCGTGCTGCTTCGCGTTCAGCACTTCGTGCGCAATCTTCTCCGTCTTCAGCAGCCCCGAGAGGTACTCGGAAGTCTCGATCGAGGTGGTGCCGACGAGAACGGGCTGCTCTCGCTCGACGCAGTCGCGGATGTCCTCGATGATGGCCTTGAACTTGTCGGCCTGCGTGAGATAGACGAAATCCGGCATGTCCTTGCGGATCATCGGCCGGTGCGTCGGGATCACGACGACCTCCAGGCCATAAATCTGCATGAATTCCGGCGCCTCGGTGTCGGCCGTACCGGTCATGCCCGCCAGCTTCTTGTAGAGGCGGAAGTAATTCTGGAACGTGATCGAGGCGACCGTCTGGTTCTCCTCGCGAACGCGGACGCCTTCCTTCGCCTCAACCGCCTGGTGCAGGCCGTCGGACCAACGGCGGCCCTGCATCGTGCGGCCCGTGAACTCGTCGACGATGATGACTTCACCGTTTCGCACGATGTATTCGACATCGCGTCGGTACAACGCGTGCGCGCGCAGCGCTGCGTTCAGGTGATGCATGAGGCGGATGTTGGCCGGGTCGTAAAGGCTCTCACCCTCTCGCAGGAGGCCGTCCTGCAGCATGAGCTGCTCGACGTGCTCGTGACCTTCTTCGGTGATGTGCACCTGTTTCGACTTCTCGTCCACGGAGAAGTCGCCGGGGCCGTCCTCTTGCTGTTGCTTCGTCAGGCGCGGCACGAGCTTGTTGATCTTCAGATACAGCTCGGTGCTCTCCTCCGCCGGGCCGGAGATGATGAGCGGCGTGCGCGCCTCGTCGATGAGAATAGAGTCGACTTCGTCGACTACCGCGTAAGCGAGGCCGCGCTGCACCTTGTCCTCGAGCCGGAACGCGAGGTTGTCACGCAGATAGTCGAAGCCGAATTCGTTGTTCGTTCCGTAGGTGATGTCGCATGCGTAGGCTTCGCGCTTCTCCGGCGGGCTCTGCGCGTTCTTGATCACGCCAACGGTCAGGCCGAGGAACCGGTAGACGGGTGCCATCCAATCCGCGTCGCGCTGCGCGAGGTATTCGTTCACCGTCACGATGTGAACGCCTTCGCCCGGCAGAGCATTGAGATACGCGGCAAGCGTCGCCATCAGCGTCTTACCCTCGCCGGTACGCATCTCGGCGATCATGCCCTTGTGCAACACCGTGCCGCCGATGAGCTGCACGTCGAAGTGCCGCATTTTCAGCGTTCGTCGCGCGGCTTCCCGTACTACCGCAAACGCTTCGGGCAGCAGGTCATCGAGCGCCGTGCCCTCCTTCAGGCGACGCCGGAACTCGGCCGTCTTCCCCTGGAGCTCCTCATCGCTCAACCGTTGAATGGACGACTCGAGCTCCGCCGCGGCACGCACGAAGCGACCGTAGCTGCGGACGAGCCGCTCGTTGCGGCTGCCGAAAACGCGCGTGAGAAAGTGCAGCACTGGACAGTCCTGAAGCGAAATTATGTGTCCCGACAAGCGCTTATGCGGACGGCCGGGCTTTCGAAAGCGGCGTATTGTACGCAATAGACGCGGGCGGCGCCTATTTGGTTCTACGCCACGGTAAGCCTGCGGACAGGCCTTTTTGGAAGGTGGGGGCTAGGGGACCGCGGCGCAAGCGGCAGCGGGCGATCAGATGGGTTTTATGGCCTTACCGGCCAATGAACGACAGCGGATCGACCTGGCGGCCGTTGCGAAGAACCTCGAAATGGACGTGCGGGCCCGTCGATCGGCCGGTGGATCCCATGAGGGCAACGGCCTCGCCGCGCTTCACGGTCTGACCCACCGTGACCAGGGTACGCTCGTTATGAGCGTAACGCGTTACATACCCGTCGCCGTGATTGATCTCGACGAGATTCCCATAGCCGGTGCGTTCGCCCGCCCAGGTAACGACCCCGGCGGCCACGGCCATCACGTTCGAGCCGGTCGTGCCGGCAAAGTCCACGCCCTTATGGTAGGCCTCGTGGCCACTGAACGGATCCTCACGCTCACCGAAATACGAAGAAATGAAGCCGCCCGTCACCGGACGCCCCTCGGGGTGAATCTGCTCTTTCAGCTCGCGCGCGAGAATGACGTTCTCCAGCGCGGCCAGCTGCGAATCCCTGAGATCCACGCGCTGCTCGAGTGCGCTCAACATCGCCGAGAGATCGGGAATCTGGGCGCTCACCCCTTCGCCATCCCCCTCGGGACCGCCGCTCGGCGGATCGCGGCCGAAATCGAACTCGCGATTATCGATGTCGGCCATCTCCGCAAGACGCTTACCCAACGCGTCGAGACGGATGACGTGCGCGTTCACTTCGCCCAGACGCATGGCCATGGCGTCGACGCGCTCCTGCAGCTGCTTCTTGAGATCCGCTATCTGGCTCTTCTGCTCCGCGAGCACACTCGCCCAATTGCCCGCATCGCCCAGTGCCACACGGTGACTGCGCGCGCCGCCCAACTGCAATCCCATTGCAAAGGCCGTCCCAAGGATGCCGAGCGCCAGCACCGCGACGAGACCCAACGTCACCGGGTGAGCGAGGTCGAATTGTCTGGCGCGGCCTTCGCGCTTTGAAAAGAAAATAACGTTCATGCCATGCGCTCCGGAGGCGTGCGGACCTGCTTATCCCATGATCAAAAGACGCCTCCGGGCTGCGCCCCGGCGCTTTTGATTCGGGGACCGAAAGGCGCGACTCTCAGTCCCCTGATCGGCGGGCATGCAGCGCATCGCGTACGCCCGAACTCCCGGGCGTGGGTCGCCCTGTTCTCGTTCCTCGCGGCTTCCTGGCCGCGGGTTTTCAACAAATAGCTTGCGTCCCGCTGGCAACCCCGCTGTCATGGCTCCTCGCTTTAGACCGGTGGCTTTGCGTCCCCGCCTTTCGGCGGGTTTGCCCAAATCAGCCAATTCAATATGCCCAATATGACGCGACGAAACAAGCGCGGCGAGTCTCGATTTCGAAGCACGGGCCCGGGCCGTCTGTCAAATCGGACGGATTCTGTAAAAGACCTGCTCGCCCAGCTGGCACCCGGATTGAAACGTGTCACGGATCAGGCACAGCGCCAGGACTTCTGGAAGCGCTGGCTGGACACACGTTTGCCCGAGGAAATCAGGGGAAGATTGACAGGGGTCGTGGAGCGCGAGGGCACGCTGGTGCTCTTCGCCGAGTCGCCCGCGTGGTCGGCACGACTGCGCTTCGCGGTGCAGGAAATCGAGTCGCAGATCCGCGCGGCGCAGCCGGACATCGGCGCGATCAGCGTGCGGGTGCTGCCTCGTGGTCAGAAATCTTAACCGGCCGATAACCGGGATCATTCCCCCGACAGGGGCAGAACAGGCGCCTCGATATAGGAGATCGGCGCATCCGCGTACGACTCGAACACGACCTCTTCCCACGTGGAGGTGTCCGCGATCAGCGCGCGCAGCAGCTTGTTGTTCAGCGCGTGGCCGGACTTGTAGCCACTGAACTCGCCAATGAGGCTGTGGCCGAGAAGGTAGAGATCGCCGATGGCATCGAGGATCTTGTGCTTCACGAACTCGTCTTCGTAGCGCAGGCCATCCTCGTTCAGGACGCGAAATTCGTCCAGCACGATGGCGTTGTCGAGGTTGCCGCCCAAGGCGAGATTGCGCGAGCGCATTTTCTCGAGGTCGCGCATGAAGCCGAAGGTGCGCGCCCGGCTCACTTCCTTGAGGTAGGAGGTGGTCGAGAAATCCATCGACGCCTTCTGCGCGCGACGCTTGAAGATGGGGTGGTTGAACTCGATCTCGAAGTTCACCTTGAACCCGTCGAAGGGATCGAACTGCGCCCATTTGTCGCCGTCCTCGACGCGCAGGCGCTTCTTCACCCGGATGAAGCGTTTCGGCCGGCGCTGCTCCTCGATTCCCGCCGACTGCAGCAGGAAGACGAAAGGGCCCGCGCTGCCGTCCATGATCGGGACTTCCGCCGCGCTCAGCTCGACCACCGCATTATCGATGCCGAGCCCGGCGAAGGCCGAGAGGAGGTGCTCCACCGTCGAGACCCGCGCCTGACCCGACTCGAGCGTGGTGCCCAGCATCGTATCCCCGACATTCTCGGCGTGCGCCCGGATGTCCTGGGCCTCCGACAGGTCGGTGCGCCGGAACACGATCCCCTGGTCCGCGGCAGCCGGCCGCAGGGTCATCAGCACCTTTTTGCCAGTGTGCAGCCCCACGCCCGTGGCGCGAATCGAGTTCTTCAGTGTCCGCTGTCCGACCATGCTGTTTTTGCTGCTCGTCCTGTCTCTCAACGCCCGCGGTGGGCCGCGGCTGACCTCGAGGAACACCGCGCTGGCGCCACGAGGACTTTACGGCCACGCGCCCCGGGGGGACGCTGCAGCTTACGGCCTCCTGGAGGAGCCAAGGAGGCACTGCCACTGCAGCGCTCGAAGCGCGTTACCGTATCACAGGCGAAAACACCACTCCATGGTTCCGCCTGGAGCCCAACAGCGTCAGGTCTACATTGTGGCCCTTTGTAACCGGATCAAGACCCGCTGACAAAAGCTCACTTTGTTTATCGGCTGAAAGTCGCCTGGCGGCGCTTTCAGCGAGACCTTACACAGTCGGCCGCCGGCAAAAAGCGTGGTTTTTGCCGGCTACCGCGTCAGGGAGCACCTGCGGCGCTTCAGTCGGCCTGGCGGCGCAGGAAAGCCGGAATATCCAGCAGATCCTCGGGATCCGTGTCGGGGCGCAGCCCGTCACCGACCGCCCGCTGCCGCTGAACCGTAGGCTTGTCGAGAGCCGCATAGTCGCTGGTCGACAGCGGAGTCCGACGGACCACGCGCATGGCCGGCTCGCCGCGCGACTGCGCATCGCGGTGCGAATCACGCGCAGGAGCAGCCTCACGTTCGCGCGACGGCGCCATGGTCTGGCGCGCCGCAACGGCCGGACGGCCAAGCCCGGTGGCAACCACCGTGACGCGCACGGTGTTCGTGAGGTCCGGATCGATCACGGTGCCCACGACCACTGTTGCGTCCTCGGACGCGAATTGCTTGACGATATTGCCGACTTCCTGGAACTCGCCGATCGACAGGTCCATGCCCGCCGTCACGTTCACGAGAATGCCGTGTGCGCCGGCGAGATTGATGTCCTCGAGCAGCGGCGAGGAAACAGCCGCCTCCGCGGCCTCCTTCGCCCGGTTCTCGCCCGAAGAGGCGCCCGAGCCCATCATCGCCATGCCGGTCTCGGCCATCACCGTGCGGACATCGGCGAAGTCCACGTTGATGAGGCCCGGACGCGTGATGAGCTCGGCAATGCCCTGCACCGCGCCTTGCAGCACCTGGTTGGCCGACTTGAACGCATCCAGCAGCGTGGTCTGCGGCCCGAGCACGGTCAACAGCTTCTGGTTGGGGATGGTGATCAGCGAGTCGCAGTACTTGCCCAACTCGGCAATGCCGTGGTCGGCCACGAAGCCACGCTTGTTGCCTTCCATCTCGAAAGGCTTGGTCACCACCGCGACGGTGAGGATACCGAGCTCCTTCGCGACCTGCGCGACGATCGGCGCCGCACCCGTGCCGGTGCCGCCGCCCATGCCCGCCGTGATGAACAACATGTCGCAACCCTCGACCAGCTCGACGATCCGGTCGCGGTCCTCCATCGCGGCCTGGCGGCCGACCTCCGGATCGGCGCCCGCGCCGAGGCCCTTGGTGATGTTGCTGCCGATCTGCAGCGCCGTCTTCACCTTGGCGTGCTTCAACGCCTGCGCGTCGGTGTTGATGCACATGAACTCCACACCATCGATGCCGCTGGTGACCATGTGTGCGACGGCGTTCCCCCCGCCACCGCCCACACCGATCACCTTGATGACGGCGCTCTGGCTATACGCGTCCATCAGCTCAAACATGTTTCGTGCTCCTCTTCATTGGGTCTGTCAGCTTCAAAAGTTGCCCTGGAACCACGAACGCATCCGGTCCAATACCGTTTTTGCATTCCCGCCCAGGGAGCGCCCGCGACGTACGGGCATGGCGTTGTCACGCGCGTAGAGCAGGAGCCCCACGCCCGTGGAAAAAATGGGATTCCGCACGACATCCGACAGGCCCTGCACCGATTGCGGCAGGCCGAGACGGACGGGCACATGGAAGACTTCTTCAGCGAGCTCGATGGCGCCTTCCATCTTGGCGCTGCCTCCGGTGAGGACGATGCCGGCGGCAATCACTTCCTCGAAGCCGCTGCGACGCAGCTCCTCGCGTACCAGGCCGAACAACTCCTCGTAACGCGGCTCCACGATCTCGGCCAGCGTCTGCCGCGCGAGGCGCCGCGCAGGCCGGTCGCCGACGCTCGGCACCTCGATGCTCTCATCAGGATTGGCGAGCTGTGAGAGCGCGCAGGCGTAGCGGATCTTGATGTCCTCCGCGTACTGAGTCGGCGTGCGCATCGACACCGCGATGTCGTTGGTGACCTGATCACCGGCGATCGGTATCACTGCCGTATGGCGGATGGCACCGTTGGAGAACACGGCGAGGTCGGTCGTGCCGCCGCCGATGTCGACGAGGCAGACGCCAAGCTCCTTCTCATCCTCCGTCAACACCGCGAAGCTGGAGGCGAGCTGCTCGAGCACGACGTCGTCGACTTCCAACCCGCAGCGCTGGATGCACTTCTCGATGTTCTGCGCGGCGCTATCGGCGCCCGTGACGATGTGCACCTTGGCCTCGAGGCGCACTCCCGACATGCCGATGGGATCGCGGATGCCCTCCTGGCCGTCGACGATGAACTCCTGCGGCAGCACGTGGAGGATTTTCTGGTCGGCCGGGATCGCCACGGCCTTCGCGGCATCGATCACATGATCCACGTCACTCTGGCTGACTTCCTTGTCGCGGATGGCGACGACACCGTGGGAGTTGAGGCTGCGCACATGGCTGCCGGCGATTCCCGCGAAGACCGAGTGGATCTCGCAGCCCGCCATGAGCTCCGCTTCCTCGACGGCGCGCTGGATGGACTGCACCGTCGATTCGATGTTGACCACGACGCCCTTCTTCAGGCCGCGGGAGGGTTGGGATCCCAGCCCCAGCACCTCGATGGAGCCGTCCAACCCCACCTCGCCTACGAGGGCCACGACTTTCGAGGTCCCGATGTCGAGACCCACGATGAGATTCCTGTCGGAGCGCTTAAGCATTGCGACCACCGTTCCCGCCGGTAGCGGCGTGCGGCGTATTGCTGCGCCAGCCGATTGCAAACCCGTTTGTGTAACGCATGTCGATATAAGAGATGTCGTCGCCGCGTTGAGTCACTAGCTTCACTGCGGCGGTGATGAATTTGTCGAAACGCTCGTCGACCTGGCGGCGTCCGAGCCGCACGGTCACGCCATTCGCGAGATCGATCTCCCAAGCGCCGCGGGCATCGAGCCGCATCGCCGTGAGACGCAGGCCAACCTGCTGCAGCCGTCCCTGTGCCGCGAGATACCGTTGCGCAACTTCCGCCTCCTTGCCTTCCGGCCCGGAGAGCTGCGCGAGCTCCGGCGGAATGTGGCGCTCGTCCGTGGCAAAGAGCTCGCCGCGCGTGTTGAGCAAACCGTGCTCACCCCAACGGGCGGCGGCCACCTGCTCGATGACGAGCACATTCAATCCGCGGGGCCAGGAACGCTGCACGCTCACCGAATCGACCCAGGGAATCGTGTGCAACGCCCGATGAACCGCAGCGAGATCCACGGTCAGGAGGCCGGTGCCGCGCACTCGCTCTTTCACGACGCGCTCGACATCGACGGGTGCCACGTGTTGGAAGCGACCTGACACCGACACCTTGGTAATGGGCTGATCCAGGCCCCAGAGGACCACCGCCGCCGCCGCACATACGCCGATCACGCTACCGAGCGAGATACCGAAGGCACGCCAATTGATCTGCGGCAGCTGCCAGCGGCGACGCTCGAGCTTCTTACGTCTGTTCTTCGGGCGAGCCATCATCGTCAGGCGCTCCTCTGCTGACGCGCGAGACTGGTTTCGAGCACGTGCCAGACCAGCTGTGCGAAATCGATTCCGGCGGCACCGGCGGCTTTGGGCACGAGGCTGTGACTGGTCATTCCCGGGATGGTGTTGACCTCGAGAAGCAACGGACGTCCGGTCGCATCCGCCATGAAATCCGCGCGGCCCCAACCGGAAGCGCCAATGGCGTCGAAGGCCGCCAGCGCCAGGTTCGCCAGATGCTCCTCTGCTTGCCGGGAAAGGCCCGAGGGACAGTGGTACCGCGTGTCATTACGGACGTACTTCGCCTCGTAATCGTAGAACGCCGTTGCCGCCTCGATCCGTATGGAAGGCAATGCGCGGCCCTGCAACACGGCGACTGTGTATTCCGCTCCGGTGATCCAAGGCTCCGCGAATACGCTGGTCTCGAACTTCGCTGCCGCTCGATAGGCCGCAGCCAGATCCGACTCGCATTCCACCTTGGTCATCCCGACGCTCGAGCCCTGCGTAGCCGGCTTGACGATCAGGGGCAATCCCAACCGCTCCAGCGTGATCTCGAAATCCTGCGGCCCGCGCAGCACGACGTAGTCCGCGGTTGCGACACCGACGGCCTGCGCAAGCCGCTTCGTCCGCAATTTATCCATGCCGATTGCGGAGCCCATCACGCCGCTGCCGGTGTACGGCACGCCAAGATATTCGAGAGCACCCTGCAGCGTGCCGTCTTCGCCTCCAGGACCGTGCAACGCAATCCAGACACGATCGAATCTCTCTTCCTGGAGTGCGGTGAGAGCTTTGTCGCGCGGGTCGAAGGCGTGCGCATCGACGCCACGGCTCCGCAGAGCCGCGAGCACGGCACTGCCGGACTGTAACGACACCTCGCGCTCGCTGGAGTCTCCGCCCAGCAGCACCGCGACGCGCCCGAAATCCTTTGCGTCCGTCACCGCCCGCAGCAACGTCGGATCGTATTGGAGGCGCATCAGTTACTCGCCTCCCCAACAACCCGCACCTCAGGATGCAGACGTACGTTGTGCGCTCGTTCCACCGCTTCCTGCACGTGTCGTATCAAGCTCTCCAGATCCGCAGCGGTCGCCTTCCCGTGATTGATGATGAAGTTCGCGTGCTTATCCGAGACCGACGCGTCGCCGATACGGAAACCCTTCAGTCCCGCGGTATCGATGAGGCGCGCGGCGTGATCGCCAGGCGGATTCGTAAACACGGAACCGCAGCTCCACTCGCCGATCGGCTGCGACGCCTTACGGCGCTCGAGCAGCTCACGAATCTGCTCCTCGTGGGCAGCCGGGCTGCGCTCAAAGGCCATCTTGGCGGCCACGAACCACTCTTCGGGCGCCGGCGGCGTCACCTGCCGGTAGCTCACTTTGAACTCGCTCGCCGGCCGGGTGCGTTCCTGTCCTCGACGATCGATCGTCTCGACTTCCACGACGTGACGCCACGTCTCGCCGCCGAACGCGCCCGCGTTCATGGCCAAAGCACCGCCAAGCGTCCCCGGAATGCCCGCAAAAAACTCCGCCGGCCCGAGCCCCCACTTGATGCACTGCTTGGCAATGCGCGCACACGCGAGCCCCGCCTCGCCATAGACCTGGGTTTGATTGAGGCGATCGAGGCGATCGAGCGTGCCGTGCATACTGATCACGACACCCTTGAGACCTCCATCGCGAACCAACAGGTTGCTGCCCAGGCCGACCCAGGTGATGGGCACGTCATCGCTCAGCGTGCGCAGGAACGCCGCGAGCTCCGCACGATCGCGCGGATTGAAAAAGATCTCTGCAGGGCCGCCGACGTGCCATGACGTATGACGGCTCATCGGCTCGTCTCGTCGGACGCGCAGGGCGAACTCGCTGGCCACTCGTATGCTCAAGCGGTCCTCCCAGGCCCTGGCGGGAGCAGCTCGGCAAAGCGATCGGGCAGCCCATGAGAAACGCTGGTGATGTTGCCGGCGCCCATGGTCACGATGACGTCACCGTCGCGAATGACATCCTTGAGGGACTCCGCCAGCAACTCGACCTTGTCCACGAACAAGGGCTCCACGAGTCCCCGGCTGCGCACCGCACGACAGATTGCACGTCCGTCGGCCCCGGGGATCGGCGTTTCTCCCGCCGCATACACCTCGGTCACCAACAGCACATCCACGCTGGAGAGTACCTTGCCGAAATCGTCGATGAGATCGTGCGTACGGGTATAACGGTGCGGCTGGAACGCGAGCACGAGACGACGGCCCGGGTACCCTTGGCGCAACGCTTCCAGAGTCGCCGCAACCTCGGTCGGGTGATGACCATAGTCATCCACGATCGTTACGCGCCCCGCGCCGGTCTGGACATCCGCCACGTGCTGCATGCGACGCTCGACGCCCTGGAAGCTGGCGAGCGCGCGCTGGATTGCGGCGTCCTCCACCCCCACCTCGATGGCGACCGCTATGGCGGCGAGAGAGTTGAGCACATTGTGCAGACCGGGGAGATTCACGGTGACGGTCAGCGGCGCCCCGGAAGGACGCACGACATCGAACGTGGTCTGCAACCCATCACGACGGATGTTCTCCGCACGAACGTCCGCCTCGGGCGCCAGACCGTAGGAAAGGATGGGCCGCCCCACTCGACGTTGAATGCTGCGAACGTTCTCGTCATCGATACACAACACCGCCAGGCCGTAGAAGGGCAGGTTGTGCAGGAAGTCGAGAAAACTTTCTTTGAGCAGCTCGAAGTCGCCTCCATGTGTCGCCAAGTGATCGTTGTCGATGTTGGTGACGATAGCGATGAGCGGTTGCAGACGCGTGAACGATGCGTCGCTTTCATCCGCCTCCGCGACGAGGTAACGGCCGGTGCCAAGACGCGCGTTACTGCCAGCGCTCTTCAACAGGCCACCGATGACGAACGTTGGATCTTCGCCACCTTCGGCAAGGATACTGGCAACGAGGCTCGTGGTTGTCGTCTTGCCGTGCGTACCCGCCACGGCCACCGAATAGCGGAAGCGCATGAGCTCGGCGAGCATCTCGGCGCGAGGCACGACCGGGATACGATGCTCGAGTGCCGCGTCCACTTCGGGATTCCCACGTGGGACAGCTCCCGAGACCACGACGACATCGGCTCCGGCGATGTTCTCCGCCGCATGCCCCAAAGTGATCTTCGCGCCAAGGCCGGTCAGCCACTTCGTGACCGAGCTCGTCTTCACGTCGGATCCCTGAACGGCGTAACCGAGGTTCAACAGCACCTCGGCAATACCACACATGCCACTTCCGCCAATGCCGACGAAGTGGATCGTGTTGATGCGCCGCATGCGCTCTCTGCGATCCGTCGCACGGCGGCGCGGTGTCGCATTAGCGCCCTGCGCTGGCTGCGGCGGCTCGCTCATGCGCCCCCCTGCATCAGCGCCAGGCACGATTGGGTCAATTCCTCCGTAGCACGCGGCTTGGCCAGCTGCCGGGCCATTTGGGCCATGGCGAGCAACTTCCCGCGTCCTGCGCACAGTTCCCGCAACTCGTCCGCGAGCCGTTCAGCCGTAAGGGCCCGATCGGCGATGAGCACCGCCGCGCCTTCCCTGACGAGATATTGCGCATTGTGAGTCTGATGGTCATCCACCGCCGCGGGGAAAGGCACCAGGATCGCGCCGATACCCACAGCAGCCAGCTCAGAGACGGTCAATGCCCCCGAACGGCAGATCACCAGATCCGCCCACCCATAGGCTTCGGCCATGTCCTCAATGAAGGGCCGCACGTCGGCCCGCACACCGGCGCTGGCGTAACTCTGGCGACCGGCCTCGATCCAACGTTCGCCGGCCTGGTGGCGCACGTCGAAAGTCATCGTGCCTGCGAGGCGTGCAAGGGCGTAGGGCACCACGGCGTTGAGCCGCGCAGCGCCCTGACTACCGCCGATCACGAGGAGACGGATAACTCCACTGCGCGAAGCGAAACGCTCCGCAGGCGGCGCCACCGCACTGATGTCTTCACGCACGGGGTTGCCGATGACCCGCGTCTTGATGTCGCGCCTGAAGCTGCCGGGAAACGCCTCCAGTACTTCGCGGGCAATGTGCGAAAGACAGCGGTTCGTAAACCCGGCAACCGCATTCTGCTCATGAATGACCAGCGGGCGACCGGTCAGCCAGGCCGCCACGCCGCCCGGCCCGGTCACGAAGCCGCCGAGCCCGACCACGAGCACCGGACGTCGCCGCCACATGACTCGCAACGCTTGATACAACGCCCTTGCCAGTCGGAATGGCGCTGCGAGCAGGGTAAGCGCGCCTATGCCGCGCAGTCCGCCCACCGACAGCCACTCGATCGGGATACCCGCCGCGGGCACGATCCGGGCTTCGAGGCCGCGCTGCGTGCCAAGCCAGATGACCTCGATGGATTTTTCGCGCAACGAGCGCGCAAGCGCGAGCGCCGGGAAGACATGCCCGCCGGTGCCGCCCGCCATGACCAGAATCGGGCCCGTGCTCATGCCGGGTCTCCTGCGAGCAATTGCCCCTGGCGCGGCGTGCCGGCCCGACCATCCATGGCCGGACGCGACTCGCACTGCGAGTCGTCATTCTGCGCGTTGCGCGAGCGTGCCTGCCGATCGCCCAACACGCTTTGCCGTTGGCGGACGGTTGCCGAGCCCCGCTTCCCGACCACGGCCTCGTGATAGACCCGCAGGAGCAGGCCCACCCAAGCCAGCGACACGATCAGACTCGAGCGTCCATAGCTCATGAGCGGCAGCGTGAGACCCTTGGTCGGCAACACGCCCATGTTCACGCCGATGTTGATGAACGCCTGGATACCCACCCAGAGGCCGAAGCCTGCGGCGAGGTATGCCTGGAACTTGAGCCCCGCATCCGAGGCGAGGCGCGCGATATGGAAGCTGCGCCAGACCAGAGCGATGAACAACGCCAGGGTCAGCAGCACGCCCGCCAGGCCCAGCTCCTCGGCGAGCACGGCGAACAGGAAGTCGGTGTGCGCCTCGGGCAGATAGAACAGCTTCTGCACACTCTCGCCGAGGCCCACCCCGAACCACTGGCCGCGGCCGATCGCGATGAGCGACTGCGTGAGCTGAAAGCCGGTGTTGTACGGGTCGGCCCAGGGATCGAGGAATGCCTTCAGGCGGCGCACTCGATAGCCCGAGCTCAGGGCCAACGCGCCGAAGCCCGCGGCGGCGAACAGCGTCATGGCAATGACATAGCGCAGCCGGGCGCCACCGAGGAACAGGACGCCGAAGCCCGTTGCGAACAACACCGTCGCGGCGCCGAAATCGGGCTCCACCAGCAGCAGCCCGCCGGCGCAGCAAAGCAGGCCGAGCGGCTTGACGAGGCCCGTGAAGGTGCCGCGCAGCTCGTCCTCGCGCCGCGCCGCATAGCTCGCTATATAAATGAGAACCAACACGCGAGCCAGCTCGGACACCTGGAAATTGAAATTCACGATACGCAGCCAACGACGGCTGCCGTTGACCGAATGCCCCAGCCCGGGGATCAGCACCGCGAACAGGAGAGCGCCCGCGATGACGAGGAGCGGGAAAGAAAGACGTTCGAGAAGCTGCGTGGGAATGAAGAACACGAACGCCGCGCAAGCCCCACCGATGAGCATCAGTAACAGCTGCCGCTCGAGATAGTAGAAGGCCTCCCCGCTCTCCTTGCTCGCGATCGACACCGACGCCGACGTCACCATCACGAGACCGAGCAGGGAAATCGCGAGCACCAAGGCAACCGTAACGCTATCGATGTGGACAGCGCCGCGCCCGCTGGAGCGGGCGTAAGCCGTTGGCGAGCTGGCGACAGTGCTGTTCACGCCGCAAGCTCCTTCACCGCTCGAGTGAATACGGCACCGCGATGGGTGTAATCGCGGAACATGTCGAGGCTCGCGCAGGCGGGCGAGAGCAATACCGTATCGCCGGGCTGCGCTGCCTTTGCAGCTGCGCGGACGGCTTCCTCCAGAGACCGGCAGGTCTCCAGTGTGCAGACGCCCCGCAGCGCCTCGGCAATGGCAGCCGCATCACGACCGATCAGCACCGTGTGGCGTACCTTTCCCTGGAACGCTGCGGCCAGCTCGGCAAAGTCCTGATTCTTGCCGTCGCCGCCGGCAATCATGACCAGAGGGCCCTGCGTGCCGCTCACTGCCGCAATCGTGGCGCCGACGTTCGTGCCCTTCGAGTCGTTGATGTAGGTGACGCCACGAACATCGGCGACCCATTGTGAGCGATGAGGCAGCCCGGGGAAGCTCTTCAGCTCCTCCAGCATCGCAGCCGTGCTCAGGCCGAGCGCATCGCCCAATGCCAGTGCGGCCAGCGCGTTGGCGGCGTTGTGCAGCCCCTTGATCCTCATCGCACCGACTGCCAGCAGTGGCTCGCCACGTCGCGTGAGCCACCACTGCCCATCCCGCGCCGTGACAGCGTAGTCGGCTCCAATCGAGGCACGCAACGAGAAGCTCACCGTTTTCTGGCCCGCGCGCGGCATGGCAACAACCAGGGGATCGTCCAGGTTGATGACCGCGGTCTCGCAACGGGCAAAGATCCGCGCCTTCGCGGCTGCGTATTCCTTGACGGTGGCATATCGATCGAGATGGTCCGGCGTGACGTTCGTCACCACCGCGGCCTTGAGATCGAGCGAGCGGGTCAGGTCCAGCTGGAAGCTCGACAGCTCCAGCACATACAGCTGCACGCCCGCTCCCAACAGATCCAGGGCCGGCTCGCCCAAGTTGCCCCCCATTCGGACCCGCAACCCGGCGCGCTCCGCCATGCGGCCGACCAGGGTCGTCACGGTGCTCTTGCCGTTGGTTCCGGTGATTCCAACGACCGGCGCCTCGGCCACACGCGCGAAGAGCTCGATGTCGCCTACGATCTCGAGACCACGGCGACGCGCCTCGGCGAAAAAAGGCTCATCCGTAGACACGCCGGGAGAGGCGACGACGCAGTCGGCGCCGTCGAGGAGCTGCGTGTCGAGCCCGCCCACGCTCACGGGAATGCCGGGATCGACGTCGGCGAGCTGGGGTAACCCGGGCGGCTCCGGTCTCGTGTCAGTCACCGCCAGCCGCCAGCCGCGCGCGTGCAGATAGCGGACGCACGACAGACCCGTGCGGCCCAATCCCACGATCACGGCAGACATTGGCTTGGCAGTTGTCGCTGTCATCGTAATTTCAACGTCGCCAGTCCCGCCAGCACCAGCAGCAGCGAGATGATCCAGAAGCGCACGATGACCTTCGGCTCGGCCCAACCTTTCAGCTCGAAGTGGTGGTGCAAGGGCGCCATCTTGAAGATGCGCTTGCCGGTGAGCTTGAAGGAGGCCACCTGCAGAATGACCGAGGCGGTCTCCATCACGAACACACCGCCCATCACCAGGGCGACCAGCTCCTGCCGCACGATCACCGAGATCACGCCGATGGCGGCGCCGATCGCCAGGGCACCCACATCGCCCATGAAGACCTGGGCCGGATAAGAGTTGAACCACAGGAAGCCGAGGCCCGCGCCGGCCAGCGCGGCGCAGAAAATGAGCAGCTCGCCCGCGCCGCGGATCTCGGGGATCTGCAGGTAGTGAGCGAACACGGCATTGCCGCTCACGTAGGCGAAGATGCCGAGCGCCGCCGTCACCAGGGCGGCCGGCATGATGGCCAGGCCGTCGAGGCCGTCGGTGAGATTCACCGCGTTGCTCATGCCGACGATCATCAGGTACGCGCCAAAAATGAAACCGAAGGCGGACAACGGCTCCGCGAAGGTCTTGAAGAACGGCAGGAAGAGCGTCGTCTCCTGCGGGCTGGTCGCGGTGTAATAAAGGGTGGCCGCCGTCGACAGGCCCGCCACCGACTGCCAGAAATACTTCCAGCGCGGGATCAG